>JBLMXY010000015.1:0-15080 GCA_050257975.1 Acidobacteriota bacterium
GGCGGTATTCGACCTCGGAGAGGGCTCCGGCCACGCACCCGATCCACAGCAGAACGCTCTGGCGAATCGCCGCCGGGATTTCCCCCGCGACGACGATGTCGGATACCGCGAATCGGCCGCCCGGCTTCAGGACCCGGAAGGCTTCGCGCAGCACCCGGTCCTTGTCGGCCGAGAGATTGATGACGCAGTTGGACACGATCACGTCGACGCTCCCGTCGGGCAGCGGGATGCTCTCGATCCGGCCCTTCAGGAACTCGGCGTTTTCGACGCCCGCCCGGCGCTGGTTCTCACGGGCGAGCTCGAGCATCTCGTCGGTCATGTCGAGACCGTAGGCCTTGCCCGAGGGCCCGACGCGCTTTGCGGACAGGAGCACGTCGATGCCGCCCCCGGATCCCAGGTCGAGTACCACCTCACCGGGCTCGAGCCTGGCGAGAGCCGTCGGGTTCCCGCATCCGAGCGAGGCGAGAAGAGCTTTCTCGGGGACTTCGGCCCTCTCCGCGATCTCATACAGGTTCGACGTGATCGGATCCCCGGAAAGCCCGGAAGCCGACGGCTGCCCGCAACAGGACGCCTTGCCGGTCATGACCTGCCGCGCGGCGTTGCCGTACTTCTCTCGAACGACGTCTGTGATGTTCTGGTCCGTCATGGTTGCCTCCCTGATGATCAACAATTCTTGATGTGTCGAATACGCCAATTCACTTCGCGCAGCACGCGGCGGCCTCCGAGGCGCCCTTGCTGTCCCGCAAGGATGCGATCGCCTGGTGTGCCCTCTCCAGGCCCTCGAAGTTCAGGGCATAGTGGATCCAGCGGCCTTCCCGCCGGTCGACGACGAGGCCCGCGTCCTTCAGGACCTTCATGTGGAAGGAGAGCCGGGACTGTCCGGCGCCGAGCAGATCCACGAGGTCGCAGACGCAACACTCTCCCTTGCGGAGCCGATCGAGCACCGCGAGCCGGGTCTCGTCAGAGAAGGCGTGAAAGAGGCGGGCGGTCTTTTGCTGCGGTCTCACGAGGTCAACATATCAACAAAAGTTGATATATGCAAGGGGAGGCATTGCCAGGGGGACCACGGCCGCATGCTCCTTTTGTTTTCAATGGTTTGGCTTCGCTCGTCGGGGCTCCACCGAACCGCGCTTTCGATCGGGCGGCACGGATTTCTCGAGATTCCTTTTCATCACGAGGCCCGCCGCGAAGGGCGGCGATACTCGCATGGCGGAGGTCCTGGGAATCCCCAGCCGTCCCATTCGTGCCTGAACGTTCGGAGAAGGCCGCAAAGCCGCTGCGGGCGCTCTCGCTCGTCGATGCGATCGCTCTGGTCGTCGGGATCGTCGTCGGAGCGGGCATCTTCAAGGCGCCGGCGATCGTCGCCTCGGGAGCCGGGAAGCCCTCGACCGTGCTCCTGCTCTGGCTCGCCGGCGGCGCGGCCTCGTTCGTGGGGGCGCTGTGCTATGCCGAGCTGGTCACGACGTATCCGCATCCCGGCGGCGAATACCACTATCTGATGCGGGCGTATGGAAGGCATCCGGCCTTCCTCTACGCCTGGTCGCGACTGGCCGTCCTCCAGACGGGGTCGATCGCTCTGCTCGCCTTCGTCTTCGGGGACTATGCGTCGCGGCTCCTGCGGCTCCCCGAAGGGTCCTCCTCGGCGATCCTCGCGGCGGGGCTGATCGTGGTCCTGACGGGGATCAATTTCCTGGGTCTGAAGGAGGGCAAGTGGGCCCAGGAAATTCTCACGACCACCGAGGTCCTCGGGTTGCTGCTGGTCGTGGTCTGCGGTTTCGCCGTGGCCGCTCCGCCGGCTGCGGGCCCGCTCGTTGCGCCCGAAGCCGCGGCGCCGCCTACCGCGGCCATCGGGCATGCCCTCGTGTTCGTCCTTCTGACCTACGGCGGATGGAGCGAGGCGGCCTACATCTCCGCCGAGATGCGCGGCGACAGGCGCAATCTGGCATGGGCGCTCCTCTGGGGCGTCGCGCTCGTGACGGGAATCTACCTGCTCGTCAACGCCGCCTACCTGCGCGGCCTCGGACTGCCGGCGATGGCGCGGTCGGGCGCCGTCGCGGCGGATCTGCTGGAGCGCTGGCTCGGGCAGGCCGGAGCCGGGCTCGTCAGCCTCTTCGTGGCGATTTCGGCGGTGACCTCCGCCAACGGCACGATCCTGACGGGGGCGCGGGCGAGCTACGCGCTGGGCTCCGACTTCCGAATCTTTCGGGCCCTCGGCCGCTGGCGAGGCCGCGCCGACACGCCGGGCAATGCCCTGCTCGTTCAGGGGCTGATTTCCCTCGCGCTCGTCGGCCTGGGCGCATTCACGCGCTCGGGCTTTGCGACCATGGTCGAATACACCGCTCCCGTCTTCTGGGCCTTCCTGTTCCTGGTGGGGATCGCGCTCATCGTGCTGCGAGTCCGCGATCCCGGCGCTCGACGCCCGTTTCGCGTGCCCCTCTACCCGGCCGTTCCGCTGCTCTTCTGCGCGACGTGCGTCTACCTGCTCTGGTCGAGCGTCGCCTACACCGGCCTGGGGGCGCTCGTCGGGATCGCCGTGCTGGCAGCCGGCGTGCCCGTGCTCGCGTGGGCCGAGCGCCGAGGAGAGAATCCCGAGGCAGGGCCCGGGCAGCCCGTGAAGCGCTCGTGAGAGCGAGCCGGCGAGACTCCGGGACTCCGTCATATCCTTCAGCCTCGTTTCAGGAGGTCAAGAAACGATGCTGAAGTCTTGCGGCCCGATGCTCCTGATCTGCCTCGCCGTCTTTCCGCTGCTCGCCCGCGGCGCCTCGCCTTCCTCGCCCGCCGGCGCGAGCCGTTACGAGGACCTGGTCTCGTTCTTTCGGGACTGGAGATCTTTCCAGAAGCCGAAGATCGTCGGCGGCGTGCCGGACTACGGCGCCGCCGCGATGGCGGCGCAGCAGCGCGAGCTCGAAACCTACCGCAAGCGCCTGGCCGCGATCGACCCGAGCGGCTGGCCCATCCCGCAGCAGGTCGACTACCAGATCGTGCGCGCGGAGCTCGCCGGCCTCGACTTCGATCACCGGGTCTTGAAGCCCTGGGCCAGCAACCCGGCCTTCTACGTCACGGTGTTCGGGGAGGAGAGCGATCAGCCGGCCCGCGAGGGGCCGTTCGCGGCCGGCGCGGTCGAGGTCTGGCGCGACGAGTTCCCGCTGACGCCGGAAAGCGCCGCGCGGATGTCCCCGGGAATCCGCGCGATTCCCGGACTTCTCGCGCAGGCGAAGACCAACCTGACCGGAAACGGCCGGGATCTCTGGGTCTACGGGGCGAAGAGCGTCCGGCAGCAGAGCGACGAGCTCGGCAAGCTCGCCGCGAAGCTCGGCCGCGCGCAGCCGGCCCTCGAGGCCGACGTCGAGAAGGCCAAGCGCGCCACCGACGAGTTCGCCGCGTGGCTCGAATCGCAGGCGCCGTCGAAGACCGGGCCGTCGGGAGTGGGAATCGAGAACTACGACTGGTATCTGAAAAACGTCCAGCTCGTCCCGCACACGTGGCAGGAAGAGGTCGCGCTCATGGGCAACGAGCTTGCGCGGTCGAAGGCCCTGCTCGCCATGGAGGAGGTCAAGAACGCGAAGCGGCCTCCCCAGGAGCCCGTCGCCTCGAACGCCGCGGAGTACGACCGGCGATTCCACGACGCGGTCACGGAGTACATGGCGTTTCTTCGGGATCACGAGATCCTGACGGTCGCGCCCTGGATGGACCCGGCCCTGCGGGCGCGAATCGGCAGCTACAGCCCCGCGCCGCGCGAGTTCTTCTCCGAGGTGGACTACCGCGACCCCGAGGTCATGCGCACGCACGGGTACCACTGGTTCGACAAGGCCCGGATGGCAAACGATCCGCCTTCCAGCCCGATTCGCCGCGAGGCGCTCCTCTACAACATCTTCAACACGCGCACCGAGGGCCACGCGACCTGCTGGGAGGAGCTGATGATGCAGGCCGGAATGTTCGACGCGCGGCCGCGCTCGCGCGAGCTGGTCTACATCCTCGTCGCCCAGCGGGCCGCGCGGGCGCTGGGCGAGCTCTTCATGCAGAGCAACCGGATGACGCTCGACCAGGCGGCGGCGTTCGCCTGCGCCCAGACTCCTCGCGGGTGGCTCCGCAAGGACTTGAAGCTGGTCTTCTTCGAGCAGCATCTCTTTCTCCAGCAGCCCGGCTACGGACCGAGCTACCTGATCGGCAAGATGGAGATCGAGAAGCTCCTGGCCGAGCGGAGGCAGCAGGACGGCGACGCCTTCCGGATGAAGGCGTTCATGGACGACTTCAACAGCCGGGGCCTGATCCCGGCCTCGCTCCTGCGCTGGGAGATGACGGGGCGCAAGTCGCCCGAGCTCGAGCGGATGCTGCGGTAGGGCGGCTTCGAGGATGGCGACGCTCCCGGGCGACGGGCTCGACTCCGCCGTTGCGAGGCCGGCGGGCCGGGGAATCCCGAGCCTGGTCGCCGACGATGCCGCCTCGCGCCCCGGCGATCAGCGGTCCAGTTTGAAGCCGATCCGCAGCGTCACCTGGAACTCGGCGACGCCGCCGTTCGCGATGCGCCCCCGCATCTCGACGACCTCGAACCAATCCATGTGGCGCACGGTCTCCGAGGCGGTCTTGATGCCGGACTTGACCGCGTCCGCGAAGCTGTCCGGGGAGGTTCCGACGATCTCGATCTTCTTGTAGGTTCCGGGCATCGCTCCTCCTCTGTCTCTCGGGGCGTCGGGAGGTTATCAGGGTCCTCGGACGAAGCCGCGCAGTCAGGGCGCCGGAAGGGCGAGCGCCTCGCGCTCCGGGGCTCGGCGAGGCCGAGGCGTCTCTCGATGAGATAGTGAGAGAGGGTCTGCCCGATCAAGGTTGCCGGGCGCACATTATCCGCGCCTTCGGCCCCTTTTTTCCGGAGGCGGGGAGAGGCAATGCGGAGATAATCCCCACCCGGGACCGAAACCACAGGAGGGGCGAGATGACGACCCGCTCGTCTCATGCCGCGGCGGCGCGGCTCGCCGTGTTTCTCGCTGGATGCGCGGCGACGCTCGCCGGCTGCGCCACGGGCAGCCAGGCCCGAAAGACGGAAGCGAGCGGCTTTCTCGGCGAGAACCGGGCCCTGCTCCAGCCCGGCAAGAAGGGCGAGGAGGAGCTGCTCGTCTACAAGAACCCGGAGGCGAACTGGGCGGAGTACAAGAAGATCGCGCTCGATCCCGTCACGATCTGGAGCGATCCGAAGTGGAAGCTCACCGAAGACGAGCGCAAGGACCTGCAGAAGCTCGTCGACAGCTTCCACGACACGCTCCGGACGAAGCTCGCCAGAGACTACGAGCTCGTGGACCAGGTGGGACCGGGCGCGATGCTCGTGCAGATCGCGCTGACGGGCGGCAAGAAGGCCATCACGATCCTGAAGGTCGCCTCGAAGGGCGTTCCGTACGGGAGCGCGCCGAGCTATCTCTGGACGTTCATCACCGGCAAGCCGCCCTTCGTCGGCGAGGCCTCGATCGAGTTCATGGTCAAGGACGGCGAGACGGGCCGCCTGCTCGCGGCGGGAGCTGACCGCCGCGTGGGCGCCGACACGGTCGTCGCCGGCACGTCGGTCAACACGCAGTACCTCAGCTCCTGGGGAGACGTGAAGTACAGCCTGGACTACTGGAGCGACGAGGTCGTCTACCGGCTGTGCGTGCTGCGCAAGGGGGACAACTGCGTCGCGCCCAAGAAGGGGTTGAAGCTGCCGAGCTGACGGCCTCCGGAACTTTCGGGCGAGGCCGTCACCACGCGGCGCGCTCTTTCCGGAACTGGCGCCGATACGCCCCCGGCGGGATTCCGACCCGGGCCCGGAAGGCCGCCCGGAAGGTCTCGGGGGATCCGTAGCCCGAGGACTCCGCCACGCGATCGATCGGCTGGTCGGAGGACTCGAGCAGGTCCTGGGCGCGCGCGACGCGCTCGTACTGGAGCCAGGCCTTGGGCGTCGCTCCGGTCGCGTCGAAGAAACGGCGCAGGAAGGTCCGCTCGCTCATCGCGGCGCGTTTGGCGAGGTCCCGGACCCGGAGATCTTCCGCGAGGTGGCGGCGCGCCCAGTCCATCGCGGCGGAGAGGGCCGTGCCCGGGTGGTCCGTCGCCGGCGACCGGATGAACTGGGCCTGGCCGCCGGGGCGGTGCGGCGTCGTCACGAGGCGGCGGGCGATCGCGTTGGCGACGCGCCAGCCGAAGTCCCGCGCCACGAGATGGAGGCAGGCGTCGATGCCGGCCGCGCTGCCGGCGGAGGTCAGGATGCTGCCCTCGTCGACGTAAAGGACGTTCGGATCGACGTCGATCGCCGGGTATCTTCGGGCGAGGTCCTCGGCGTAGCGCCAGTGCGTGGTGGCGCGCTTGCCGTCGAGCAGCCCCGTCGCCGCGAGCACGTAGGCGCCGGAGCAGATCGAGACGAGCCTCGCCCCGCGGGCGTGCGCCTTTCGAAGCGCCTCCAGGAGAGCCGCCGGGGGCGTCTCGCCGCGATCTCGCCAGCCGGGCACGATGATCGTCCGGGCCCGGGAGAGTTGGCGCAGCATCCCCGTGGCCAGGACTCGGACGCCGCCGGTCGCACGCATCGGCCCGCGGTCGGCGCCGACGACGGCGAAACGGTACCAGGGGAACGTGAACTCGGGACGCGGCAGACCGAAGATCTCCACCGCGATTCCGAACTCGAACGTGCAGAGGCCGTCGTAGGCGAGGACGGCAACGAGGCCGGGATCCGGGCGGCGCGGCGGCATGGCGGTTTCTTACCATATATTGTCGTTTTTGCCACTCGTCCCGCCGGGCCGCGGACCGTACGATCGGAGCATCGGCGAGGAGGTGGCGATGAGCACGCTCGTATCGGAATTCCCCGCGGCGAGTCCCGAGGAGGCCCTGGCCCGATTCGAGGGGCGGTTTCGTTTCGAGACGGATTGCTCGGACGTGTACGAGGCGCTGGCGGCACAGCCGGACTTCGTGATCGTGGATGTGCGCAGCCCGGGCGCCTTTGCGAAGGGGCACGTGCCGGGCGCGGTCAACATTCCGCACCGGACGATGACGGCCGAGCGGATGAGCGCGTACGCGAAGAGCACGCTCTTCGTCGTGTACTGCGCCGGCCCTCACTGCAACGGATCGGCGCGGGCGGCCATCCGGCTGGCGTCGCTGGGCTTCCGGGTCAAGGAGATGCTGGGAGGGGTGACCGGCTGGCTCGACGAGGGATACCCGCTCGAGCAGAGCACCGGATCTACGCAGGTCGCGGCCTCCCGGGTCGCGTGCGGGTGCTGAAGGCCGAGAAGCCCCGGAGCTCCGCGGGGCGTTCTCGCCACCGGGTGCGCCCCGCCGAGAGGCGCGATCTGCCGCGGCTTCTCGAGATGATGCGGGAGCTCGCCATGTTCGAGCGGTACATTCGTTTCTTCGCGGTGACGGAGCGAGATCTCGAAGAGCGGGCCTTCGGCCAGGACGCCCAGTGTCGAATCACCGTCGCCGAGGACGCCGCAACCGGCGACCCGGTCGGATATGCCGTGACGGTCGTGACGCCCTTCACCTACGACCTCAAGCCGACGGTCACGCTGAAGGAGCTCTACGTGCGCGAGCAGGCGCGCGGGCGCGGAGCCGGCCAGGCTCTCTTCCGGGCGGTCGCGGCCGAGGCGCTCGAAGCGGGGGCCGGCCGGCTCAAGTGGAACGTTCTTGCCGGCAACCGCCGCGCCGAAACCTTCTACCGGGCGCTCGGAGCCCGGCGCGTACGCAAGTGGATTCCCTACGCGATGGACGAGCGCGCGCTCGAGGCGCTGTCGTTCCAGCTGCCGGAACCGGCCTGGGAGCAACCTTCCTCCCGGTGAGCGTGTTTCGGGAAGGAGGAGGTACGCCCGTGAGCGACCGACTCGCCCCGCGCCTTTTTCCCCTCGATCCCGGGATTCGCTACGTGGCCGTGAACGAATCCGGCAAGATCACCGAGATGGAGCAGCGGGCGGAATGGCCGAGCCACAACCCGCCCGAGACCGACGTCATGGAGGAGCTCATCGTCAACCCGATCGTCCTCGAAGCGACGAGGCGGCGCGGGAATCTCGATCTCGACGGCGTACGCCACGTCATCATCCGCTACGGGAAGCAATACCAGGCGATCTTCCCGTTCGGCGAGGGTCATGTCTCCGTGGGCGTCGAATCCTCGGCCGACGTGGCCGAAGTGGCGAATCGGGTCTCCGAGGCTCTGGCGGCTACGGCAGCGGCGCGCCCGTGACGCTTTTCATCAGCCGTCCGGCTTCGAGCGAGGTGCCGGGCTCCGCTTCGTTCATGATCGCCACGGTCTGCGCGTCCACCGCCGAGGGATAGCCGCTCAGGAACTGCTCGACGCTCATCGCCGAGGGCAGCCGCACGATCTCGACGCGCCGGGGCTGGCGTTGAGATCGCGGGAGTCGGTGAGCTTCTTGAAGGTCCCCAGAGACTGGCGTACGGCGGCTTCGTATCCCGGCCAGCGGTCGGCGCGCCGCGCGAGGCGCTCCGTGCGGTCCTCCGGGGCGGTGTGTGTGGAGAGCCAGTTCGGAATGCGGCCCGCTCCCGACGCGACGCTCACCCGGCCGACAGTGACGAACACGTTGGGCATCCGGTTCGGGTCTCAGGAGAGCCGGGTGAGATAGCGCAGGCCGAGCTCGTCGGCCTGGCGATCCTCCGAGGCCAGCGACTCGGCGCGTCGAGACCAGAGCTGCCAGGCAATCAGCGCGAGGCTCACGACGATCACGGGAACATAGAACGCAACGACGAGCCAGGACACGCCCTGGGCGAGCCCGAAGAGATGCTCGTGAATGCCGGCACGAACGTTCGCAACCGTGTCGTAGGTCGTCTGGACGAACAGCGCCCACGCGAGCGCGGTCGACCAGCGGGCGCCGGCGCGCAACGCGGCGA
Source organism: Acidobacteriota bacterium (assembly GCA_050257975.1). Classification (GTDB taxonomy): domain Bacteria; phylum Acidobacteriota; class Thermoanaerobaculia; order UBA5066; family Gp7-AA6; genus DATBFU01. Next base: position 8,845 of record JBLMXY010000015.1, read on the forward strand.
TCGCGAGAAGCGCGAGGACGGCGCCGGCAAGATCGCCAATCAGGATCCCGTCCCGCGCCGAATCGGAGATCGGAAAGCCTGCCTGTTGAGCCGCGAAGACCTGAAGAGCCACGTACCGGAAGACGTGCGGCCAGAGAAGAACCGTCAACGCCCGGGCCCGGCTCTGGGTGCGGAGCCAGGGAACGAGGTACCAGGCGGCGGCCAGGCCGAAGACGACGAGACTCGACAGCTGAGCCAGGGCGAGCGCGGATTTGACGTTCATGGCATTCCTCCAGGAAGAATCGCCCGGCGCGTGGCGCCGGGCGCGGACGAACAACCGGACGAAACTCTAACCGGCGGCGACCGCGGCCGCCCAGCCGGTCGCGGACTCCACCGGCGTGCCAGCGAGGAGGTTGAAGTAGTTTCGCCAAAGGTTCACGCCGACCAGGCCGATGATCTCGACGATCTCGCGCTCGCCGAAGCCCGCCTGGCGAAGCGCCTCGACCTCCGAGGCCGGCAGGTGGCCGCGGTTCTCGACGGACTTCGCCACGAAACGCAGCGCGGCGTCAGTCCGCGGGTCACGCGCCTCGGCGCGGCAAGCGGAGTCGAAGTCCTCGTCGGGCAGGCCCGCGCGCATCGCGAAGCCCCTCGAGAAGGACACACCGTAGTCGCAGCCGGTCGCTTCGGCGACCGCGGCGGCGATGAGGATCCGCAGCCTCTCGGGAACCGCCAGGCCGTGAATTGCGCGGTTCAGATCGAGATAGGCGCCGAGCAGCTCGGGCGAATGGCCCATCACTCGCAGCATGTTGGGAACGACGCCCAGCCGTTCGGCGGCGGCGGCGAAGAGCTCCCGGGTCTTTCCCATGGCGTCGGCAGGATCGATTCTCTTGACGGTTTCCATGAGACGGTTTCTCCTTCCTTTCTCTTCGAGCGATTCGAGAAGAGGCGACCCTGGTTACCCGAGCCGCGCGATCCTCTCCCGGTGCCAGGAGCGGATACTCCCGGCCACGAGGTCGGGGTCGTCGCACATCGGAAAGTGGTTCCCCTTCGCCACCACGATCTGCCGCGCCTCGGGGAAGAGCGCCTTCCACCGCGGCTGGAAGCCGAACGGATCGTTGCGCTCGCCGAAGATCGTGAGTAGGGGAAGATCCCGGAACGGCCCGCGGAGCGCCCGATCGACCGCCCCGAAGAGCCCGTCGGCCCTGCGGGCATCCTCGAGATAGCGGTGGAAGGCGCGCACCCTCCCTTCTTCCATGCCGGCCAGGAAGGCCCGCCGGCTCTCGCCGTCCATCCGCCGGCCGACGCCGAAGGAGGTCGCGCTCAGGCGCGGGATGAATTTCGCCGCCACGTCGAGCTCGCGCACGAGCGGGCTTCCCACCAGCGCCAGCGCTCCGCGGAAGAGCCTTCCTTCCGGCCGCCAGCCGAACGCGTTGACGGCCGCGATCCCGCGGACGCGCTCAGGGCGCCGCGCGGCGCCGGCGATCCCCGACGGGCCGCCGAGGTCGTGGACGACCAGCGTGAAGTCACGCAGGTCGAGGGCCTCGACGACCGCATCGAGGGCGCGAGCCGCGCGGTCGAGGGTGATCCCGGAGGCGGGCAGGCGGCCGCTTCGGCCGGTCCCCGGCGCGTCGAAACAGACGCATCGAAAGTCTCGCTCGAGCCGAAGGATGACGTCGCGCCAGAGAAACGACCACGTCCCGGTGTGGACGAGCAGAAGCGCGGGCCCGGCTCCGGCCTCGGTGACGGCGAGCGTCGTGCCCTCGAAATCGAGCGCTGCCGTCTCGAATGGCCACGCCCCCTTTGGAAGCCAGTCCGGCGGGGGAAGCGGCGGGAGGCGCTTTCGCGGAGGAGCCGAATCGCGAGAGCCGGTCGCCGGGGACGGGAATGTGGCTGCCATGTTTTTCACCCCTTCGAGGATCTCGTCGTCCGGAAGGAAGACCGGGCGAGCCGATGAGGTGTGACGGCTAAAGGACCGGGAGCCGCTCGAGCTTTTCGGGATTGGTGACGATGAAGATGTTCCGGATCAGCCCGCCCGCGACGTCGATCGTGAGGACGCCGAACGGCCGCCGCCCCGAATACGCGACGACTCCGAGCTGCCCGTTGATCACCGTCTCGCGCCGATCGACGTCCGCCGGCATCAGGTTCCTGCGCCCCTGCACGATGAATCGCGCGACGCGATCCGGGCCGTAGATCGGGTTGACCACGGCCGAGGCTCGCCCGCCCCCGTCGGCGTAGAGGACGACGTCCTGCGCGAGAAGCGACACGAGGCCGTCCATGTCGCCCTCCTGCGCGGCGCGAAGAAAGTGCCGGAGCAGGTCCGTGCGCTCTTGCGGCGTGGGCTCGAAGCGGGGCCGGCCCTCCGTGACATGCTGGCGCGCCCGGCGGAAGAGCTGGCGGCAGTTGGCGAGCGAGAACCCGAGGATCTCGGCGATCTCGGGGTAGCCGTAATCGAAGACCTCGCGAAGGAGAAAGACGGCGCGCTCGGTCGGGGTCAACCGCTCGAGGAGAACGAGAAACGCGACCGACAGGGACTCGGCGGTCGAGAGCGCGGCCCACGGATCGCCCGCGCTCCCGGTCAGGATCGGCTCGGGAAGCCACGGGCCGAAGTACTCTTCGCGCTTCGCGCGGGCCGACTGGAGCTGGTTGATGCAGAGGCGGGAGACGACCGTGACGAGGAACGCCCTGGGCGACTTGATCTCGTCGGACGGCGTCTTCTGCCAGCGCAGAAACGCCTCCTGAACCATGTCTTCCGCGTCGGCGACGCTGCCGAGCATCCGGTAGGCGATCGAGAAGAGGAGCGGCCGGTGGCCGTCGAAGAGCTCGTTCCCACGGTCCTGCGCCGCCTCTGCCGCGTCGGGCCGGTCCGCCGTCATGCCGTCTCCTAACCGCCCAGGAGGGGCGAAAAGTCCTCGGGCCGGGCGAGCGCCGTAGCGATCCAGAAGATCGCCAGCACGATTGCGGGAGGAGCCATGGAGCTGCCGTGCTGCAGGTGCGTCGCGATCGCGCCGCCCAGGTACGCGGAGACGAAGAGAAGCCCGAGCCTGCGCGTCGGAGGAGCGAGGACGAAAACGATGCTCGCCGCCTCGAGGCAGGCGACGAAGATCAACCGGCCGCCGGAGAACCCGTACCGGCCGAGCTCCTGGACGACCCTCGGCACATGCGCGAATTTCGTCGCGGCGCTCCCGGCGAGCACCAGGCAGGCCAGCGCGGTCAGCGCCGTCCCGGCGAGTTGTCGCCCCTTTCCCCGCCGGGCGTCAGCGGGACTCCTTTCGATCGCATTCTGCGTGAGAACCGCTCGACTGCTCATGCGGGTTCGGCCTCCTTGCGCGGCAGCGCCGGCCACCGCCGAAGAGAAGACCGTGGACACCCCTCCGCCGTGACGCCCCGCCGGGGACCTTCCGTCCCCTCGTCACGCGAAGACGCACCACCCGGTCTCCTGTTGCGAGGCTCCGTGATACGCGATACACCGTCGACCATCCGCTGCGCCGTCGTCACCGGAGGAACCGACGGGATCGGACGCGAGATCGCCCTCGGGCTGGCGCAGGCCGGCTCCCGCGTGATCGTGGTCGGGCGCGGTCGAGCAAGAGGTGAGGCGGCGCAGCGGTGGCTTCGCGAGTCGGCCGGGAATCGGAACGTCGAATTCCTTGCGGCCGACCTCGGCCTGGTTCGGGAGGTCGATCGTCTGGCCGGCGAGATCTTGCGCCGCTTCCCGAGGCTCGACGATCTCGTCCACAGCGCCGGCGTCGTCCTCGGGCGCCGGGAGCTGACGCCGGAGGGCGTCGAAGTCAATTTTGCGGTCAACTACCTCGCGCGGTTCGCGCTCACGATGAGGCTTCTTCCGATGCTCGAAGCCTCCGGCGCCTCCGGCCGGGCGGCGAAGATCCTGCTCGTCAGCGGCGCGGCCCGAAACGGGAGAGTTCGCTTCGACGACGTGAACTTGAGTCGCGGCTTCTCGACCCTTCGCGCGGTCTGGCAGTCCTGCTGCGCCAACGATCTCTTCGCCGTGGAGCTCGCGCGCCGGCTTTCGAGGGCTTGCGGCGCGGCGCGGCCCCATGTCATGGTCAACTGTCTGAAGATCGGGGTTGTCAAGACGGGAATCCGGCGAAATTTCCCGCGCTGGATGCGGTGGGCCGTTCCACTCCTTGCCGATCCCTTGCTGGCGCAGACGCCGGCCGACGCCGCGGAGTCGGCCCTGAAGTTGCTCCTCGACGAAGCGTTCGAGTCCGAGAGCGGGCAGTTGTGGTCGAAGATCCGATCCTTCCGCCGAGTCTCGCCCGAAGCCCGCGTTGCCGATCCCGCCGAGCGCCGCCGGCTGTGGGAGTTGAGCGAAGCGATGACGGACGCGGCGCGAGGCGGCCCTCACCGGGACCCTCTCCTGGAGAGAGAGAGAGGAGGCCGGACGCTTCGCGACCCCTAGAGGTATCGCTCCTTCAGGACCTGCGTGTGGTGGGCGGCGTGGCCGACGATGATGAAGGCCAGCGCCCGCACGGTGAAGGGATTGCCGCTCGCGGTCCCGCCCCGCGCCCAGGCGGCGGCGGGCAGGTTTCGGAAGAAGGTGCGCGTCGAGGAGCGGACGGCCCGGAAGTCCTCGACGTGGCTCGACCACGAGAAGTCGTCGGCCCGGGCCGCCACGGCGGCGTCGTCCTGCTCGAAGCTCGGAAGAGCGTCGTCGAAGCCCCGCGCGAACCAGAAGGCCCGGGAGAGGAAGAGCCGCTCGCAATCGCTGACGTGGTTCCAGACCTGGCGAATGCTCCACTTTTCCGGCGCGTACCGGTAGAGGGACTTCTCCTCGGAGATCCCCGCGAGAAGGGCGAGCGTCTCCCTCTCCTGCTTCTCGAGCTCGTGCCCGATGTCGGGGCTCGCGACCCGGTCGATGTACCGGAAGAAGTATGGCGCCGCCTCGGACTTTTCGGGGAATGGCGTCATGGGCGACGACCGCCGGCGCCGGCGTGCTTCGCCTCCGCCTGCGCCTTCAATTCTCCGGCGGCGAGGGCGTCGAACTCCCTGGCGACGTCCGCAAGCTCCCGGCCCAGCGTCTCGACCCGCTCGACCTGGTAGGCGGCGGGCTTGCCCTCCCAACCGTTCAACGCTCCGTAGACGGTGTCGAGGTGCTCGCGGATTCGCTCCTCTCCCGTGATCGCGCCGCCTTCCTTCGTCGCGACGATCTCGCGCTTGATCGCGTCGAGCTTGTCGATCGTCTCCTGCAGCCGCCGACGCCCGGGGTCGGATTCCGGCAGAGCCCTGGCGCGCCGGGCGGCCGCAGCCCGCGCCGCGTCGATCCGGTCCACGAGGGCGCTCATCCGCTCGAAGAGGGCGTGCGCCTTCATGACGGCGGCAAACTGCGCCTTCCGGTCTTCGACGGTGTAGGGCGCGCGCCGGTCGATTCCGATCTCGAGCTTCGTCTCGATCGACTTGCCGCCCTTGGTCAGACGCACGGTGTAGGTCCCCGGCGGAACGCGCGGGCCCTGCGACGCCGCGAAGGCGACGGTCGCCGCGCGCGGCACGCGGGGAGGCTTGACCTGCATCGGCCAGACGACGCGGTTGATGCCGCGATGCTTCGTGGCCGAAAGCGTGTCCACGAGCTTTCCGGAAGCGTCGAAGATCTCGAGCTTGATCGGTCCGAAGAGATGGCGCGTGCGCTGGTAGTAGGTGATGACGGCGCCGCCCGGCGGGTTGCGGCCGACGAAGCTCGCGTCCCCCTCGACCCAGCCGCCCGAGGCGGGCATGCGCTGCTGCGTGGGGCGACCGGCGAGAAAGGCGGCGTCGCTCGCCAGGATGTCGGCCGACAGCTTTCGCAGAGGCGTCAGGTCGTCCACGATCCAGATGCCGCGCCCGTGGGTCGCGAGGACGAGGTCGCCCTCGCGCGGGTGGACCTGGATGTCGCGCACGGCCACGCTCGGAAAGTCTCCCCCCTTGAATTCCGCCCAGGTCTTTCCCGCGTCGGGAGAGATCCAGAGGCCGAGCTCCGTCCCGACGAAGAGAAGCGACGGCCGGACCGTGTCCTCCTTGACGCAGTGGGCGTAGCCGCGCACGCCCTGCTCGGGCGAGACGATCCGGGTCCAGGTCTTTCCGAAGTCCGCCGTCTTGAAGACCCAGGGCGTCAGGTCGCCGAAGGTGTGGCGGTCGAAGGCGGCGTACGCCGTCGCCGGCTCGTGGCGGCTCGCCTCGACCCAGCTCACCCAGGACGCCTTCGGGAGATTCGGAACGTTTGCGACGACGTTTGACCAGGTCTTCGCGCCGTCGCGCGTCAACTGCAG
>JBLMXY010000016.1:0-69638 GCA_050257975.1 Acidobacteriota bacterium
GTCGTATCGGCCGTGGAGGGCGGTCGTATCCCGCCGCATGGAGACGGCACGCACCCGCTCCACTCTCCTCTCGCGGCGGAGCCGAGGTCCCGTGCTCGGCGCCGCCGCTTTCTTCGCTCTCACATTCGCCGCCGGCGCGCAACCTCGTGACATCCAGGACGTCTCGGTGCTCGGCATCAAGAACGCGCTTCTCGAGAAGGCGGCGACCGGCGCCGTTTCGCTCGCGCTGCAGAAACTCGCGCGGCCGCGCTGCCAGCAGATCTTCACCGACTTTCACGACGCGGCCGGAGCCCCGCTGCAGTCCCGGCTCGACGCGCTCGGATATTCCGGGTCGCACTTTCTCGAGACCCTCCGCTTCGCCAACGGCGAGCGAACGGAGCCCTGCCAGTCGACAAAGGTCCTCGCCGCGACCGCGCCGAACAGCCACGTGATCTTCCTCTGCGGCCTTCAGTTCTTCGAGAGGCAGCGGCAGAGCCCGGAGTTCTCCGCCGCCCTGGTAATCCACGAGATGCTCCACTCGCTCGGACTCGGCGAAAACCCGCCCTCCTCCAACGAGATCACGATGCGCGTGATCGACCGCTGCGGCAAGTAAGAAGCTCGAGGACCGGCCGCCGCCCCGCAGCGGCCCTACGTGATCCAGTTCGCCCAGATCCGGACCTTCTTCGCCGCGGCCAAGACGGCGGACTTAACTTTCATCGGGACGGCCACGGCCTCATCACGCGCCCCGGGCGCCAGCGGGTGCCTCGCCTCGAAGACCTCGAGCTGTTTGTCGTGCTCGTCGAACAACCGGACCTGCAGGTCGACCCGGTGGACCTGGCCGTCGGAGTTCGAGCCCGAGAACATCCAGTCGGCGACCACGGGATCCGCGTCGGCGGCGGTCTTGACGACCAGGCGGACCGACGTGATCTTCGCCTCGAAGCGCGCCTTGTAGACCAGGCCCTTCAGCTCGACCGTCTCTCCGGGCGCTGGCGTCGGGATCGTTGTCTCCGTGTGGAGCATCAGCGAGGCGATGACCGGAGCCGCGAGCGCGAGAGCCGGGAACCGGGAAAGGAACGATGCATTCTTCACAGTATCCTCCCCTGGAGGTCATTTTAGCGGTCCCGCTTCGCGGGCCCGAGGAATTCCGCGACCGTCTTCGCGAACTGCGCCGGCGTCTCCTCCTCGGGCACGTGGCCGGTCCCGGGCAGCGCGACCAAGCGCGCGCCGCGGATCTCCTGGGCCAGCGAGACGCCGGCCGAGAGGGGCAGCATCCGGTCCTCCTTGCCCCAGAGGACGAGCGTCGGGGCTGTGATGCGGCTCGCGACGTCCTCGTAGCCGCGTCGGCTCGAGCGGATCGCGGCGAGCGCCGCCCGCCGGGTGCCCGGGACCGGCACCGGGTCCCACCAGGCGGAGACCGTCTCCGAAGTGACGCGCTCGGCATTCGCGTAGAGGCGGTGGCGCAGCGCGAGCTCCATCACGGGCCGGCAGAGGAGCTCCATCTCGATCTCCCCCGAAACGGGCGCCCGCATCAGCCGGAACTGCCATGGGATCGCGGCTCGTGGCGACGGCGAATCCACGAGCACGAGCGCCGCGACCCGATTCGGCCTGGCGGCGGCGGCGATCAGCGCGACCGCTCCTCCAAGCGAGTTGCCGACCAGGACGACGCGCCCGATCTGCCGGGCGTCGAGATAACGCCAGAGATGGAGCGCCTGGGCGCCCGCGGTGTAGTCGTACGGCCAGGGTCGATCGGAGAATCCCGAGCCGGGCAGATCGACCGCGATGGCAGGGCGCCCCGCGGAGGCCGTCGTCAGGATCTTTCTCCATACGGCGGAGGAAGAAAGAAAGCCGTGGACGTAGACGACCGTCTCGCCGCCCTCGCCCGCGATCTCGCGCGAGCGCCAGCGCACGCCTTCGACGACCGTGTCGCGCTCCCCCGCTCCCGGAGGCGGGATCGCGGCCTCGCGCTCCGTCAGGCGCCGCGCGGCGACCGCCAGAACGATCAGGAGAAGAAGGAAACCGACGAATCGGGTCAAGAAGCCCACGGCGCCTCCTCGGCGGCCGCGATCTTAAGCCGGGCGCCGCTCTGGCACGCATCGTGCTGAAACTCGAAAGGGACCGGAATCCGCGGCTCATTTCGGCACGCGGAAGCAGGGAGGTCATCATGCGCAGACGCAATCTGGGAACCATCTTTGCCGCTTCTCTTCTCGTCGTCGGTTTTCTCGCATCCGGGTGCAAGTCGACCACCACGGCCGGAACGCAGGTTGATGACGCGACGATCAAGGCGTCGGTCAAGGCGAAACTGGTTTCGAACGACCGGCTTTCGACGCTGACCAACATCGAGGTCAACTCGACCAATGGTGTCGTCACCCTGGCCGGCCAGGTGCATAACCCGGACGAGAAGAAGCTCGCGGAACAGGTCGCCAAGTCCGTCAAGGGCGTCGTCAAGGTCAATAACGAACTGCAGGTCGAAGCAAAGCAGTAGGCAAGACTCCGCGCCGGCACGGTCGCGCGGTCTCCTCGGACGTCACCGACTCCGCCGACCGAGGCTAGACTGCGCGCGTGCCGACCTGGAAGCTCACGCTCGAGTACGACGGAACGCGCTACCGCGGCTGGCAGTCGCAGAAGAACACGGACCGTACGGTGCAGGGGGTCCTGCTGCGGGCCGCGCGGGAGCTTCTCGGCGACGACGCCAGCATCGGCGGCGCCGGGCGAACCGACGCGGGAGTTCACGCCCTGGCGCAGGTCGCGCACTTGAAGTCGCGGCGGCGTCTCACGGAAGTCGAGATCGAGCACGGGCTGAACGACCGGCTCCCCTTCGACGTCAATGTCCTCGAGGTGTCCCCCGCGCGGCCGGCGTTCCACGCCCGGCACGACGCCCTCTCGCGGACTTACCTCTATCGAATCTCGCGCCGCCGAACGGCATTCGACAAGCGCCTTGTCTGGTGGATCAAGGACCGGCTCGACTTCGCCTCCATGAAGGGCGCCGCGAAGCTCTTCGAAGGGCGCCACGACTTCGCTTCCTTCTGCGAGAACCCGCAGGGACAGGAGTCGACGGTCGTCGTCGTCGTGAAGAGCGAGCTGCTCGATTGGGCGCGCGAGATCCACTTCCGTATCGAAGCCTCGCACTTCCTCTGGAAGATGGTGCGGCGCCTGACCGGGACGCTCGTCGAGGTCGGGCGGGGAAACGTCGACGCGGACGGCGTGACGCGGTTGCTTTCCGAGAAATCGGCAGCCCCCGCAAACTGGACCGCGCCGCCGTCGGGACTGTTCCTGGAGAAGGTGACCTACCCGGCCAGGGCCTTCACCGAGAAGGGTACGAGGGACCTCGGCCGGGCCAGTTCGCGCGCGCCGGCGAACTAGCAGCGTGCTGAAAAATGGATGCGGGCGTCGTGTCCGGAGCTTTCGGCCGCAGGTGTTCGCTTCGCGCGAACGGCGGCCGAGAGTTTTCAGCCGGACGCGGACCCGACCCTGCTTCGTACCGGCTCTCTGCTCTCGTCCGGGCCCGTCGAGCGCCCGCCAAAGGGTCTCATCGCTCCTCGACGATGCTCTCGCATCGCCGTCGTCGCGCTTCCTTGCATCGGACCCCGCGGCGCTCGTCACGCCATCCCACACCCTTTTTCAGCACCCTGCTAGAGGACGTCCGCGGCTTCCATGGCGTGCGCGAACGCCGTCTTCCAGAGCTGGGCCAGCGTCTCGACGGGCTCGTCGATGAGCACGCGGTCGCCGGCGGAGATCTTCAGCCGCTTGCCGCCGACTCGCCCGATCCGGCGAAGCGGCACGCCCGCCTTCTTCGCCGCGGCTTCCACGGCGGCCTGGCCCTCGGGCGCGAAGGTGATCACCGCGCGACCCGCGCTCTCGCCGAAGAGAAGCGCCGAAAGGCGAAGCCCCGCCTCCAGCGTGATCTCCGCGCCGATGCCTCCCTTCATCGCGCACTCCGCGAGCGCGACCGCGAGACCGCCATCGGACACGTCGTGGGCGGAGTCGAGCACGCTCATCTGCGCCACCGCGGCGAGGAGATCCACCAGCCGGCGCTCGGCCGCGAGGTCCACCTCCGGGCACGGTCCTTCGTCGCGGCCGCGGATCGTCCGAAGGAACTCGGATCCGCCGAGCTCGTCCCGCGACTCCCCGAGGAGCGCGACGATGTCGCCGTCCCGGCGAAACCGAAGCTTCAGGCGTTTCTCGACGTCCTCGAGCAGTCCCACCATCCCGACCGTGGGCGTCGGCAGGATCGCTCGCCCGTCGGTCTCGTTGTAGAAGGAGACGTTGCCGGAGACGACCGGGATCTCGAGCGCACGGCAGGCGTCGGCGATTCCCCGCACCGCCGCCTCGAACTGCGCCATCACCTCGGGCTTCTCGGGGCTCCCGAAGTTGAGACAATCGGTGATCGCGAGCGGCCGGGCCCCGACGCACGCGACCGAGCGGGCCGCCTCCGCGACCGCGAGCGCGCCGCCGCGGTAGGGATCGAGGGCGCAGAAGAAAGGATTCGCGTCGCTCTTCAGGGCGAGAGCCTTCGTCGTGCCCTTCACGCGCACGAGCGCCGCGTCGCCTCCCGGGCGCTCGACGGTGTTGGTGCCGACCATGTGGTCGTACTGCGTCCAGATCCAGGACTTCTCCGCGACGTTCGGGCTGGCGAGGATCCGCCGCAGGCAGTCGGCGTAGTCGGACGGCTCGGGCTCCCCCGGCCACCGCGGCGGAGGCGCGGGAGGCACCGCCGCGCGCGGCCGGTCGTAAATCGGCGCCTGGTCGGAGAGCGGCGCCGCCGGCAGGTCCGCCACGATCTCTCCTTCGAAGAAGAGCACGACGCGCCCGGAGCTCGTGACCTTGCCGATCTCGACCGCGTCCAGCTCCCACTTGTGGAAGACCGCGAGCACCTCCTCGAGGCGATCCCGCCGCGCGACCAGGAGCATCCGCTCCTGCGACTCGGAGAGCATGATCTCGTACGGCGTCATCCCCTCTTCCCGCACGGGCACCTTCGAAAGATCGATCTCGACGCCGCTGCCGGCGCGCCCCGCCATCTCGAAGGAGGAGGAAGTCAGTCCCGCGGCGCCCATGTCCTGGATGCCGACGACGGCGTCCGTCTCGAAGAGCTCCAGGCACGCCTCCATGAGGAGCTTCTCGGTGAAGGGGTCCCCGACCTGCACCGTGGGGCGCTTCTGCTGCGCCTCTCCCCCCGCGAACTCCTCGGAGGCCATCGTGGCGCCATGGATGCCGTCGCGCCCGGTCTTCGATCCGACGTAGACGACCGGGTTGCCCGACCCTTCGGCGCGGCCGCGGAAGATCTTGTCCTTCGGCAGCAGCCCGACGTTCATGACGTTGACCAGGATGTTCTCGTTGTAGGCGGGGTGGAAGGTCGTCTCGCCGCCGACGGTCGGGATGCCGATGCAGTTGCCGTACCCGGCGATCCCGCGCACGACACCGTCCACCAGATGCTTCATGCGCGGCGCCGAGAGCGCGCCGAAGCGCAGCGAGTCGAGCGAGGCGATCGGCCGCGCGCCCATCGTGAAGATGTCGCGCAGGATCCCGCCCACACCGGTCGCCGCGCCCTGGTAGGGCTCGATGTAGGAGGGATGGTTGTGCGACTCCATCTTGAACGCGACGGCGAGGCCGTCCCCGATGTCGACGACGCCCGCGTTCTCCCCCGGTCCCTGAAGCACCCGCGGCCCGGCCGTCGGGAAGGTCTTCAGGTGGACGCGAGAGGACTTGTAGGAGCAGTGCTCGCTCCACATCGCCGAGAAGATCCCGAGCTCGAGCAGGTTCGGCTCGCGTTCCAGGATCTCGAGGATGCGCCGGTACTCGGCCTCGGAGAGGTTGTGCTCGCGGATCTGCTCCTGGGTGACCATCAAAGGGAGCGCCCGACAGCCGGCCGCCGACCGCGCGTCACCGCGCGGGGGCCAGGGCCGCGACGACCGACGCGAACATCTTGCGCCCCGCATCGTTGCCGAGCAGCTGCTCGGCGCAGCGGTCCGGGTGGGGCATCAGGCCGACGACGTTGCCCTCCCGGCTGGCGATGCCGGCGATGCCTTCGGCCGCGCCGTTGGGGTTGGCCTCGTCGGTGACGTTGCCCTTCGCGTCGCAGTAGCGGAAGACGACGCGGCGTTCGCGCGCGAGCTCCGCCAGGACCTCGGGCGGCGCGGTGTAGTTGCCTTCCATGTGGCCGATGGGCATCGTCACGACCTCGCCCGGCTCGTAGAGGCGCGTGAACGGAGTCTCGACGTTCTCGACCTTGAGGAACACGTCGCGGCAGACGTAGCGCAGGCCGCGGTTGACCCGCACGGCGCCCGGCAGGAGGCCCGCCTCGAGCAGCACCTGGAAGCCGTTGCAGATCCCGAGCACCGGGCCGCCCTCCTTCGCGAACCGGGCGACGCTCTCCATGACCGGCGAGAAACGCGCGAGCGCCCCCGCCCGCAGGTAGTCGCCGTAGGCGAAGCCGCCGGGCAGCACGACGGCGTCGGCGCCCTTCAGATCCGTGTCGCGATGCCAGACGTAGTCCGCCTCGCACCCGAGCAGGTCCTTGGCGACGTGGTGGCAGTCCTGATCACAGTTGGAACCGGGAAAGACGACGATCGCGAATCTCATGCGTCCATGACCCTCACGTCGTACCCCTCGATGACGGTGTTGGCGAGCAGCTCCTCGGCCATCCGCCGCGCCTCGGCCTCGGCCGACTTCGCGTCCAGGCCGTCGAGATCGAGGAAGAAGACCTTCCCGGCGCGCACGTCCCGGACGGCCGCGTGCCCGAGCCGCCCGAGCGCGGCGGCGATGGCCTTGCCCTGCGGATCGAGCACGCCTTGCTTCGGATAGACCCGTACTTCGACTTTCATGCCTCGAACGCCTCGAATCCCGCGATCTGGTCCGCCGCCTCGAAGGGCACCGCCCAGCCGGCGCGTTCGAGGGCGTCGGCGAGCGCGGCGAGCGCCAGCGGCGGCGTATTGTTCGTTCGGGACAGGTGTGTCGCGATCACGCGCCGCAGCTTCGGGCCCGCGGCGCGCCGCACGACGTCGGCCGACTGGCGGTTCGACAGATGGCCCCATCCCCCCGAGATCCGCTTCTTCAGGGGCCAGGTGTAGGGCCCGTCGCGCAGCATGTCCTCGTCGTGATTGAACTCGAGCAGCAGCGCCGTCGCGTCCCGCACGAAGTCCACGAAGTCCTCTTCCGCGCGCCCGAGGTCCGAGGCGACGACCAGCCGCGCGTCGTCCGCCTCGAAGGCGTAGGCCACCGACTCGTTGGCGTCGTGCGGCGTCGCGAAGGTCCGGAAGCCCATCGCGCCGACCCGCCCCTCGCGCCCCGGCTCGATCCGAACGAACGGGGAGAAGAGGTCTCCCTCGAGCCCCAGGGCCTCGGCGGTTCCGGCCGTCGCGTAGATCGGGCAGCCGTACCGGGTGGAGAAGGAGAGCGCGCCGGAGCAGTGGTCCTGGTGCTCGTGCGTCACGAAGACGGCGGCGACCGACTCGGCCGAGAGCCCGCGCGACTTCAGGCGCCGCTCGATCTCCCTACCCGAGAGCCCCGCGTCGACCAGAACCCGTGTCGCGCCCGACTCGACGACACACACATTCCCGCCGGACCCGGACGCGAGAACGGTGACGCGCACGGAGAAGCATTATAGCCAGATGTGCTTGCGCTCCGAGTCTTCAGTTCTCAGTTCTCAGTCGTCAGTTCTCGACGACTTCCTTCTGAAAACTGACAACTGAAAACTGACAACTGTCAACTACTTCCCCGTCGATCCGAATCCCCCCGTGTGTCGTTTCGTCGCGGGAAGCTCCTCGACCCGCTCGAGACGCGCCCTCGCCACGGGAGCGATGACCAGCTGCGCGATCCGGTCGCCGCGAGAGATCTCGACCGGCTCGGCGCCGATGTTGGCGACCAGCACGCAGAGCTCTCCGCGGTAGTCGCTGTCGATCGTGCCGGGCGCGTTGGGCAGGATCAGCCCCATCTTGAGCGCGAGACCGCTGCGCATCCGGACCTGTCCCTCGAAGCCCTCCGGGATCGCCACGGCGAGGCCCGTCGGGACGCGCGTCCTTCCGCCGGGCGCGATCACGAGCGCGGTCGAGACGGCCGCCCGCAAGTCGCATCCCGCTGATCCCTCCGTGGCATAGGCCGGCAAATCCAGCCCCTCGCCGTGGGGGAGGACCTGGAGGGGGACGCGGATGTCCATGAGGGGCGTCTTTTACCACGTCGCTGCCGGTGCGCCAGGGCTATATCCTCTTGGGATCCGTGACGCTGACCCCCGGCGCTCGACTCGGGCGTTTCGAGATTCTCTCCTCCCTCGGCCGAGGGGGAATGGGCGAGGTCTTCCGCGCCCGGGACACGCGACTCGGCCGCGACGTCGCACTCAAAACGGTCTCTGCCACACTGATTTCGGATCCCGGAAGCCTCCGACGTTTCGAGCGCGAGGCCCGCGCTCTGGCGGCACTCTCCCACTCGAACATCGTGCCCGTATTCGATGTCGGTGAAGAAGGCGGGATCCGTTACGTCGTCACGGAGCTGGTCGAAGGAGAGACGCTGCGCGCGCATCTGGCTTCGGGGCCGCTGCCGCCGGCGGAAGCCGCGGAGATCGCGGCGCAGGTCGCCGAGGGTCTGGCTGCCGCTCACGAGAAGGGCGTGATCCACCGCGACATCAAGCCTGAAAACCTCATCCTCTCCGGGGGAAGGGTGAGGATCCTCGACTTCGGCCTCGCCAGCCTGGCCGGGCCCGAGGAGGCCGGGGAGAGCGCGGTGACGGAAGAAGCCGTGACCGAGCCCGGCGTCGTCGCCGGTACGCCCGCCTACATGAGTCCGGAACAGGCGCGCGGGGAAAAGTTGGACACGCGGTCGGACATCTTTTCTCTGGGCTCCGTCTTCTACGAGATGCTGACCGGTCGCAAGGCCTTCTCGGCAGTCTCGAGAATCGAGACCCTCTCGGCCATCCTGCGAGACGATCCCGCCTTCCCGACGGCGGGCCCGTCGACACTTCGGCCCGACATCGAGCGCGTCGCCCGTCGCTGTCTCGCCAAGAACCGGGACGCCCGCTACCACTCGGCGGCCGACCTGGCCCACGACCTTCGCGCCCTGGCGCTCGGGGAGAGGGAGCCGACGGGCGCGCCCGCCGGCCCCTTGCCGATGCCCCCCTCGCCCGGCCGACGGCGACGGCTGGGTCTCCTGGCCCTGGCGGCGGTCGCGACCGCCGCGCTGGCGCTTCTCCTGTGGCGCCTGCAACCGGCCACCGTCCGCGCTCCGCGCACGCTGGCCGTCCTTCCCTTCCGCAGCCTCGGGGCGGACGCCATTCCCCGCTTCGGCCTCGGGCTCGCCGACTCCGTGATCGGGCAGCTCGCCCGGCTGCGCCCGCTGACCGTCCGGCCGACGAGCGCGATCCGCCGCTTCGAGACGGCGCCCGTCGACGCCATCGAGGCCGGACGGGCGCTCCATGTCGATGCCGTCCTCGAAGGAACCGTGCAGAGGGTCGAGGGCGTGACCCGCGTCTCCGTCCAGTTGACCGATGTCTCGCGCGGCGCGATCGTCTGGACCAGCCGGCTGGAGCTTCCGGAGGGCAAGCTCTTCGCGGTTCAGGACGAGATCGCCCAGCGGGTGGCCGAAGGGCTGCGGCTCGAGCTCGACCCGCAGCAGAGAAGGTCCCTCGCTTCGGCGCAGCCGGTTTCCGATCGCGCCATGGAGCAGTACGTTGCGGTCCGCGCAAGGCTCTCCGAAGTCATCCGCTTCTCTCCCGAAGAGAGCCGTGAAGTCACGTCGTTGCTCGACCGCATTCTCGACGAGGCTCCCGGGTTTGCTCAGGCGATTGCCGCGCGCAGCTACGTCGGGGCGTGGCAGAACTTCTTCATCTCCTCGCCCACCGGCTATGCGGCCGTCCTGCGGGACGCGGATCGCGCGCTGGCGCTCGACCCGGACCTCGTCGAGCCGCGCCTGGCGAAGGCCGCGATGATCTGGTCCTTCTCCGGAGGCTGGGATTTCGTCGCCGCCGCGACCGAGCTCGCGACTGCCACTCGTAAGAACCCCGGCCTCGACCTGGCCCACCTGGATCTTTCGCGCCTCTTCACCCACTACGGCTGGCTCCGCGAAGCCGAGCGGGAGCTCGGAGCCGCGCAGCGGATCAACCCCTCGAGTCCCGAGACCATTCGCCTGGAAGCCTACATTGCGTGGTTTCGCGGCGATCGGCAGCGGGCGCTTCGTGAGTACCTTCGCCTTCCCGCGGACCTTCGGCGGCAGGCCAATGCGGGCCGCTGGCAGATCCTGCAGATCCGACTGCAATCCGAGAATCCGTTGCCCTTGATGGAGGAGGTGCAGGCCTGGCTCGCGGAGCGGCCGCCCGACCGGACGCTCCCCACCGCCCTTCTCGCGGTTGCCCGAGCCCGCGCGGGCAACCGCGACATCGCGGATCTCGAGAGGCAGATCGCGGCGGCGGACGAGCGAATCGGCCACTTCCATCACGTCTGGCACCTGCTGGCCGAGGCGCACGCCCAGAGGGGCGACGCCGCCCGCTCCGTCGATTTCCTGCGTCGCGCCGCGAAAGCCGGCCTCCCCTGCATCCCCTGCTTCGAGACCGACCGCCTTCTCGCCCCGATCCGAGTGAGTCCGGGCTACGTCTCGTTGATTCAGGAGCTCCGCGTCCAGGAAACGAACTACCGCCAGGCTCTGAAAGGCACCTTGTAGATCGCCGCGCCGGCCTTTGCGGCTGGCCGAGAAGATCGACCCGCGCCGGACTTGCCGGCTACAGGGCCGAGGCGAGGTCCGGAGCCGAGAGGGGGGGCCTGCCGACGTTGCCGACGATCGTCAGCGAGAGCACCCGCGGATCGAGCAGGCGCTCGGCCTCCCGCGCGACGTCGTCGCCGGTCACCGCTTCGACGCGCGCGATCATCTCCTCGGCCGGCTGGATCCGGCCGTAATAGAACTCGTGACGGGCCTGCATCGACATGCGGGAGACGGTGGACTCCAGGGCGAGGATCAGGTTGCCCTTCAGGTTCTCCTTCGCCCAGGCGAGCTCCCTCGGGCGCACCCCCTCGCGCTTCAACTTCTTCAGCTCCCGCAGCGTCACGTCCAGCACGCGGGCGAGGTTCTTCGGAGCGCAGGCGGCGGTGATCGTCTCGTAGCCGCCGAGGCGATAGGAATTGAGGGAAGAGGCCACCGAATAGGCGAGGCCGCGCTTCTCGCGCACCTCCTGGAAGAGCCGGGAGGACATGCCGCCGCCGAGCACGATGTCGAGAAGGCTCGCGGCGTACCGGCGCTCCGACGACTGGGACGGCCCCGCGACACCGAGACACACGTGGGCCTGCTCGAGGCCGCGGCGCGAGCGGACCTCGACGTGCTGGTGAGGGTGGGGGCGGCCGCCGCGGCGTCCCGGCGGCCCGCCGCGGGCGGGACGGCGGCGGAAGAGCCTCTCGACGGCGTCGACGACCGGTGCGGCCAGCACGTGCCCGGCCACGGAGAAGATGAGACTGCCCGGGGTGTAGCGTTCGTGGTGGTACCGGTAGAGGTCGGTCACGCCGATCGCGCGAACGGTTTCCGCGGTTCCCAGGATCGGCTCTCCCAGGGGATGCGTCCTCCAGAAGGAGCGGACGAACATCTCGTGCACGAGGTCGTCGGGATTGTCGTTGGCCTCGCCGATCTCCTCCAGGATGACTCCGCGCTCGACCTCGATGTCCTCGGACTCGAAGGCGGGCGCGAGCACCATGTCCCCGAGCAGGTCGAGCGCGCCTTCGAAGTTCGAGTCGAGGCTGTGCGCGTAGAAGCCCGTGTACTCCTTCGTCGTGAAGGCGTCCACGTCTCCGCCGAGCCGGTCGATCTCGCGGGCGATCTGGACGGTGGACCGGCGCCGGGTCCGCTTGAAGAGGACATGCTCGAGAAAGTGCGAGATGCCGCGGCGTTCGGCGGGCTCGTCGCCCGACCCGGCGGCCACGAAGATGCCCAGAGCGAAGGAGCGCACGTCCCGCATCTCGTCAACGAGGACGGTGACACCATTCCCGAGCACGGATTTTTGGACCATAAAGGGCTCCCCGGCAGGCGAGGCCAATTTTACCCCCTGCGGGCCCGCACGCCGCCAGATTAGCAAGTCTTTGTATTGGAATGGCTTAAGTCTATCGGCTCGCGGGCGGAGGCTGCTGTCCCGGAGGCATCAGGGGCGGGTTTCGGAAGCCGCCGGGCGGCCCCGGACGGCGGTCCTCGGTATCGGCATCGCCGGCGACGAACACCCACTCGTCGTAAAACTTGTGCCCGCGCCACTCCCGGAGCGCCTCTTCGTGCACGTTGGACCGAACACCCTGGATGGGGCCCTTGACCTCCCCGCTCGGGCTGCCGAAGGGCCCGGGGGTCGGCGTCGGGCGCGGCGGCGGCAGGCCGGTCCCGGGTTGCTGTCCTCCCCCCAGCCGGACGGGAAGGGCTTCGGCAGAGCCGAGGATCACCAGGTGCCACTTGTCGCAGCGGCACATCGGATCCTGCCAGAGCTTGCGGATCGTCCGCGGGCGGTTCTCGTACATCTCCTTGAGCGTGTTCGGGTATCGCCCGAATCGATGATGGAAGGCCGTGATCGCCCGCGCGTACTGGCGGCCCCGGAAGATCAGCTCTTCCTCCCGCTCCCGCTTCATGACCGTCGCGATCACGGGACCGACCGCGGCGAGCAGGATCGTGAGGATCGCCATCCCGATGACGAGGGCGACGAGGGTGTAGCCGGCGTCGCGCCGACTGAGGACTTGGGACTGAGGACCGAGGACTCTACTCGCTGGAGCCTGAATAGTCCTTAGTCCCCGGTCCTTGGTCCCTGGTCGGGAGCGGGCGACGGCGAAACTGAGGACTCGCTCGGCTGTTGCCCGGTGAGTCCTCAGTCCTCGGTCCTCGGTCCCCAGTCGAAGGACCCGCCCCATCACCAATCCTTGTACAGCGTCCCGTCCAGGGCCTTGTCCGGCGAGCCGCTGTGGACGTCCACGATGCCCGGCGTCGGCGGCTCGGAGCCGGCCTGCTCGTCAGGCGGGATTTCCTCCATCTGCAGCACCCAGGTCTCGGCCGACTTGGTCATCGGGTCGACCGGGATCTTGCGCAGGTACCCGTCGGCGACGAGCGTCTGCAGGTCGGGCGGAAAGACCAGCTTGTCGCCGTGGTACTGGTCGATGACGCTGCGCAGGGTGAAGAGGTCCTCGCGCAGCGTCGCTTCCCGGGCGCGCTGCGGCGAGTCGCGCAGCGCCGGGACGGCGATCGCCGCGAGGATGCCGATGATCGTCATGACGACGAGAAGCTCCAGAAGAGTGAAACCGGCCTGCGCCCCGCGCCTCATCACCAATCCTTGTAGTAAGTGCCGTCGGTGGCCCGCAGCCCCGACAGCGAATAGACGTCGTAGACGTTCTGCCCGCCCCAGGAGGTCGAGTCGGGCTCGTCCTGGTAGGAGCGCTGGCCCCACTCCGCCTTCTTCGTCATGGGGTCGATCGGGACGCGCCTCAGAAACTTCTGCTTCTTCTTGATCTGCCCCACCAGCTCGACGCCGTCGACCAGCGTCTGCAGGTCCGGCGGATAGCCTTCGCTGCCGAGCTGGACCTGGATCAGCCCGGTGTCGGCGTACTGCTTGTACTTGTCGATCGCCTCGCGCAGCATGCGCAGGTCGTAGCGCAGCTCCATCTCGTTCTGGCGCTTCAGCGAGTACTTGACGATCGGGATCGCCATCGCCGTCAGGATCGCGATCATCGAGCAGACGACGGCGAGCTCGACGACCGTGAAGCCGCGGCTGGTTCTCCTCATTTGACATCCACCGTCGCGGAGGCGGAGCTGCCGGGCGCCTCCTCGAAGGACAGGACCGAGCGGCCCGCCGCGACACCCTGCAGCGTGATCTGGGCGATCGCCTGCGTGCCCGAGAGCGGGTTGCCGCCGGGAAGGTCCAGAACGACGCGACCGGGCTCGATGCGCGTCTCGGCGGCCGCGCTGTCCTGGAGGATCGGGCGCACGCCCACGACCGAGACGACCTTCGGGTCGAACCGGATCGCGATCGTCGAGGGAGGCAGGACGTCGCCCGTCGCCCGGACGGAAACGGTCAGCTTCTCGCCCGGCTTCAGCGTCGCGGCGGGCGGGTCGAGGTCGTAGACCGGAGCGGCGGCCGCGACCGACGCGGCTTCGACGGAAGAGGACACGTTGCGGCTCGCGCCCTGGGGCTGCGGCGGCGGGGTCGGCTGCGGCGGCGGGGCGAACGGGTTGGCGGGCATGCCGCCCGGCGCCAGGTTCTGCGGTTGTGGTGCGGCGGGCTGAGGCTGCGCCTGCTGCGGCTGCCGTACCGGAGGCTGCCGCCGCTGGAACTCGAAGGGCCCCCCGCCGGCCGGCGATTCGAGGCGCGGCGCGCCCTGATACGAGATGTTCTGGTCGGTGCCGACGTAGACCGGGGTCACGTCCTCCTCGGTGATGTCGGGGATCCGGATGATGTGCGGCGTCAGCGTCAGGACGATGTCCGTCGTCTGGTCCTGTTTGTTGGTGTTGGTGACGAGGCGCCCGATGATCGGCAGGTCGCTCAAGAAGGGGATCTGCTTGTCCGTTCGGCTTCGATCGCGCCGGAACAGCCCCGCCAGCAGGTTCGTCTCGCCGTCCTTCAAGCGGATGTTCGAGGAGATGGTCCGGGTTCCGATGATCGGCAGCGGGGATCCGCCCGGAACGTCGACCTGCCCGCTGATCTGGGAAACCTCGACGGTCAGCTTCAGCGTGATCTCCCGGTTGTGGTGCACCCGCGGCTCGACGTCGATCTTGATGCCGACGTCCTGGTACTGAAACGACGTCACCGGGACGATGTTGCCGCCGACGGTCGCCCCGGTGTTGAACGTCGTCACGGGAATCGGCTGCCGATCGCCGATCACGAGCTGCGCCTTCTGCCCCTCCGCGATCCGAAGCTGCGGCTTGGCGAGCAGCTCCGCCGCCCCCTGGCTCTTGATGAAGTTGTAGGTGATGGAGGGAATGGCGAACCCGAACGAGTTGATCGAAAGCTGCTTCAGCTGGTCCCAGGTGAACTGCCCCTCGCCGAGCGCCGCCCCGAGATTCGTCGTGCCCCCGGGCGCCGGCACGCTCGCCGAAACCGAGTACTTGCTCAGGATCGGGCCCAGGTCGAGCAGCTTGTTCGTGTTGACCTGAAGCAGCTCGACGTCCACGACGACCTCGGAAACCTGCTTGTCGTTCTGCTCGATGATGCGCTCGGCGATCGCGACCTTGTCGGCCGTGTCGCGCAGGGTGATCGAGTTCTCCGCCTTGTTGATCGAGATGCGGGTCGTCTGCAGCAGCGCCCGCAGGGCGTTGGAGACCTCGGTGACGTCCCCGTTGGAGAGGAAGAAAGTCCGGATGACGAGGTCTTCGTAGGTCTTGCGGTTCTGCGGCGTGTCGGCCGCGATCAGCATGGTCTTCTCGTCGATCACCTTGTAGAAGTGATTCTCCTGCCGCAGCAGCGTCTCGAGCGCCGACTGGAAGGAGAGGTTCGTCAGGATGATCGAGACGTTGTCGTCCTTGAGCTGCGGGTCGAAGATCACGTTGATGCCGGCCGCGGCGGCCAGCGCCTGGTAGATCTGCTTGATGGGCTTGGGCTGCGGGAAGTTCAGGCTGATCGGCTTGTCGCTCGCGGGCTCGAGCATGGGCAGTTTCGCCCGCGCGCCGTGGGCCCTCTTCTTCAGGGTCTCGATCTTGGTGTCCTTGTTGCGCTCCGCCGCGAGCGTCGCCGCGTCCTCGCGCGCCTTGCGCAGCTCCGTCTCGGCGAAATCGTTGGTCGGATCGAGCAGCACCGCCTGCTCGAGCTCCACGATGGCGAGGTCGGGGTTTCCCGAGGCGCGGTAGAGCTTTCCCTTCTCGAAGTGGGCCTGGGAAGCCTTCAGCTTCATCCGCACCAGGGCGAGCCTGTACTGGGGGTTCTTCGGATCGAGATCGATCGCCTTCTGGAGCTTCAGGACGGCCGAGTCCCACTGCTCCACCGCCTCCGCGTCCTTGGCTTGCTGGTAATTGCGGTAGGCCGTGCAGCCGGCCCCCGACAGCAGCAGGGCCAGCAAACCGAAGGCTCTGAATCTCTTCATCACGGTTTTGCCCTTTCGATCCGCGACCTCGTTTTTCATTGCCCGATCCCGAGCCTCTTGGATTCGCTCTCCGCGAATCCCACGAACCCGACGTCGATCGACTCGTAGCCGACCTTGCGCAGAATGAACCGCTCGAAGACGACGTCCCCCGCCCGCGCGTTGACGATGCGGTCGCCCGCCGCCAAAACGGCGATCGGGCGCTCGCGGGGCCCGAAGCTGCCGATGAACTTGAAGGGGATCGGCGGCGGCGCCGGTGTGGGCGTGGGGGGAGGCGGCGGCAGCGGGCCGACGAAGCGCGGGTCGCCGGGCGCCGGAGGAGGCGGCGGCGCGGGGGTCGGGGTCGGAGGCGGGGGCTTGGTCGGCTCCCGCAGATCGAACAGATCCCGCTCGGTCATCGCCTGGCCGCGGCGTGGGCGGGGGCGCAGGTCGTCCTCCGACAGCGGCGCCACGTCGTCGGCCGACACCGCGGAAGCCCCCCGCCGGCCCGCGGCGGCGCGCGGCCCGGCGGGCGAAGCGGCTCCCGCGACGCGCGCCGGCGCCTGGGAGACCTTCCTGCCAGACCCGGTCCACTTCACCACGGCAAGGACCAGGAACACGGCCAGGATGCCCAGCAGGATCGCCTGGCGGCGCGAGCCGATGGGATTGGCGCTCAGGATCGGCCCTTTCGCGCCGTCCGGGGCGCGGTCGCCGGCGGCGCGGGGCGCGCCGGCCGCCCCGATTCCTCGTCGGCAAAATAGGTGGCAATCGACATGCGCGCCTGGATGGAGCCCGGCACGTCGGCGTTGCGCGCGAGCGAGATCTCCCGTACGACGATCCAGCGCGGGCCGGTCTCGAAGGCGTCCAGCAGGCGCTTGAACTTCTGGTAGTCGGCCGCGAAGCCGAAGGCCGCGTCCATCTCGAGCAGCGGCAGCTTCCCCACCGGCTTCAAGTTGTAGCCGATGTCCGAAGGCGAGATGCCCACGCGCTTCAAGGTCGCGTGGATCTCGTCCACGACCGACGCGAGCGTCGCCCGCCGGGTGCCGATGCGCCGCCCGTAGAACTCTTCGATCGCGGCGCTGACCTGGGAAAGCCGGGCCCGCTGTCCCTCCAGCCGCTGCGCCTCGCGCTCGGCCACGGTCACCTCGCTCGCGAGCGCCACGCGGCGGCTCTCGAGCGCCTCCTGCCGGGTCTGCCCCGTCCCCCGGTACCAGAAGAAGAACCCGGCGTTGGCCGAGAGGAAGAGCCCGGCGGCCGCGAGCCAGCCAGCCCTCCGGCGCCATACCTCGCCCGCGCCCCTCACCGCGTTTCCTCGGGAACGTAGCGCAGCGCGACCTGGAACGAATAGCCCTCGGGAACCCCCTTCTCCGGGCTCGATTCGGAGCGCAGCTCGACGCCATGGAACGCGGGGTCCTTCGAAAGGGCGGCGATCGCGCGCACGACGCTGTCGGGACTGCGCCCCAGGGCCGCCATGTCCACGAAGACCGAGTCGGCGGAGTCGAAGCGCGGGGACAGGCGCGCGAGGCGCACGTCGGGCGGCAGCGTGCGCTCGAGGCGCGAGAGAAGCGCCAGCCACGAGAAGCGCCGCGCCCGCACGATGGACTGCAGGCCCGCGGATTCCTCGGCGAGCGAAGACAGCGTGTACTGGCTCGCAGCCTTCCGGGCCTCCTCGGCGGCCCTGGTCGCGCGGGCGCCGCGCTCCTCGAGCCGCGCGATCTCCTCTCGCGTTCCCTCGACCTTCTTCGAGAATCGCCAGTAGAGGTTCAGGTTCGCGGCGAAGAACACGATGCCGAGAAGCAGCGCGACTCCGACCGCGGCGAAGACCGGCCGCTCGTCGCGGAACGGCCGGCGGGCGAAGTTCCAGCTCGCGCTCATCGGCTCAGTTTCTCCGCCAGACCGCGGCGAACGCGGCAAGCAGCTCCGGCCGCGCGGCGATTCGCTCGTCGAATCCCGCGTCCGCGCCCACGGTCGCCCCCGAGATCGCGACCGGCCGCACCGGGAACGACGCCGCTTCCGCGAGGTCCCGGCCTCCGACCTCGTCGTAGAGGTAGACGCCGGCGAGCCCCTGCCCCTGCAGTTTCTCCTTGTAGTAGGAGAGCGAGAGGCGAATCTCCTGCTGGTGTTCCTCCGATGCCTCCTCGGCGGGGCGCTGCCGGAAGAAGAGGGGGGTGCCGCCGCGCGCGATCAGGAAACAGATCGATCCCGGCGCGCGATGCACGAGGGCGTAGTCGCCGGCGGTCAGCGCGGCCAGCGCCGGTGCCAGCCCCTCGAAGAGCACGAGGCTGGCGGGCGAAAGCATCCCGACCCGCACGCCCAGGCTTTCGAAGGCCCGCTCGATCGACCGCAGCGAATCGGCCGGCGCGGCCGCCACGAGCAGTCTCTTGCCCTCGCCCGCCGCAGGCATCTCGCGGAAGGCGACGGACAGCTCCGCGGTGACGCCCGGCAGCAGCTTCTTCAGCTTCCAGAGCACCATCTCCCGGGCGCCCTCCTCCGAATCGGGCAGGGAATCGAAGTCGATCGGCAGGATCCGGGCCCAGCTGTCGGGCAGGACGACGGAAGCGCGCGACAACCGCCCTCCGGCGAGCCGGCGCGCGGCGGTGACGGCCTCCGAGAGCGCCTCGCGCGTGAAGAGCGGCGTTCCGGAGGAGGAGCTGCCGAGCGCGTTTCCCGGATAAGCGAATGCGCGCGCCTCGGCGAAGCCGGCCGGCTGCTCGCGCCGCACGCTGGCGTACGTGACGCCGTCTGCGAGCAGACAGAAGACGTGCGGAGGCACGACGGGGCGGAGGAAGGGGATCTTCATCGGAAGTCGTCAGTTCTCAGTTGTCAGTTCTCAGTTCCGCTAGTCCACGAACGTGACCTTGTTGATCTCCTTCAACGTCGTCCAGCCCTCGAACACCTTCGCCAGGGCCGCGTCCCGAAGGAACGCCATCCCCTCCTCCTTGGCCGCCCTCTTGATCTCGGCGGCCGGCCGGCGCTCCAGGATCAGGCCGCGGATCCGATCCGAAAGGTCGAGCAGCTCCGCGATCGCCATCCGGCCGTGGAACCCCGTGCCGTCGCATTCGAGGCAGCCCTTTCCCTCGTAGAACGTCTTTCCCCGCGCGGCCTCCGGGTCGAGCCCCGCCTCGACGAACATCTCCCGGGTGATGACCGCCTTTTCCCGGCAATGGGGGCAGATCTTGCGAACCAGCCGCTGCGCCAGGACACAGTTCAACGCCGAGACGAAGTTGTAGAGCTCCACCTTCATGTTCAAGAACCGTCCGAGCACGTCCACGACGTTGTTGGCGTGCACGGTCGTGAAGACCAGGTGTCCGGTCAACGCCGACTGGACCGCGATCTGGGCGGTCTCTTCGTCTCGGATCTCGCCCACCATGATCTTGTCCGGGTCGTGCCGCAGGATCGAGCGCAGCCCGCGGGCGAAGGTGAGCCCCTTCTTCTCGTTGACCGGGATCTGGGTGATCCCGCGCAGCTGATACTCGACCGGATCCTCGATCGTGACGATCTTGTCCTCGACCGACTGGATCTCCGAGAGGCAGGCGTAGAGCGTGGTCGTCTTTCCCGAGCCCGTCGGCCCGGTCACGAGCACCATGCCGTACGGCTCGCGGATGAACTTGCGCAGCTTCTTCTTGGTCTCGGCGTCGAACCCCAGCACCTCGAGGTTCAGGCTCTTGAACTCGGCGTTGGCCGACTCCTTGTCCAGGATGCGGATGACGGCGTCCTCGCCGTGGACCGTCGGCATGATCGAGACGCGGAAGTCGATCGTGCGCCCGCGGACGCGCAGCTTGAAGCGGCCGTCCTGCGGGATGCGCTTCTCCGCGATGTCGAGCTCCGACATCACCTTGATGCGCGAAATGATCGTGCCGTGGTGGCGCTTGTCGATCGGGTCCATCGCCTGGTAGAGCACGCCGTCGATGCGGTACTTGATCAGGACGACGTTCTCCTGCGTCTCGATGTGGATGTCCGAGGCGCGCCGCTGGATCGCGTTGAAGACGATCGAGTCGACGAGCTTGATGATCGGCGAGGCGTCCTGCGTGATCCGGTCGATGGTGAGGGTCTCTTCCCCTTCCTCGTCCTCGGACACGAGCTGCATCCGGAACTCTTCGGTCGCCTCGTCGAGAACCCGCTGCGAGGACTCGCTCTTCTGGAGGATGTCCGTGATCGCGGCGCGGCTTCCGACCTTCAGTTTCAGCGGCAGGCCGGCCAGCAGCTCCAGCTCGTCGAGCTTCACCACGTCGGCCGGATCGGCGCAGATGATCGTGAGGGACTTCTCCGTGCGCTTCTCCGGAATGAACCCGTAGCGCAGCATCCACTCGACCGGGATGGAGCGGAAGAGCTCCGGGTCCACACGGAACGAGGCGAGGTCGACGTACGGCAGTCCCAGCCGATCCGCGAGGGTCTGCGCGTGCGCCTCCCCTTCCACCGCCGCGGCGAGCGCGTTGCCGTTCAAAACGGTCCTGGTCGTGGACATGGCCGTCACCCCTTGACTTGCGACATCAGCCGGAAGATCGGCAGGTAGACCGAGAGGAGGATCGTCACGATGACGCCTCCCATGATGACGAGGATCACCGGCTCGACGAAGGAGATCACGCGCGCGAGCAGCGTCTCGATCTCCTCGTCGTAGAACTCGGAGACCGAGGAGAGCATCTCCTCAAGCGCCCCGGAGGTCTCCCCGACCTTGACCATCTCGATGGTCAGGTTGGTGAAGAGCTTCGTGTCCTCCAGGGCCTTCCAGAGCTCGCCCCCCTCCCGGACCCGGGGAACGACGTCGCGCACGCGGCGGGAGAGGAACCGGTTGCCGATGGCGTCGGCGGCATTCTCCAGCGCCGGAACGAGCGGCGTGCCCCCGCCCAGCAGCGTCGCCAGGCTGCGGGTGAACTGCGTGATCCCGAACCGGCGAAAGATGCCGCCGACGATCGGGATCTTGAGCAGCATCGCGTCGCCCCACTCCGCGCCGCGCGCCGTCTTGAGCCATCGGGAGCCGAAGAAGAGAACCGCCGCGAGGCCGCCGCCGATCCACACGATGTTGTCGCGCAGGAATCCCGCGGTGCGGATCACGATGACCGTCAAGAGCGGCAGCTCTCCTCCGAACTCCGCGAAGAAGTCCTGGAACTTCGGGATGACGACCGTCATCAGGATCGCGATCAGAACGATCGAGAGCAGGATCAGGATCGCGGGATAGACGAGGGTCGAGAGGACCTTGCGCGAAAGCCCCATCACCGTCTTCTGGTACTTCAGGTACCGGCGCAGCACGCTCTCGATCTCGCCCGACTTCTCCCCCGCCTTGAGCGAAGTCCAGTAGAGCCTCGGGAAGAGGTCGCCTTGCTCGGCGAAGGCCTCGGAGATGGAGGCGCCCGCGTTGACGCGCTCCCGGACATCGGCAAGCACCCGCCGCAGGACGGGGCTCTCCTGCCGCTCGAGAAGGATCTCGAAGGAGTGCACCACCGGCAGCCCTGCCTTCAGCAGCGCGATCATTTCCTGGTTGAAGATGAGGAACTGCGACATCTTGATGCGGCCCCGGCGCCCTCCGCGCCCTCCGGAAAACGAGAAGCCCCTGCGGCGGACCTCGAAGACGTGCCCACCGCGGCGCTCGACCTCCGAGCGCGCGGCGCCGGAATCGGGAGCGAGGACCGCCTCTTCGGCGATCGAGCCGTCGGGCCAGCCCGTCTTGACGGAGAACTGGGGGCTCATTGCCGCTTCTCCACGGTCTTCGAGCCGGCGGGCCCCTTCCCCGCCTCCGCGCGGGGCAGCTCCTGGGCGAGCAGGATCAGGATCAGGGCGGTCTTGGACTGCTCCTCCCGGGAGGCGCCGATGATCAGCGTCTGATTGAGCTTGATCGGCATCGGAGCGCGGTAGAGCGGCGTCTGGATGAGCGGGCCCAGATTGCCCCCGGCTCGGACCCGGGAGAGCGTGAACGGGGAAAGCAGCAGCTCGTCGCCGCCGCCCGCCGGAGCGATCGAGAAGGAGAGCGCGTAGTCCTGTCCCAGCCGGCACTCGACCCGACGGCCCTCGACGCCCCGCAGCAGCTCCGAGTCGATCAGCGCGTAGTCGTTGAACTGGAAGAGGGCCTTGAGCTTCGCTCCCATTCCCCCGATCTCCTTGGAGATGGATCCCGCCGGCACGTCCGCCCGGGCGCGCACGAGCTTGATGGCGAAGGTGAAGCCCCGGGGCGGAACGTCGAAGTCCGCCAGGACCTTCGCGATCGTCTTCAGGTTCTCCTCCCGGTCGGTCACGGTCATTGCGTTCAAGCGCTGGGTGAGGGTGACCGAGGCGGCGTCGGACAGGTGCGGCCGGATCAGGAGCGCCGCCTCTTCGACCCTGCGGTAGTTGAGCTTGAAGACCTTGATCGAGAGCTCGTCCGCTCCGGGCGAGGAAGCCGGAAGAAGAAGAAGGGCCGCGAGCGCGGCCGCGAGCAGGAGCGACTTTCTCACGCGATGGAGATCTCCGGCCCTACCTGCCGCGGCCGGCCGCGCGCCGCCGGGCCACGCCCCGGCCGATCCGCGGTGCGGCAGGATGCTAGATGTCGAGCGAGCCATCCACGATCCAGACCACGCGCGGCTCTCCCGCGCCCGGATTCCAGTCGTAGACGGTCGCCCCGCCCGACGCCCGAGCGGCGCCGTCGGGCCCGGCGACGGTGGAAAAGTCCGCCGAGGGAGCGCGCCGGACCTCGGCCTTCTCGTTTCCCTCCGGCGGAGGCTTCAGCCCCGAAGGCACGGCGAGCGTCAGAAGCACGACCGCAGCGGCGGCGGCCGCCCGGATCCCGCGGCGCCCCGCGACGGCGCGGCGAGGGCGGGCGATGCGCCCCTCGGCCTGCCGCAGCGCGATCCCGGCTCGGACCGAAGCCACGACGCAAGCCACGTCGGCCGAAGAGACGGCCTCGGGAGACAGCGTCCCGAAGAGCACGACCGGATCGATCGCGGCCGCCTCGGCGCGGCACGCCGGGCAGCCGGCCAGGTGCTCGCGCACCTCCCGCCGGGTTCCCGCCTCGAGAGCCTCGCGGCCGTAGGCCGGCAGGCTTGCCCGCACCCGCTCGCAGATCGCGCTCACGACTTTCGACCCCGCCGAAAGAGGCCCGGATGGACCTTCTCGATCTCCCGGCGGAGGATGCGCCGGGCGTTGAACAGATGGTTGCGGACGGTGGACTCGCCGCATCGCAGGATCTCGGCGATCTCCCGGGTGTCGCAGTCCTGCATCTCCCGAAGCACGAAGGCGGCCTTCTGCTTGCCGGAAAGCCGGTGGGAGACCCGCTCGAAGAGGCGCGCGAGCTCCCCGTCCTCGGCCGCGCGGGTGGTCTCGGACACCGACGACTCCTCGCGCTGCCGCACCAGGTGGAGCGTCGCGCCGTGCGCGCGCTCCCGGGAGCGGGCGCTGCGCAGGAAATCGATCGCGAGGTTGGTCGCGATGCGATAGAGCCAGGTGTTGAAGGAGTAGGCGTCGTCGTAGCGGTCGAGCTGCTCCCAGACGCGAAGGAAGACCATCTGGGCGACGTCCCGGGCGTCCTCGCCGTCCCCCACCACCCGGCGGGCGATCGCGATGACGGCCGGGGTCTTCCGGGCGACCAGCGCCTCGAACGCCAGCATGTCGCCGCGGCGAGTCTCGGCGACCAGCTCCCGGTCCGTGGCCTGGGCCGCCTCGAGCCTGCGCCGGTCTTCGCTGTAGACAAGCTCCATCGGCTCTCTATACGGAGCGCGCCCTCCCGGCGTTGAGGGCTTTTCGTCGGTCATAAACTCTTGAATTCTAAAGTCTGAAGGCGGAAGTTGGAAGGCCGAAACGACCGGGTGCGCGGCGGGCCGCACGCCGCAACCAATAGAACGCGGGGCCTGCGCCGGCGGATTCCTCGCTTCGCGCGCCGCGGCGGAAGGCTCGGGCGAGGGTGGCGGCTCGCGGCCCGCGCTCCGTCACGCGACCGCGCCTCCGTCATAATCCGAGAGTGCTCCTCTACCGCGCGCTCTCGACGCTTGCCCTGCTCGCGTACTCGCCGTACGCGCTTCTGCGCTCGCTCGCGGGACGCCGGCGCCTGGGCGACGTGCGCGGCCGGCTCGGGCGAACCGTCTACCCCGATCTGGACGGGGGAATCTGGATCCATGCCGTGTCGGTCGGCGAGGTGGGTGTCGCGCGAACCCTCCTCTCGGCGCTCGCGCGCCGGGCGCCCGGGCATCGGGCGGGACTCTCGGTGACGACGGCCGCGGGCCGGGAGCTCGCCGAGTCGCGGCCGATCGCCGACACGCCGGTCTTTCCGTTCCCCTTCGACCTGCTCCGGCCGATCGAGAAGGCGCTCGATTCGATCCGGCCGGGACTCGTCCTGCTGACGGAGACCGAGATCTGGCCGCTCTTCATCGATCGGGCGACGGCGCGCGGGATCCCCGTGGCGCTGGTCAACGGCCGCGTCTCGCACCGATCCTTTTCCCGGTACGCCCTGGTGCGCCGCTGGCTTGCCTCGACCCTTCGGCGCGTCGCGGTCTTCGCCATGCAGAGCCCGGCCGACGCCGAGCGGATCATCGCGCTCGGCGCGCCGCCCGGCCGCGTCCGCGTGACCGGGAACCTGAAGTACGACATGCCCGAGGCGCCGCCCTTCGCCGACGCCGAGCGCTTGAAGCGCGCCGGAGGCGGGCGGCCGATCATCGTCGCCGCGTCCACGGCGGAGGGAGAAGAGGAGCTCGTGCTCGCGGCCTGGCGCGGTCTCGAGGCGCGCGCCCTCCTCGCCCTCGCCCCGCGCCGGCCCGAGCGCTTCGACGCCGTCGCGGAGCTGGTCGAGAAGGCCGGCTTCTCGGTTCTGCGCCGCTCATCCCCCGATTCCCGATCCCCGACCGCCGATTACCGATCCGCCGTCTACCTTCTCGACTCGATCGGCGAGCTCGCCTCGCTCTACCGCGAGGCGAGCCTGGCGTTCGTCGGCGGCAGCCTCGTGCGGCGAGGCGGCCACAACCCGATCGAGGCCTGGGTGGCCGGCGTCCCGGCGCTGGTCGGGCCGCACACGGAGAACTTTCGGCAGATCACGTCCGACGGAGAGGCGCACGGATTCCTTCGGCGCGTCTCGGGCGAGGCCGCGCTCTCGCGGGAGCTCGAGCGCGCCCTTTGCGCTCCGGGAGACTCCCGGGAAGCCGGCGAGCGGGCGCGCCGCTTCGTGGCCGAGAACCGCGGCGCGGCCGACCGGACGGTCGAGCTGCTGCTTGCGCTGCGGACGCGCGAGGCGCGCCGGATGGCGGCTCCATGAGCCCGGATCCGCTCTCGCGCCTCTACGGCTCCGCGCTCGAGGTCCGCGCGCGCCTCTACGCCCGAGGGCGGATCCGGTCGCGCCGGCTCGATCACCCGACGATCTCGGTCGGCAACATCACCTTCGGCGGCACCGGCAAGACTCCGCTCGTCGAGTGGCTTGCGCGGCGTTTCCGCTTCGAGGGACGGCGTCCCGCGATCCTCTCGCGCGGATACGGCCGCCGCTCGCGGGGCCTGGTCGTGGTCTCCGAGGGCGACGGCCCGCGGGTCGGCGCCGACCGGGGCGGCGACGAGCCGGTCGAGCTCGCGCGCAGGCTGCCCGGGGTGGTCATCGTGGTCGCCCGGCGGCGCGCCGAAGCGGCGGATGCGGCCGGCCGCCTCGGCGCCAATCTCTTCCTGCTCGACGACGGCTATCAGCACCTCGCCGTGCGGCGCGACGTGAACCTGCTGCTGCTCGACGCCCGAGACCCGTTCGGTGGCGGAAAGCTCCCGCCGCGGGGCCGCCTGCGCGAGCCGCTCTCGGCCCTCTCGCGCGCGGACGCCTTCGTCTTCACCCGCGTCGACCGCACCGAGCCGCCCGCCTCCGCGCTCCAGACGCTCCAGGCGATTCGCCCCGGGGCACCCGTCTTCACCGCCCGCATCCGCGCGGCGGGCGTGCGCGACGAGAACGGCTCGCCGGTGCCCGCCTCCGCCCTCGCCTCGCGGCGGATCCTGGCCGTCTGCGGCATCGCGAACCCGGCAGGCTTCGCGTCGAGCCTCGCGGAGCTCGATCTCGCGCCCGAGGAGACGCTCGCCTTCCGCGACCACCAGCGGTACGACGATCGGGCGCTCGCGAGGATCGGGCGGGCCGCGGAGGCCTCCGGATGCTCCTGGATCGTCACGACCGAGAAGGACGCGGTCAAGCTCTGGGGCCGGCTGGCGCTTCCGGTCGTCGCGGTGCGCCTCTCCGTCGAGATCGTCGAGCCCGGCTTCTTCCCGTTCCTCGTGTCGCGCATCGCTCCGGCCGACGCCGGCCGCGTGGCGGGATGAGGACCTCTCCCTCCGCCGTCTACGACGACGGCGCGGTGCGCCTGGCCCGCCGCGGGCGCCCGTCGCGCGCGCGCCACCTCCTCGAGCACGGCGTCTTCCGGCTGGCGACCGGAGCGCTCGCCCTGCTGCCGGAGCGATCGACGACGTGGATCGGGCGGCGGGCGGCGCGCCTGCTCTTGAGTCTTACGGCAAGGCGCCGGCGGATCCTGCTCGACAACCTCGCCCGGGCCTTTCCGGAGAAGGGCGACGCGGAGATCCGCCGGATCGCGCGCGAGTCGGTCGAGAACCTCGGGGCCGCCTTCTTCGAGTTCCTTCGGGTCTCCCGCTGGAGCGAGGAGGACCTGAAAACGCGCGTCGCGTGCGAAGGCGTCGAGAACCTCGCGGCCGCCCGCGCGCGGGGCAAGGGCGTGATCCTTCTCTCGGCCCACTTCGGCAGCTGGGAGCTCGGCGCGCTCGCCGCGGGGCTGCTCGGCGAGCCGATCTCTCCGGTCGGCCGCCCGCTCGACAATCCCCTGCTCGAGGCCGAGCTCGTCGCCCGGCGCACGCGCTTCGGCAACCGGGTCATCGCCAAGAGAGACGCCCTGCGCGAGATGCTTCGCGCAATGCGACACGGGCACACCGTGGCGATCCTGCTCGACCAGAACGTGATGCCGGACGAGGCGACGTTCGTTCCCTTCTTCGGGCGGCTGGCCGCGACCACCTCCTCGGTGGCCCTCGTGCAGCGCAAGACGGGCGCCGCGGTCGTGCCCGTCTTCACCTGGCCGGACGGCGACGGGCGCTACCGCCTCGTGTTCGAGACGCCGATCCTGCCCGAGGAGTTCTTTTCGACCGACGGCGGGCGCGCCGATCAGGTCCGGCGCGCCACCGCCCGCTACACCGAGGTGACGGAACGGGCCATCCGCAAGCAGCCGGCGGCCTGGCTGTGGCTCCACGACCGGTGGAAGACGAGGCCGGTTGAGTAGTTATCAGTGGTCAGTTATCAGTTGTCAGTTCCGGAACTGAGAACTGAAAACTGACAACTGAAAACTCACTTCAGTTCGGTGTTCCAGTAAGCGACGTCCAGGAAATTGCGCCACGCCGGGTGGAACTTGTTCGCGCCGAAGTGCCCGACCGGATGCCAGCGCGGCTTCTTCGGGTGCTGGACCAGCTTCATCGAGGCTTCCTGAGGCGTCCGGTTCCCCTTGCGCACGTTGCACGCCAGACACGCGCACACGACGTTTTCCCAGGACGAGTTTCCGCCGCGCGACAGCGGGATCACGTGATCGAGCGACAGTTCGGCGGAGGGGAACCTCTGCCCGCAGTACTGGCAGCGGTTGCCGTCGCGCACGTAGATGTTGTGGCGCGAGAACTTCACCTCCTGCCGCGGCAGCCGGTCGTACTCCTTGAGGGCGATCACGCGGGGGACGCGGATCGCCATCGAGGGCGTCAGGACGACCTCGTCCTGCGGCTGCGGGGGGATGTCGCACCAGTTCTCGAACTCGTAGGTCGAATAGTCCGGCAGGACCGCACGGACGTGCCCCTTGTAGAAGAGGGAAAACGCCTTCCGGACGGACGTGACCTGAACCGCCTGAAAGACGCGATTGACGACGAGCACGTGAGAGTCGAGCATGTCCGTTATCCCGGAGGCGCTCATTATAATCCGCCCGAATTGAAGAGCTTCCGAGTCGGGCGGCACCCGTGACCGGCGGCGCGACGCGAGAGCGCCTGCTGGCGCTGATCGGCTCCCTGGCCGGCCGTCGCGTCGTCGTCGCCGGAGATTACGTTCTCGACCGGTTCGTGTACGGCCACCCCAAACGGGTCAGCCGGGAGGCTCCGGTCCTGATCCTCCGCTTCTGGAGGGAGGAGAGCCTGCCCGGCGGCGCCGGCAACACCGCCGCCAACGTGCGGTCGCTCGGGGGCGTCCCGCTGCCGGTTGGAGCCGTCGGAGACGACGAGGCGGGGCGCGCGCTCCGGCAGATCTTCGAGGAGCGCGGCATCGCGACCGCGGGTCTCGTCGAGACCGCCGGCTACGCGACGCCGACCAAGACGCGCATTCTCGGCGGCGCTCCCCACGCGATCAAGCAGCAGATCGTGCGCTACGACCGCGAGGGCCGGCTGCCGAATGACGCCGCGCTCGAGGCCGCCCTGGCGCAGCGGCTCGACGAGCAGGCGCGAGGCGCCGCGGGCGCCATCCTTTCCGACTACGGCTACGGCGCCGTCTCCCCCGCGGCGGTCGCACCCCTGCGGGCGGCGCTCGCCCCGGGAGCTCCCATCCTGGTCGACTCGCGACACGACCTGATGTCGTACGCGGGGGTGGACGCCGTCACGCCCAACGAGGAGGAGCTCGAGGAGTGCGCGGGCTTCCCGGTCGGAGACTCGCCGGCAGAGCTCGCCCGCGCGGGACGACGGGTCGCGGAGGCCGTGGGCTGCCGCACCGTTCTGGTCACTCGCGGCTCGCGCGGCATGGCGCTCTTCGAGGGCGCCGGGGAGCCGGAGCTGATCCCGGTCCACGGCACCGACCAGGTCGCCGACGTGACGGGCGCCGGGGACACGGTGCTCGCAACCTTCTCGCTCGCGCTCGCCTCGGGCGCGTCGGCCCGCGAAGCCGCGCTGCTCGCCAACTTCGCCGGCGGGGTCGTGGTCATGAAGATGGGGACGGCGATCGTGACGCCCGAGGAGCTGCGCCAGGCCGTCCTCTCGGACCGCGCCATCCTGCCCTCCGCATGAGCGTCGCGAAGATCCTGACGCCGGCGCGGCTCCTCGAGCGGGCATCGGAGCAGCGCGCGCGGGGGCTGCGGATCGTCTTCGCCAACGGCGCCTTCGACCTCCTCCACGTCGGGCACGTGCGGTACCTCGAGGCGGCGCGGCGCGAGGGAGACTGGCTCGTCGTCGGCGTCAATTCGGACCGCTCGGTCGAGGCGGCCAAGGGGCCGGGCCGGCCCGTCGTGCCCGAGCGCGAGCGCGCGGAGCTGGTCGCGGCGCTCGGGTGCGTGGACGCCGTGACGATCTTCGACGAGCCCTCGCCCGAGGCCTTGATCCGGATGCTCCGGCCCGAGGTCCACGCGAAGGGAACCGACTACACCGCCGAGAGCGTTCCGGAAAGGGAGGCCGTCGCGGCCTACGGAGGGCGCACGGTGATCGTCGGAGACCCCAAGGGCCACGCCACGACGGATCTGATCGAGAGAATCAAGTCGGCGTGAAGCTGCTGATCGTCCGGCTCTCCGCGTTGGGCGACATCATCCACACGCTTCCGCTCGCGGCGAACGCGCGTCGGGCGGGCGCCTCCGTGGGATGGCTCTGCGAAAGCCGGTACCGGGACGTGCTCGAAGGCAATCCGAACGTCGAGCGGATCTTCCTCGCGGACACCCGCGGGTGGCGCAGCGACCCGGTCGGCGCGGCGACGCGGCGCGGCTACCGACGCCTGCGGTCCGAGCTCGCGATGTTCGGGGCGGACCGAACGATCGACGCGCAGGGACTCTGGAAGTCCGCGGTTCTGGCGCGGCTGGCCGGGGCGCCCGTCGCCGGCTTCGCGGCCTCCGAGCGGCGCGAAGGCTCCTCGGCACTTCTCTGCGGGCTGCGCGTGCGGCCGTCCCCCGAGGCCCGGCACGTCGTGGACCGCAACCTCTCGCTGCTGTCCGCCGTCGGGGTCCCGATCCTGGCGCGCGCTCCCGACGCGAGGTACCTGCTCGCGCGGGAAAGCCCCGAGGCGGAGGCGTTTCTCGCGGCGCAGCCGCGGCCCTTCGCGCTCTATCACCCGGGCGCGGGCCGACCCGAGAAGGTCTGGGGCGAGGAGAATCTCGCGCGCGTCGCGACGCGGCTCGCGCAGGGCGCCGGGCTCGCGCCGGTGCTCTCCTGGGGGCCCGGCGACGAGGAGCGGGTCGCGCGGATGGCCGCCCGCCTGCCCGAGGCGCGTCGCCTCCCGAGCCTCGCGCCCCACGGCCTCGCGCGCGTGATGGCGGCGGCCGAGATCTTCGTCGGCGGCGACACCGGGCCGCTCCATCTGGCCGACGCCGTCGGCGTCCGCACGCTGGCGCTCTTCGGCCCGACGGATCCCGAGCGAAACGGCCCCTACCGCGGCGCTTTCCTGCGCTACGACGCGGCCACGTCTCCGGAAGACGTCGCGGCAAGCGCGGCCGGAATCCTCGCGCGCCCCGCGCCCGGCGCCGTTCCCCTTTGACACCCGGCTTCCGACGCCTTACGATGTCCCGACTCCATGGTCGTCAAGCTAGGGGACCTCCTTCTCAAGGCGAAGCTGATTACGCAGGATCAGCTGGAAGCCGCCTTGAAGCTGCAGCGCGAGGAAGGCGGAAAGCTCGGAGAGGCCCTCGTGCGCGTGGGAGCCGTCTCCGAGGCCGACATCACCGAAACCCTTTCGCAGCAATTCGGTGTCCCCTCGATCGACCTCTCGGCGTTCGCCATCGATTCCGCCGTCATCAAGATCGTCCCGGCGGAGGTCGCGCGCAAGTACGGTGTCCTTCCGGTGAACAAAACGGGGGCGACCCTCACCATCGCGATGGGAGATCCGACCAACGTCTTCGCGATGGACGACATCAAGTTCATGACGGGCTACAACGTCGAGCCGGTCGTCGCCTCCGAGGTCGCGCTGCGCAAGGCGATCGACAAGCACTACGGAACGCCGCGGTCGGTCGTTCTCAAGGAGAAGGCCAAGAGCGGCGGCGGGTTCGTTCCCGAGGCGAACCTCGAGGATGTGATGGCCTCCTCCTCGCTGACGATCGACGACATGGCCGGCGTCGGTCTGGGCGAGCTCAACATGGACGAGATCACCGGCATCGAGACCGGCGCCGACGTCGACGTGCTGAAGCAGGACGAGGGAGAGGAGATCGACCTCTCCGACCTGACCAAGTCGACCGAGTCGGCCCCGATCATCAAGGTGTCCAACCTGATCCTGATCGAGGCCCTGAAGGCGGGCGCCTCGGACATCCACGTCGAGCCGTACGAAAAGGAGTTCCGCGTCCGGTTCCGGATCGACGGAGTGCTGCACAACATCATGGCGCTGCCGATGCGCACCCGCGACCCGCTGATCTCCCGCCTGAAAATCATGGCGAAGCTCGACATCTCCGAGAAGCGCCTCCCGCAGGACGGGCGGATCAAGATCCGCCTGCGGGTCGAGGAGCGCTCCCGCGACCTCGACCTGCGCGTCTCGACGGTCCCCACACAGTTCGGCGAAAAGGTCGTCATGCGGCTGCTCGACAAGAGCAAGCTCCAGCTCGACATGACGCAGCTCGGCTTCGAGCAGGAGGCGCTGCGCCGCTTCAAGGACGCGATCGACCGGCCCTACGGGATCGTCCTGGTCACCGGTCCCACGGGGTCGGGCAAGACCAACACGCTCTACTCCGCGATCGCCGCCTTGAACGACCCGACCGTCAACATCATGACCGCGGAGGACCCGATCGAGTTCAACCTGGCGGGGATCAATCAGGTCCAGATGAAGGAGCAGATCGGCCTGACGTTCGCGTCGGCCCTGCGCTCTTTCCTGCGCCAGGATCCGGACATCATCCTGGTGGGAGAGATCCGCGACTTCGAAACGGCGGAGATCGCCGTCAAGGCGGCGCTGACGGGCCACCTGGTGCTTTCGACCCTCCACACCAACGATGCCCCTTCGACGATCAACCGCCTCATGAACATGGGCATCGAGCCCTTCCTCGTCGCGACGTCGATCAACGCGATCTGCGCCCAGAGGCTCGTCCGCCGCATCTGCACGCACTGCATGGAGGAGGTCGAGACCCCGCCGCAGATGCTGATCCAGGTTGGCTTTGCGCCCGACGAGGTCAAGACGATCAAGATCAAGCGAGGCCGCGGCTGCGAGAAGTGCAACAACGGCGGCTACAAGGGGCGCATCGGCCTCTACGAGGCGCTCCAGTTCTCCGACGAGATCCGGGACATGATCCTCTCGGGCGCCTCTTCGATCGAACTGAAGCGCAAGGCGATCGAGGAAGGCATGGTCAGCCTGCGCATGGCCGGGCTTCAGAAGATCCGCGAAGGAATCACGACGCTCGAAGAGGTGCTGAGGGAGACTGTCCTTTAGGACAGTGGTGCGGTGTCCGGGGTTCGGTTTTCGGTGTCCGGGTCAGGATCCGCGTCCGAGCACCGGGCACCGATCACCGAGCACCGGCTCCTTTTCTTGCGCTGTTTCTGAACAGAACCGCTTCCCTTTTGGCCGGTCAGGTCCTAAACTAGCGGGACACAAATTGTCATAACCCGGGGGGCAGATGGCCAGCGATACCACGCTCCATCAACTTTTGAAGCAGATGGTCGAGATGGGCGCATCCGACCTTCACCTGACGACCCAGTCGCCCCCCATGGTGCGCCTGGACGGGCGCTTGCTGCCGCTGCCGTACCCGCCGCTGACGGTCGCCGAGACCAAGCAGCTCGCGTATTCGGTCTTGACCGACACCCAGAAGCACCGGTTCGAGGAGAACCTGGAGCTCGATCTGTCCTTCGGCGTCAAGGGGCTCGCGCGGTTCCGCGGCAACAACTTCATGCAGCGCGGCGCCGTCGCCGGAGTCTACCGGCAGATTCCCTACGAGATCCTGGGGTTCCGAGAGCTCGGCCTGCCGTCGGTGGTCGAGAGCCTCTGCGAGAAGCCGCGCGGGCTGATCCTGGTCACCGGGCCGACGGGCTCCGGCAAGACGACCACGCTCGCGGCGATGCTGGACAAGATCAACCGCGAGAAGCAGCTCCACATCATCACGATCGAGGATCCGATCGAGTTCCTGCACGCCCACAAGAAGTGTCTCGTCAACCAGCGGGAGCTCCACGCGGACACGCACTCGTTCCCGAACGCCCTGAAGTCCGTCCTTCGCGAGGATCCGGACGTCGTGCTCGTCGGCGAAATGCGCGACCTCGAGACGATCGAATCGGCGCTGCGCATCGCCGAGACGGGCCACCTGACGCTGGCGACCCTGCACACCAACTCCGCCGTCTCCTCCATCAACCGCATCATCGACGTCTTCCCGGCGCACCAGCAGACGCAGATCCGCACGCAGCTCTCCTTCGTGCTGGAGGGCATCATGTGCCAGTCGCTGCTCGAGCGCGCGAGCGGCAAGGGTCGCGCCATGGCGATGGAGATCCTGGTTCCCAACGCCGCGATCCGCAACCTGATCCGCGAGGACAAGGTGCACCAGATCTACTCGATGATGCAGACCGGGCAGGCCAAGTTCGGCATGCAGACGTTCAACCAGTCGCTGGCGACCCTCTACCACAAGAAGCTCATCACGCTGGAGAACGCGCTGTCCCGCTCCTCGAACCCCGACGAGCTGCAGGACATCATCAGCCGCGGCGCCGGCGTGAACGTGACCACCGCGCCGACCACGCCCGCCGCGGCCGCCGCCGCCGCCGCCGCGGCGCGCAAGGCCTCGTCGGGTTAACGGGAGAATCGCGCCATGCCCAATTACGCCTGGAAGGGGCGCAACCGCGCCGGACTCGTTCAGGAAGGCGTTCTCGCGGCCGACTCGAAGGACCTCGCCCTGTCGAATCTGCGCCGCCAGAACATCGTCGTCACCGGAATCCGGGAGCGGGGCAAGGAGATCTCGCTGGCGAAGATGGGGCGGAGGGTCCCGCCCAAGACCCTCGCGGTCTTCACGCGCCAGTTCTCGGTCATGATCGACGCGGGGCTTCCCCTGGTGCAGTGCCTCGAGATCCTGGCGAACCAGCAGGAGCACAAGAATTTCCAGAAGATCCTGCTCCAGGTCCGGCAGGACGTCGAGGCGGGTTCGACGCTGGCCGACGCGATGCGCCGGCATCCCAAGGCCTTCGACAACCTCTACGTCAACATGATCGCGGCCGGCGAGGCGGGCGGCATTCTCGACACGATCCTTCAGCGCCTCTCGGTCTACATCGAAAAGGCCGTCAAG
Source organism: Acidobacteriota bacterium (assembly GCA_050257975.1). Lineage (GTDB taxonomy): Bacteria > Acidobacteriota > Thermoanaerobaculia > UBA5066 > Gp7-AA6 > DATBFU01. The sequence goes on from JBLMXY010000016.1 coordinate 34,043, forward strand.
CTCCGCTCCCAGGTCCGCGCGGCCTTGATCTATCCCATCGCCGTCATCTGCATCGCCGCCATCGTCGTCGCGGTCATCCTCTTGAAGGTCATCCCGACGTTTGCGGCCCTCTTCACGAGCCTCGGGGCGGAGCTGCCGCTGCCCACCCGCGTCGTCATCTACTGCTCGAACTTCCTCGCCCGGTACTGGTGGGCCTTCGTCCTCCTGATCGGCGCCGGCGTCTTCGCATTCCGGCGCTACTACGCGACCTACAAGGGGCGCCGGGTCGTGGACGGCGCGCTCCTGAAGGCACCGATCCTCGGCATGATCCTGCGCAAGATCGCGGTCGCGCGTTTCTGCCGCACGCTGGCGACCCTGACTTCCTCCGGCGTGCCGATCCTCGAGAGCCTCGACATCACCGCCCGCACCTCCGGCAACGCGATCGTCGAGGACGCGATCCTCGAGGTGCGAAAGAGCGTCGAGGGCGGCAAGACCATCGTCGAGCCGCTGCGCGAATCGGGAGTCTTCCCGAACATGGTCGTGCAGATGATCGGCGTCGGCGAGCAGACCGGCGCTCTCGACGCCATGCTGAACAAGATCGCCGACTTCTACGAGGACGAAGTGGACGTGGCGGTGGCCGGCCTGGTCAAGCTGCTCGAGCCCGTCATGATCTTCATCCTGGGCGTGGTCATCGGCGGCATCGTCATCGCCATGTATCTGCCGATGTTCACGCTGATCAACAAGATCGGGTAAGCGAGAGTTGCCAGTTCCCGGTCGTCAGTTTTCAGTTCCGGACTGATCACTGATGACTGACAACTGACAACTCCAGGGCACTCCGGCATGGACAACTCTCTCAAGCGATCCATCGGCTGGCTGACGGCGGCGCGGATCGCCGTCCTGCTGTTGATCCTGCTGTCGGCGATCCTGGTCCAGGCCGGCACGGGCGTGAAGTTCGAGCCCGCCGGCCCCTCCCTTCCCGCGGGCGGCGAGCTCTCCTTCCTGTATCTCTTGAACGCCGCCGCCCTGCTGCTGGCGCTCTACCACTGGACGGTCGGGCGGCACCTGCCGGCCCGCCTCGAGGCCTACGTCCAGATCTTCGGCGACCTCGCGATCGTCACGGTCCTCGTCTACGGCTCGGGGGGCCCCGACTCGGTCTTCAACTTCCTCTACCTCGTCGTCATCGGCGCCTCCGCTTTCCTGCTGTACCGGACCGGGGCGGTGCTCGTCGCGTCGGTCGCCGCGGTCCTGTACGGCTCGGTGGTGCAGCTTCTGGCCTACGGAATCCTGCCGCCGCCGCCGCTCGCCCCCGTGTCTGACTGGGGAGGGGCGCGCGTGCGCTACAACCTGGCGATCACTGTCGCCGGCTTCTACGGCGTCGCGTTCATGGTGTCGTACCTCTCGGAGAAACTGCGCTCCGCGCGCGACGAGCTGGCCCTGCGGCAACGGGCGCTCCAGCGCCTCCAGAACCTCTACGGCAACGTCATCGCCACGATGTCCTCGGGCCTGATGACCACGGACGCGCAGCAGCGCGTGACGTTCCTGAACCGCGCGGGCGGCGAGCTGCTCGGCGTCGACCCGGCCCGGGCGCCGGGGCGGCTGCTGTCGGAGCTCGGTTTCCGGTTCTCGGAGGGCTGGGATCAGATCCGGGCCCGGGCTCGCGGGCCGGAGACCTACCGCGACGAGATCGAGATCTCCCGCGGCACGGAGCGGCGCCTGCTCGGGTTCTCGCTCCGGATGCTCAAGGACGCCGAAGGAGACGAGGGAACGCTCCTGCTCTTTCAGGACCTGACGGATCTTCAGAAGCTCGAGCGGCAGGCGCGCTTCCACCAGCAGCTGGCCGCCGTGGGCGAGCTCGCCGCGGGCATCGCCCACGAGATCCGCAACCCGCTCGCCTCGATCTCCGGATCCGTGCAGGTTCTCTCCAAGGAACTCTCCGTGGGCTCGGCCGAACGGCGGCTGATGGAGATCATCGTGTCGGAGTCCAACCGCCTCTCGAAGATCCTCGAGGACTTTCTCCGCTTCGTCCGGCCTCAGGAGCGGCGGGTCGCGGCGTTCGACGTCGCGACCACGGTGACCGAGGTCATGGACCTCTTCCGGCTGAGCGACGAGGTCTCCGACGCCCACGTCATCGAGGTCCACGTCGAGCCGCGCACTTCGACGCTGTCGGGGGACCGGGATCAGATCCGGCAGATCGTCTACAACGTCGCCAAGAACGCCGTGCACGCGATGTCGGCCGGCGGGAGGCTGTCCGTCCTGGGCCGCGAGGAGGACGCCTGGTACACGATTCGATTCACCGACACCGGGCGTGGAATGAGCGAGGAGGAGCTCTCGCGCCTCTTCACGCCTTTCTCGACCGCATTTGACGGAGGAACCGGGCTCGGCATGGCCATCGTCCGGCGCATCGTGGAGGACCATGGCGGCGCGATCGACGCGGAGTCGCGCCCCGGCGAGGGGACGACGATTACGGTATTGCTCCCCCGCTCCTCCGCGCGCAAGACCGGCAGCGCCGAGCCGTCCGCGGTCCTGACGGGGGCGGCATGAGCCAGCCGCGACTGCTGATCGTCGACGACGAGGCGAGCCTGCGGGAAATGCTCGGGTTCGTCTTCAAGAAGGAGGGGTTCGACGTCCGCCTGGCGTCCAACTTCACCGAGGGGCTGGCCGACGCGCTGCGCTCCGCCCCCGACGTGATCCTCTGCGACATCAAGATGCCCGACGGCAACGGCCTCGAGCTGCTGCGCCGGGTTCGGGAGGAGAACGCGCGGGTGCCCGTCATCATGATCACCGCCCACACCTCCACCGAGGACGCGGTCGAGGCGATGAAGGCGGGCGCCATCGACTACATCAAGAAGCCCTTCGACAACGACGAGCTGGTCCTGATCGTCCGGCGGGCGCTCGGCGAGAAGACTCTGCAGGAGGAGAACGTCTACCTCAAGCAGGAGCTCGCGGCCCGCTACACTTTCGCCAACATCATCGGCAAGGGCTCCCGGATGCAGGAGATCTTCCGCACGATCGAGAGGATCGGGAAGGTCTCCTCGACGGTCCTGATCACCGGCGAGAGCGGAACGGGCAAGGAGCTGATCGCGCGGGCGATCCACTTCACCTCGGTTCGCAAGGACAAGAAGTTCGTCTCCATCAACTGCGGGGCTCTGCCGGAGACGCTTCTCGAGTCCGAGCTCTTCGGGCACGAGCGCGGCGCTTTCACCGGCGCGGTCAAGGAAAAGCGCGGCCTCTTCTCGGAGGCCGACGGCGGCACGCTCTTCCTCGACGAGATCTCCGAGACCTCGCCGACGATGCAGGTCAAGCTCCTGCGCGCGATCCAGGAGAAGCTGATCCGCAAGGTGGGCGGCAACGAGGAGACGAGCGTCGACGTCCGGATCATCGCGGCCACCAACAAGGACCTCTCGGAGCTGGTCGCCCAGGGGAAGTTCCGCGAGGATCTCTTCTACCGCATCAACGTCATCCCGATCGCGCTGCCGCCCCTGCGGGCGCGCGCCGAGGACATCGCGCCCCTGACCCAGCACTTCATCGGCAAGGTGTGCAAGGAACAGAAGATTCCGGAAAAGAAGATCTCGGCCGACGCGATGCGGCTGATCGAGGCCTACCCGTGGCCGGGCAACGTGCGGGAGCTCGAGAACACGCTCGAGCGCACCGTGGCGCTGGAGCCCGGACCCGTGATCAACGTGTCGAGCCTCCCCGAGGCGATCGCGCTCGGCGTCCGGACGCGCGTGCCGGACTTCGAGAGCCTGCCGGCCGAGGGAATCAACCTCGAGGCGTACCTCGAGGCGGTCGGAAAGCGCCTCATGCGCGAGGCGCTCGACCGCTGCGACGGCGTGCAGACCAAGGCGGCGGAGCTGCTGCGCATGTCGTTTCGCTCGTTCCGGTACTACGCGAAGAAGTACAACCTGGTTCGCAAGGAAGACCTCTACGAGGAGGGGCAGACGCAGGAGGCGGGGGGGAGGTAGGAGGTCCCTGGTCCTTAGTCCCTCGTCCTTTTTCCTTAGTCCGCAGCGGTCGGGTTACGATCTTCGGCGGTGAAGAACTCCTCCTCGGCGCTCGGCGCGGCCTGGGCCCTGCTCTTCCTGGCTTGCGGCGCGGCCTCCAAGCCCTCGCCGACGCCTGCGGCCACGCCCGAGGCCGTTTCGGGGCCGCGCGTCGTGATGCCGTCCGGGGCGGTCTACACGCTGGAAGTCGCGCGCACCCCTGAGGAGCAGGCGCAGGGCCTGATGTACCGGGAGGCCCTGGCGCCGCGAACCGGCATGATCTTTCTCTTCACCGACGGCGGCGCGCACCGCTTCTGGATGAAGAACACGATGATCCCGCTCGACATCCTCTGGCTCGACGCCGGAGGCAAGGTGCTCTTCGTCTCGGCGAACACCCCGCCCTGCAAGTCCGACCCCTGCCCGACCTACGGCCCGGACGCTCCGGCGCCGATCGTCCTCGAGATCTCGGGCGGGATGGCGTCCCGTGAGGGCGCCCGGCCGGGCGCGTCGCTCAAGCTCTTCGACGTCTCCCCGTAGCCGCGGGCCCGGAATGAAGGCCGGCCGCCCGCGGTTGGATCCTCCGGAGGGCCCGCCGGATCGGCGGCTTCTCGAAATGCACCGACGAGATTTCACGGGAGAGCACTGGAACACGGCGAGGCTGCGCCGCGTGCGCGAGTTTGGCTGGTTCCGCAATCATGAGCGGGAGTTGATCGAGCGGGCCAGGGAGAGCCGAAGAAAACGCGACGAGGCGGCCCGAGCGAGCCTGGCGGAGCGAGCCTCCGCGGCGCTCGAGGGGCCGGCGCTCAGCTGCCCGCGTTGCCGCAAGGCCATGATCCGCAACGAGATCTCGGGCGCCGCGGCGCAGGTCTGCACTTCCTGCTCCGGCGTCTTTCTCGACCTCCGGGAGCTCGAGCTTCTCCTCTTGCGTCACGACGCCGAGAAGAGGTGGTTCTTCCGGTCCCTCGACTCCGACCTGCACTGAGGGCGTGCCTCAGGGCTCGAAGAGGTAGAGCCCGTCCCCCGTCGTGCCGACGTAGATCCTTCCTCCGGAAGCGGCGGCGGCCGTCGCGAGAGCCAGGCCCGGACGCGGGCTCGTGAGCGCGAGGCGGCGGTTGCCCTCCTCCCAGACGAGCTTGCCGTCCACGTCCTGAAGCGAGCTGTAGGCGGCCGACGCCGAGGAGGTCCCCGCGAGGAACATCCCTCCTGCGAGAACCGCCCGCCGGCGTCCGGACCAGCTCCGCCCGTCCCAACGAAAATCGGTGTCGGCGGTCCTGACTTCGAGCACCGGCCCTCCGTCCGCGCCTGCCAGGAGCTCTGCCGTCAGGACGCCCGAGGGCGCGCCGGCAACCGGGGCGAAGGAGAGACCGCCGTCGCTCACCCGAAAGACTCCGGCCGAGGTCACGAGGATCGGGGAACGATACGGGGCGCCGAAGACGGCCACGGGCTGGCCGGGTGGCGGCGCGGGCGGAGCCATCCAGGAAGCGCCGCCGTCGCGCGACAACCGCAGGCCGGCGGCTGAAGCGAGCATCAGCACGGTCTTGCCGGCACCATCACGAAAGGCGGTCAGCGACGCCGCGGGCGGAAGCGCGTCCTTCGAAACCCGTCGCACCCTCGCGCCCTCCGCCACCCAGACCCCGCTCTCCTCGCCGCCGTAGGCGCGGAAGAAGTAGACCCGGGAAGGGTCGTCGGGATCCGGAACCAGATCGGCGACCCGACCTTCGGAGAGGCCCGTCGAGCCGCGCTGCAGGGTCGCTCCGGCGTCGTCGGAGACGAAGACCCCCTCCCCTTCCGTGCCGACGTAGAGCCGCCCGCTGCGCGCGTCGACGGCGAGCGCCGTGACGACCAGAGAATCGCGCGACACGCGCTCCCATGACTGGCCCCCGTCGGTCGAGCGGTGGAGGCCGCCGACCGTGGCCGCGAAGATCGTTCCGGGCCGCGTCGGATCGCGGCGCACCGCCTGCGAGCGCCGGTTTGTGAAGCCCCGCGTGAACCGGGTCCAGAGGTCCCCGCCCGACTGGCTGTGGTAGACCCACCCGCAGGTCGACACCCAGATGTCGCTCGGGTCCTTCGGGTCGAAGTCCCAGGCGTACACGGTCGCATCGAGCACCATGCCGTCGGCGATCCGCGTCCAGGTCCTCCCGCCGTCCTTCGTGCGGAAGGCCTGCCGCCAGGTGCCGGCGTAGAGCGTGTTCGGGTCGGCGGGATCGAACGCCAGAGACTCGACGCGTTCGAGGCCTGGAGTCTCGGTGCCCGAGGGCGCCCAGGTCCGGCCGCCGTCGCGCGAGAGGCGAACGCCATCGTCCCCTCCGGCGGCGATGAGCGGCTTCTGCCCCGGCACGACGGCGAGCGCGCGCGTCGCGACCGATTTCTGCCAGCGCGCGAGCGTCGTCCAGGTCGAGCCCCCGTCCTCCGTCACCGCGACCAGGCCGCCGGCGAACTGGCCGGCCAGGGCGGCCCAGAGGCGTCCCGGGGCCGTCGGATCGGCGATGAGCGCGGTGACGACATACCCGGGAAACGCGGGACCCGAATGGAGCGCGTGCCAGCTCGCCCCTCCGTCCGTCGAGCCGTAGAAATTGCCGCGCGAAGTTCCCAGGTACACCGTCCCGGGTAAAAACGGGTCCACGGCGAAGGCGCGAACCTCCGCGCCCCAGAGAGGAAGCCTCAGCCATCGGGCGGCGGGCGCCACGCCGCCTGCGGCGAGCGTCAGAAGGGCGGCGCACAGAACGGCGCGCCGGCGCGCGCCGCGCGCCCCGAGCGGAAACGGCCTGTGCATGGAGTGTCTATTTTAGCGTCCGGCGGGGTTCCGGGGCCTTCGGCTACTATCTTTCGATGCAGAAAGTCCGTGTGGCCGTCTTCCCCGCGGCGGGCCTGGGGACCCGATTCCTGCCCGCCACCAAGGCCCAGCCCAAGGAGATGCTGCCGCTGGTAGACCGCCCCCTCGTGCAATACGTCGTCGAGGAGGCGCGGGCGGCGGGAATCGAGCGCATCGTGATCGTGACCGGACGCGGCAAGAACGCCATCGAGGACCACTTCGACACGTCCTTCGAGCTCGAGAAGATGCTCGAGGAGCGCGGCAAGGCGGACCTGCTCGAGCAGGTGCGCGCCGTCTCGGATCTGATCCCGGTCTCCTACGTGCGCCAGAAGATCGCCCTGGGGCTGGGGCACGCGGTCCTTCAGGCCCGCGAGCTGGTGGGAAACGAGCCCTTCGCCGTGATGCTCGGCGACGACATCGTGGACGCGGCCCAGCCGTGCATCGGCCAGATGCTGCGCCTCTACGAGCGGCGCGGAAATCCCGTGATCGCGCTCCAGGAGGTGCCGAGGGCCGAGACGCGGCAGTACGGGATCGTCGCGGGCGAGAAGGTCGAAGACCGCGTCGTCGCGATCCAGGACATGGTCGAGAAGCCGGCGCCCGAGAAGGCTCCGTCGAACCTCGCGATCATCGGCCGGTACCTGCTGCCCCCCGAGATCTTCGACATCCTGGAAGAGACGCGCTCGGACGTGGGCGGCGAGATTCAGCTCACCACCGCCCTGAAGACGCTTCTTTCCCGAAGGCCGATCGACGGCTACCTCTTCGAAGGAAAGCGCTACGACGCGGGAGACAAGCTGGGATTCTTGAAGGCGACGGTCGAGTTCGCGCTGAAGCGCGAGGACCTGGGAAAGCCGTTTCGGGAGTACTTGAAGGGATTGAAGCTGGATTGAATCGGTGTCCGGTGTTCGGTGCCCGGTGTCCGGGCCCCTGACACCTGACCCCGGATACCGAACCTCACTCCCTGGTTGTCTTCTTCTCCTTCTTCTCGGTCTTCTCGGTCTTCTCGGCCTTCTCGGCTTTCTCGGCCGTTTCGCCTTTCGATTCGCTGCGGTGCGTCCCCTTCTCTTCCTTCTTCGCGCGCGCGTAATCGGTGACGTACCAGCCGCTGCCCTTGAACTGGATCGCCGGCGCGGAGAAGGCCTTCTTCAGCTTGCCGCCGCAGTGGGGGCAAACCTTCAGAGGCCGCTCTCCCACGCGCTGGATGACCTCGGTCTTCTTTCCGCACCTGGCGCAGTCGTATTCGTAGATGGGCATGGTAAAGAAGTTATCAGTTATCCGTCATCGGTCTTCAGTTCCGGAACTGTGAACCGATGACTGACAACTGACGGCTACTCAACCGTTCCCCCGCCCGTGTTGTAGCGGATCTTCTTCGCGCCGGGAAGCGCCGCGCTCTTCTGCACGAGCCCCAGGCAGAAGAAGGCGTAGAGAAGGCGCGCGTTCTCGGCCGCGGCGCCGGGGCCCTTTCCGCACAGCGGCTGGAGCGCGGTGCGGCCGTCGACGCGCCCGTAGTAGGCGCGCTCCTCGGGAGCGAAGAGAGAGAGGAGCTCGCCCGGAGTCTGTTCGAGCACCGTCGCCGCGTGCCCCAGACGCTGGACCAGACGGCGTACGTCCCGGGCCCGTCGGATTCCCTCGAGGATCACTTCGGGGATCGAGAGGTCTATCCGGATCTCCTCCTGCGATCGGCGCTCGCCGATGTCGAAGACGACCTGCCCCGACTCCCAGTCGAACGCGCCCCAGAGGATTTCCCGGATCTGGCCCGAGACCGCCTCCTTCAGGCCGTTTTCGTCGAGAACGCGCATCTCCAGAAGAATCCGGCCCAGGCGCAGCCCTTCCCGCACCTGGCGCGCGGCGTCGCGGCCGAGCTCCGGCGACAGAATCCTGCGGCGCAGCAGGTAGGCGCCGAGGCTGACCTCGCGCTCGTTGGTCGCTGCGAACACGACAAGCCCGTTTTCCAGATAGATCCGCCGCTCCCGTCCCTCGCGCGAAACGCGCACGACCCCGGGAACGCGATAGCGATGGATCGTCGAGAGGATCTCGGCCAGAGGAGTGACCGCGAGATCGCCGCGGTACTCGAATCGTTTCTCCATTGTGCGCTTTGAGCACTATGGTAGCGCGAAGCGCGCGCGGCGCAAGCCGGTCCCGCACCGGACCGCCCGCGGCCGCCCGGCGAACCCGTAGAATCCGCTCATGATCACCGTGGCCGAGGCCCTGTCCCGAATCGCCCGCTTCGAGCCGCTCGGAACCGAGGAGGTTCCGGTCGCCCAGGCGGGGGGACGAGTGCTCGCCCGGGAGATCCGCGCGGACTGCGACTGGCCTCCCTTCGAGACCTCCGCCATGGACGGCTACGCGGTTCGCCTCGAGGACGTGTCGTCGCCCGGCGCGTTGCTCGCGGAGAGGGCTCTTTCCGTCGCCGCCGGCGATCCCCCGCCGCCTCCGATCGCGACCGGCGAAGCGGTGCGCGTGATGACGGGAGCCGCCATCCCCGAGAACACCGAGGCCGTGATCCCGGTCGAGCAGAGCCGGCGAGAGCAGGGGCGCGTGCGCTTCGAGACCGTTCCGGCCCCCGGCGCCCACCTGCGGCGGCGGGGGGAGAGCATCGCGGCGGGAAAGTCGCTGGTTCTGCCGGGCCGGAGACTCACACCGACCGACGTCGCGCTGGCGGCGATGGCGGGAGCCGATCCGGTCACCGTCTTCCGGATGCCCCGCATCGCGATCGCCGCCACGGGCAACGAGCTCGTCGCCGCCGGCCGGAGGCCGGGACCGGGTCAGCTTCGAGATTCGAACGGGCCGATGCTCGCGAGCCTCTGCCGGGAGCGCGGGTGGAGGGCGCGGCTGGAAAGCCGCGTCGCCGACGACGCGGCGGGCGTCGATCGCCTGTTCGCGCGCGCGGGCTCGGCCGAGGACCTGCTTCTGACGACGGGCGGCGTCTCCGCGGGAGACTTCGACCTTCTTCCGGCCGCGGCCGAGCGGGCCGGTTTCGAGATTCTCTTCCACGGCGTCTCGCTGCGGCCGGGAAAGCCGGTGGCGCTCGGCCGCCGCGGCGCCGCGCTCTGGCTTGGCCTGCCCGGAAACCCGGTCTCGACCGCGGTCTGCTTCCACCTCTTCGGCCGCGAGGTCGCCGGGAGGCTCGAGGGTGATTCCTGCCCCGCCCCGCCGCGGGTCACGGCGCGGCTCTCGCGGCCCTTGCCTGCGGCCGGACCGCGCGAGACCTACCGCGACGCACGCTGGGAGATCGTGGACGGGGAAAGCCGGGTCGAGCCGCTGCGCTCGGCGGGAAGCCACGACATCGGCGCGCACTCCGGGGCCAACGCCTTCATCCGAATCCCGGCGGGCTCCCCGCCTCTCGAGGCCGGCGCCGGGGTCGAATGCCTCCTCATCGGCGAGGTCGGCCGCCGGTAGCCGAGAACATGGCGATCCCGAGCGAACGAAAGACCCACGCGATCGCCCACCGCGAGGTCCGCGCGGCCGACGGGACCGCAATCACGTATACGCTCTGGCGCCGCCCGGCCCGGGAGCTTCTGGTCCTCGCGCCCGGCTTCTGGCGGGTGCGGTTGGATCGCGAGAACCTCTTCCTCGCGAATTTCTTCGTGCGCCGCGGATACGACGTGGCCGCGCTCGACTTTCGCGGCCACGGCGACAGCAAGGGCGCCTACACGTTCGGCACCTTCGAGGCGCAGGACCTGAAGGCGGTCCTGGATGATCTCGTGGGCGAGGGGAAGCCCTACGGGCGCTTCGCCCTGCTCGGCCTTTCGATGGGGGGCACCATCGCGGCCGACACGCTGTCGCGCTGGCCGGAGCTTCCCTGCCGCGCTCTCGTGATGGTCTCCTCCCCCGCCGATCTGCGCGATCTGCGCCCCAAGCCGTGGAAACCTGGCGCGATCCGCCAGGTCCGCCTGCGCCGCGCGCTGCGCATGCCGCGCGTTTCCCGCCGCACCCGCATCGCGGCGACGCCACGCGGCCACGAGGCGGTCTCCGGCCTCTCCATGCCCAAGCTGATCGTGACCGCGGAAGGGGACTGGCTGGTGGACCCGTCGCATGGAAGGCGGCTCGCCCAGGCCGCCGCGGCGCCGGTGGACGATGTGCACCTCCATCTTCCCGGATCGCTGCACGCCGACGCTCTGGTCCGGGCGGTTCCGCTGCGACTGCTGCGCCTGCTCGACCGGTGGTTCGCGCGAAACGCGCCGCCGTAGCAGGGGTCAGGGATCAGGGGTCGGGGGCCAGGGTTCAGCTTTCAGCCAATCCAGCCCAATCGCTGACAGCTGATCACCGATAGCTGATAACTGATAACTGATAACTAAAAAGTCAGCGCCCCCTCCGGCGTGAAGAACTTGTCGTCGATCTTCGCGGAACGGTAGTCGAGGTACTCGAGGCGCGTCAGGACGCCTGGCTGGTTGGAAATCAGATCCCGAACCTCCATCTCCGCGACGACCGGCCTGCCGGAGGCCGCCTGGTGGAACTTGATGAAGGTCACCTCCTTGGCCCGCTTTCCGGACGGCAGGGAAAAGAGCAGCCGGCACGGAAGGCGCTGCCTCTCGTCGAACCAGAGAACGACGCGGCTGTAGGGGGCACGGTCCGACTTCGCCGAGAGATCCACGACGCGGCAGGGCTTCCCGTTGACGGTCTCCGTCCCCTTGCGGGCGACCCCGGTGAAGTCCTTGGCGAACTCGATGCGCGCGACGTCCCCGACCGAGGCGCCGCCGAGCAGGCGCTGGTTCGGCGTGATCGGCAGGGCGCGCGAGGCGCCCGGCACCATCAGCCACATCTTCTCGCCGACGTTCAGGATCTTCCTGCCGTCGTTCTTTCCTCCCCGAAAGACGATCAGGCCCCGGTCCTCTCCTTTGGTGTAGATCTGGAAGTCGGCGCTGCCGGTGGCCTTGCCATCGGTGATCTGGGTGGCCCGCGCCGTGATCTGGGCCTCCGAGAAGGCGTTGCGCGCCCGATCGACGTCGACGAGCCACGACTGGACCTGCTCCGGCGTCTGGCCGAGGCAGACGGCCGCCGGCAGCAGCAGCGCGAGCGGCAGGAGCCGCAAACGCCTCGAAACGACGGCCCAGCGACACCGCTCAGACATGGGCCAGCGCGTCGACGATCGAGATCCGCGAGGCCCTCCTCGCGGGGAAGAAGGAGGCGATCATCATGGTCGCGACCATCGCGAGGACGCCGGCGGCGTAGGCCAGCGGATAGAACCTCACGTTGATCGGCATTCCATGCGTCGCGCCCGGAGGAGCCGGCAGGATGATCCCCGACGCGTTCAAGACGGACCGGATCGCCAGGGCGAGAACGGTCCCGGCCAGGCACCCCAACAGCGCGATCGCCACCCCCTCGACGAGGAACATCCGCAGGATCCCGGAGGGCCGCGTGCCGAGCGCGCGCAGCGTCCCGATCTCGCGCGTGCGCTCGGTGACCGCCATGGTCATGACGATCGCGGCGGAGAGGATCACGATCACGACGAGGACGGCACCCACGAATCCGAAGATGCCGATGTAGAGCATGCGCACCTGGCCGTAGAAGACGGCAAGCTCCTTCCAGTGGCGCACGGCGACCGGATAGCCCGCCGCCGACAGCGACGCCTCGAGACGAGCCGCCACGCGCTGCTCGTCGGCGCGGGGCTTGAGGAACACGACGAGCTTCGAGACGGTCCCGGGGGACTGGAGCAGCCGGGCGGCGAGCCCGACGCCGATCGCGACGTAGCGATCGTTCAGCTCCTTGATGCGAACGTCGGCCAGGCCCGTGACCGTCGCGTCGACGGCGTTCAGGGTCGCGTCCGGCGTCGTGGCCATGAGGGTCAGGCTGTCGCCCGGCTTGACGGCGAGGGCGGAAGCCATCCCCGTTCCGAGGACGACGCCGTCGCCGCCGTCGCCGGAAAGATAGCGCCCCGAAACGACGAGCTCCGCCGCGTAGGTCGCCCGGGCCTCCGGCTCCGGGTCGACGCCGACCCCCAGAAACGGCACGGAGCGGGAGCCGTTGGTCGCGAGCCCCACGAAATCGATCCGGGGAATGACGGCTTCGACGGCCGGATCGCGCCCGGCGATCGCCCGCGCGCGCGCCGCGTCGTGCAAGCCGAACTCGAGAGTCTTCTCCTCGGTGCCCTTGACCGCGCGCCGGTCCACGATCTGAAGCTGGCCCACGCTGCGGATCGTTCCCTCCTTCAGCCCCTCGAAGGACTGCGCGATGAACCCGCCCGCCAGCGCGAAGGCCGCGAACCCGAGCGCCACCACGGCGCCCATCAGCAGGGCGCGCCGCCGCTGCCGCAGCAGGTTCCTCCAGGCGAGCGAGAAGGCGTTCACCGCGTCACGTCCGATTCGACCCGGCCGTCGTGGAGCGACACGACGCGCCGCGCCCGCGCGACGACCCGCGGATCGTGCGTCGCGAACAGGAACGCGACGCCGCCCGAGGCGCAGACCTCGCGCATCAGGTCCAGGATTCCCTCGGCGGTGTGGGAGTCGAGGTTCGCGGTCGGCTCGTCCGCGAAGACGACGTCGGGCCGGTTCGCCAGCGCCCGCGCGATCGCCACCCGCTGGCGCTGGCCGCCCGAGAGCAGGTCCGGACGGACACCGTACTTGCCCGCGAGCCCGACCGCGTCGAGCAGCTCTCGCGCCCGCTTGGCGCGCTCCGCCGCCGGCACGCCGGCGAGCACCATGGGATAGGCCACGTTTTCCTCGGCCGAGAGGACGGCGATCAGGTTGAAGGTCTGGAAGACGAACCCGAAGCGGTCGCGCCGCAGGTCCGAGCGCGTGTCCTCGGGGAGGCCTCCCGCCTCGACGCCGGCAATGTCGATCTCCCCCTGATCGGGCCGGTCGAGCAGGCCGAGGAGGTTGAGCAGCGTCGTCTTGCCCGAGCCGCTCGGCCCCTGCAGGGCGACGAACTCGCCCCGCGAGATCGCGAGCGAGACGTCCTGCACCGCGGGCACCACTGAAGCACCGAGGCGGTAGAACCGGGAAACCCCGCGCGCGGCGACCAGAGGAGAGGCGGCGGCCGCTCCCCTCCCGCCCGAGACCTGCGTTTCCCTCGACGGTGTGCGCGACACTCCTGCCCTCCCAAGGCGGCCGCAGTTTAGCCCGCCGCTCGCCCTTCGGGCACCTATCGAGGCGCCGCCGGCTGACAGGCGCGCCGAGTCCGTGTTACCTTTCCGATGCCCCGGCCATTTCTTCGGAGGAGATTTGTCGCCTCCATCGACACATCGGTCCGGTCCCGCGGCCGGCCGCCGGCTCCGCGCGGGCGCGCGCCCCTCGAGGTGAGCCGTTGATCGGCATCCTGCTCCTCGCCCTGGCGCTCTCCGACGGCCCGCAGGCCGCCGACAAGCCCGCCGCCGCCCAGACCCCCCGCGTCCATGAGAACATGGTCGTCACGGCCGAGCGAGGCCCCGAGCCCCGCGAGGAGACCCCGGCCTCGGTCTCCGTCCTGACCCGCGCCGAGATCGAGCGTCTGCCCGCGCAGGACCTCTCGGAGCTGCTCGAGTTCCTGCCCGGCTTCCACGCTCTGTTTCGCGAGAGCTTCGGAGGCCCGCCGCCGATCGTCACCTCGCGCGGCTTCTTCGGGGGCGGCGAGGCCGAGTACGTGCAGCTTCGCATCGACGGCGTCCCGGTCGAGGACGTCGAGTCGGGGCTCGCCGACTGGAGACGAATCCGCGCCGCCGACATCGAGCGCGTGGAGGCGCTGCGGGGGCCGGCCTCCTCCCTCTACGGCGACACGGCCCTGGGCGGCATCGTCCAGGTCTTCACCCGCAGCGCCCCGGGCCACGGCGGCGCCGCCTCGGTCTCGGCCTCCGGGGGAAGCTTCGGCACGGCCGCGGCGGATCTCTCCTACGGCTTCGGACGTGAGAGCTTTCAGGGCGGCGCGTCCGGGACGTACTTCCGAACGGACGGCTACCGCGATCACAACGCCGAGGAGACAGGCATCCTGGGTTTGACGACTTCCGGAGCGCTTTCGGGCGGCAGGTGGTCGGTCGACCTGGATCTCGACCGCACGAACCGGGAGGACCCGGGAGCCCTGCTCTCGGACCAGTACGCGAGCGACGACCGGATGTCCGATCCGCTGTACCGCTTCGACCGCTCGGACACCGACCGGGGCCGCCTGGCGCTCTCCTTCCGGCAGCCCTCCGGTCCCGTCCCCTTCCAGGCCACGCTCTACGGCGCCCTGCGCAGCGCCGGGATCCTGCGCACCCTTCCCGTGGCGCCCGGCCTCGGAAACCGGACGTTCCGCGACCTTCACTCGGGCGCCTTCGGAGGGATCCTCGAGGGCGAGAGGTCGTTCCGGCTCTTCGAGCGCGAGGGCCTCCTGCGCCTCGGGGCCGAGCTCGCCCGGGAGACGCTCCACACGAACTATCGATTCGTGGACGACGACGGCCAGAAGGGCCCGGTCGTCTCGAGCGAGGACGGCGCGCGCGGCCGCTCCGCCCTCTTCTTCACGGGCGACTACCGCGTGACGGATCGCCTCCGGCTCTCCGGCGGCGTGCGCTGGGATCGGATCGCCGACGATTTCCAGGTCGAGGGAACCACTCAGACCAACGAGGCCTGGTCCCCGCGCGGCGGCGTCAACTTTCGCCTCGGCAACCTCGACCGGGCCCCGGTGGCTCTCTACTTCCAGTATTCGAAGGCCTTCAAGGCGCCGACGGTCGATCAGCTCTTCGACCCGCATCCCTTCGACGATTTCCAGGGGGGCACGATCTCGATCTCCAATCCCAATCTGGTTCCCCAGAAGGCCGAGAACTTCGAGGTCGGCGCCTCGCAGGAGAGCCGCGACCTGCGCTGGGAGGTCCTCGCCTACCGGATGACCGTGGACAACGAGATCGACTTCGATCCCGCGACCTTCTCCTACCAGAACATCGGGGCCAGCCTTCACCGCGGGGTCGAGGCGACCTTGCGGATCGCCGGCTGGCAGGCCGTGTCCCCCTTCGTGTCCTATGCCTGGACGCGGGTCGAGTCCCGCACGGGAGAGCACGAGGGCAAACAGTTGAAGAACGTTCCCGAGCACCTGGTCCGAGGGGGTCTCTCGATCGCGCTTCCGGCCGCGATCACCGCCGACGCGATCTGGACCTGGATGGGAAAGCGCTACCTCGACGACGACAACGTCTTCCCACTGGGCGACGTCTCCGTCGTGGACCTGAGGCTCTCCAAGAGCTTCGGCAAGCTCGCGGCGAGGCTCGATCTCTCCAACCTGACCAACGCGCGATACGCCCAGTACGGCTTCGCCCTGACGGACTTCTCGACGGGCCAGCCCGCGCCCTTCTACTACCCCGGCTCCCGCTTCGCGGCGCGGTTCGGGATCGACTGGAAGGATTGAACCGCGGAACGGCCGCACCCGCGGGACGCCGCCGCTTCATGAAACCCTGAGTCGGGACATGCATCCAACGATCGTGCGCCGAACGCTCGCTTCGAGACGATTCCCGGGGGCCGGCCGGTGACTCTCCGCCCCTACCTGCCCTGCCGGGAGATCATCGATTTTCTGTATCTCTATCTCTCCGGCGAGCTTCCGGAGGAGGAGAAGGCCGAGTTCGACCGGCACCTGGGCGTCTGCGACTCCTGCGTCCACTACATCGAGACCTACCGGCAGACGATCGCGCTCGGGCAGGCCGCCTTCGCGGATCCCGAGGAGCTGGAGAAGACCGGGATTCCAGACGAGCTCGTCGCGGCGATCCAGACCTCGCGCCGGCGGACTCCCTAGGCGGGCCGCGTCGAGCCGACCCCGCGCCATGGAAACACCCGCAAGCCCGGAATCCCGCTCCGTTCCGGGGCACGGTGTCGAGGGACACTCCTCCACGGGCGTCGCGGAGGCGTCGCTCGTCGCCCGCCTGCGCCAGGGCGAAGAGGACGCCTTCGAGACGGTCGTCCGCGAGTACGGAGGGCGCCTTCTCACGGTGGCGCGGCGTTTCCTGCGCAACGAGGAGGACGCCCGCGACGCGGTCCAGGAGGCCTTCCTCTCGGCCTTCCGGGCCCTGCCGACCTTCGAGGAGAGCAGCCGCCTCTCGACCTGGCTCCACCGGATCGTCATCAACGCGTCGCTGATGAGGCTGCGCAGCCGCAAGCGCAAGGCCGAGGAGTCGATCGAGGACCTGCTCCCCCGGTTCGTCGAGGACGGCCACCAGGCCGAGCCCTCCGTCCGGTGGGAGGCCTCCGCGGAAACCCTGCTCGTACGGGCCGAGACGCGCGCGCTCGTCCGGCGCTCGATCGACCGCCTCCCGGAGACGCACCGCACCGTTCTCCTGATGCGGGACATCGAGGAGCTCTCGACCGAGGAGTGCGCCCGGCTGCTCGGCGTGACCGAGAACGCCGTCAAGATCCGTCTCCACCGGGCCCGCCAGGCCCTGCGCGGACTGCTCGACCCTCACCTGCGCCGGGCGGTGACGTCCTGAGGCATGCGGTGAGCGCGAAGGCCGCCGCGGAATTCCCGGACTCCTTCTACGGCCGGGCGTCTCACTTCACCTGTGGAGGCGCGTCCTGCCCGGCCCGCGCGGGGAAGGACGACGGCGACCGGATGGTCGCGCGGCTCGTGCGGGCCGCCTACCGCGACACCGGCTCCGCCGAGATCCCCGGCGAGCTCCTGCGGCGCATCCTTTCGCTGCGCGAGGA
Source organism: Acidobacteriota bacterium (assembly GCA_050257975.1). Taxonomy (GTDB): domain Bacteria; phylum Acidobacteriota; class Thermoanaerobaculia; order UBA5066; family Gp7-AA6; genus DATBFU01. The sequence continues at coordinate 51,379 of JBLMXY010000016.1, forward strand.
CATGATGAGCGGCCTCGTGAGCGTTCTCGCGGGCCTCGCCGTCTCTCCGCTGCTCGTCCTGACGGTCGGGCGCTGAGTCGCGCGCCCCGCGGGGCCGATCGGCAGGCGAGAAACGCTCCGCGCCCGAGGGCATCCAATGGTCCGGAGGCGATGCCTGAGCGATACGACGCGAACGATCACCGACTCGCAGGGGCGCGAGTCTCTGGCCGAGACCGAGTGGCTCGAGGCGGACGGCCTCGGAGGCTTCGCCGCGGGCACGGCGGGCCTCGCGCGCACCCGCCGGTACCATGCCTTGCTCCTCACGGCCACGGCGCCCCCCGCCGGCCGCATGGTTTTGGTCAACGGGCTCGAAGCCTGGGTCGAGACGCCGGCCGGCCGCTTACCCTTCTCTTCCCAGGTCTACCTGCCCGACGTCGTGTCCCCCGACGGCCTGGCGCGGCTCGAAGCCTTCCAGTCCGACCCGTGGCCGCGCTGGACTTTCTGCCTCGAAGACGGGACGCGCGTCGAGCAGGAAATCTTCGTGTCCCGCAGGACGGCCGAGTGCGTCCTGACCTGGCGCCTCTGTCCCGGAGCCTCGTCGCAAGCCCGCCTCTCGATCCGGCCTCTCGTGTCCGGCCGCGACTACCATGCCCTCCACCACGAGAATCCCGGCTTCCGCTTCGATCCCGAGATCCGGGGTGAGACGGTCGCCTGGCGCCCCTACGAGGGGGTGCCCGGCATCGCGGCGTCCCACAACGGGCGGTACGAGCACGAGCCCCTCTGGTACCGAAACTTCCTCTACCGCGAGGAGCAGGCGCGCGGCCTCGACTGCGCCGAAGACCTGGCCGCGCCCGGGGTCTTCCACTACGACCTTTCGCGCGGCGAGGCGATCCTGATCCTGGGAGCGCTGCCGTATGGCGCCGCCGCGCCGGCCCCGGCCGGAGACGCCGCGGGCCGCGCGCGGACGCTGCGCGCCGAGGAGAAGCGCCGCCGCCTCGCGTATCCCTCGATCCTCCACCGCGCCGTCGACGACTACGTCGTGCCGCGCGGGTCCGGAAGGACGATCCTCGCGGGCTATCCCTGGTTCACCGACTGGGGACGCGACACGTTCATCGCGCTGCGGGGCCTCTGCCTCGCAACCGGGCGGCTGGACGACGCCCGCGAGATCCTGCTCGGCTGGTCAGACGCCGTCTCCGAAGGGATGCTCCCCAACCGGTTCCCGGACCGAGGAGACGAGCCGGAGTTCAACGCCGTGGACGCCTCGCTCTGGTACGTCGTGGCGGCGCGCGACTACCTCGCGGCACGGAAGAGCTCCGGACGGCCGGCCTCCGAGCACGAGCGGGAGAAGCTCGCGCGCGCGATCGGGGAGATCCTGACGGGGTACGAGCGCGGAACCCGCTACGACATCCGCGCGGACTCCGACGGCCTGCTCGCCGCGGGCGTGCCGGGCGTGCAGCTGACGTGGATGGACGCGCGCGTCGGAGACCGGGTCGTGACACCGCGCATCGGCAAGCCCGTCGAGGTCCAGGCGCTCTGGATCAACGCGCTCAAGGTCGGGGGCGCCTTCGACCGGCGTTTCCTCGCCCTGGCCGAGATCGCGTCCGCCTCCTTCGGCCGGCGATTCTGGAACGAGGAGGCCGGAGCGCTTTACGACGTGGTGGACGTGGATCACGTCCCGGGAACCGCGGACCCGACATTCCGGCCCAACCAGATCTTCGCGGTCGGAGGCCTGCCCTACCCGGTCCTGGAAGGAGAGCGGGCGCGGCGCGTCGTGGACGCCGTCGAGCGGAAGCTCTGGACGCCGCTCGGGCTGCGATCGCTGGCACCCGGGGAGCCTTCCTACACCGGCCGCTACGAGGGAGGGCCCGCCTCGCGCGACGGCGCCTACCACCAGGGAACGGTCTGGCCCTGGCTGACCGGGGCATTCGTCGAGGCCTGGCTGCGGGTGCGTGGCGGCGGAGCCGCCGCCAGGCGCGAAGCGCGCGAGCGCTTCCTGGCGCCGCTTCAGGCGCACCTTTCCGAGGCCGGGCTCGGGCACGTTTCGGAGATCGCCGACGCCGATCCCCCGCACCGCCCGCGGGGCTGCCCGTTCCAGGCCTGGTCGGTGGGCGAGGCCCTGCGCCTCGAGCTGCAGATTCTGGCCGAGCCGAAGACGACCGTCCTCTCCGAGCCGGCGAGGCCTCCGGCCGGCCCGGCCGGTCTTCGCCTCGCGCGCTAGGCTCGCGCGGCCCGCACGAGACCATGGAGCCGCGGATCTCCCACGCGCACTCCCCCCTGCCGTCGGGCGTGCCCTCGACGCCGGCGCGCCTCTCGGCCGACGACCGGCACGCCGGGCGCGGCGTCGTCATGGCCTTCCTCGATTCCGGCTTCTTTCCTCACCCCGACCTGACTTCTCCCGAGAACCGCATCGTCGCCTTCCACGCCCTCGAGGCGCCGGGACGTGCCCTCGACCCGGAGCGCGATCCGGACGACTCCGACTGGCACGGCACGCAGACCTCGGTCGTGGCCGCCGGAAGCGGCTTTCTCTCCGGCGGCGTCTACCGCGGCCTCGCTCCGGAGGCCCGCCTCGTCCTCGTGAAGGTCGGCCGCGGCGGGCGCATCGGCGACGCGGATCTGGCCCGCGCGCTCGAGTGGATCCTCGCCCACCACGAGCGCTACGGCATCCGCGTCGTGAACGTCTCGCTCGGGGCGGACCGCGACGCGCCCCTCTCCGAAAACCGGGTCAACCGCCTCGCCGAAGAGGTCGTTTCGCGCGGCATCGTGCTCGTGGCCGCCGCTGGAAACTCCGGCTGCACGGACAGGCCGCACTCGCTGCCCCCCGCGACCGCCCCTTCCGCCATCACGGCCGGCGGGTACGACGACTCGGGCGACCCGTCGCTCTCCCGGCTCTCCCTCTACTGCTCGAGCTTCGGGCCGACGGCCGACGGCCTGTCGAAGCCCGAGTTGATTGCGCTCGCCTCCGGCGTGGCGGCGCCGATTCTCCCGCGCACCGCCGCGTATCGCCGCGCCGTGGCCCTCTCGCGCCTGATGGCCGCGCCGGACGCCATCCTGCCGGCCCTGCTCGAGGACCTGCGGGAGGAGGGCGTCGACCTGCCCGCGCTCGCCGGATCGCCGGCCGACGGCGTGCGCCGGTGGGCGCGGGAGACGGCAAGCCGCGAGAAGCTCGTCGCCGCGCACTACCAGCGCGTCGACGGCACGTCCTTCGCCGCGCCAATCGTCTCGGCCGTCGTCGCGCAGATGCTCGAAGCCAACCCGGCGCTCACCCCGGCGGCGGTCAAGCACCTGCTCGCCAGGACGGCCGGACGCATCCCGGGACTGCCGGTCGAACGCCAGGGCTCGGGCGTCCTCGACGCCCGGCGCGCCGTCGAGGCCGCGCTGTGGGAGCGCCACGGCGGCTCGGCCACGGCCTTCGGCGGGCCCCGCATCGCGGGAAGAAGCCTCCTCTTCTCCTATCACGACGACGCGGCGGCCCGCGTCTCGGTCGTCGGAGACTTCAACGGCTGGAATCCCGGCCGGGCGCCGCTCGCCAGGGACTCCGACGGCGTCTGGCGCGCCGAAGTGCCGCTACCTCCGCCGGGACGCTACCGCTACAAGCTGTTCGTGGACGAAAGCCGCTGGGTCGAGGACCCGGACAACGGCGCAAGGGTGCCCGACCCCTACGGCGCCTTCGACTCGGTCATCGAGATCCCGGCGTAGATCGGCGCGAAACCCCTCCGCGCGCCGGGCATCCAACCCGCGTGCCTCTCGCCGAGACCCGCCTCGAAGGTAATCCGGCCGCGCCGGCCCGGGAATCAGGCGCGCTGGCGAGGGCGCTCGCCGGCCACTGGCCGGAGTACCTCATGGAGGCGGCCGAGCTCGGTCTCTTCATGGTCTCCGCCTGCCTCGTCACCGTCCTGCTCGAGCACCCCGACTCCCCGGCGAGGCAGGCGCTTCCCGATGCCTTCCTCCGTCGGCTGCTCACGGGGCTCGCGATGGGCGCGACCGCGGTCGCGATCGTCTTCTCTCCTCTCGGAAAGAGAAGCGGCGCGCACTTCAACCCGTCGGTGACCCTGGCCTTCTGGAGGCTCGGCAAGGTGGCCGGCCCGGACGCCTTCTTCTACGGCCTCTCGCAGTTTGGGGGCGCGGTCGCCGGTGTGGCGGTCGCGGGGGCCCTGGCCGGCCCGCGAATCGCGCATCCTTCGGTCCGCTACGCCGCGACGGAGCCAGGCCCGGGCGGATCGGCCGCCGCCTTCGCCGCGGAGGCCGCGATCTCCTTCCTGCTGATGTCCGTCGTCCTGCGGGTCTCCAACCACGCCCGCCTCGCGCGCTGGACGGGAGTGTTCGCCGGGTCGCTCGTCGCGCTCTTCATCGCGTTCGAGGCCCCGGTCTCCGGAATGAGCATGAACCCGGCGCGGACGTTCGGCTCCGCCGCGTGGGCCGGAGCCTTCCACCCGCTCTGGATCTACTTGACCGCGCCGCCGCTCGGAATGCTCGCCGCCGCGGAGGTCTACCGACGCTCCGCGGGAGCGCGCGCGGTGCACTGCGCCAAGCTCCATCACGAGAACCGCGAGCGCTGCATCTTTCGGTGCGACTACGCCTCGCTCGAGGCGGCCCGCGCGGGAAGAAAGGAGTGACCGTGCCCGCCTCGAACAATCATTACGACGTTCTCATCATCGGCTCGGGCGCCGGAGGCGGCACCCTCGCCTGGGCGCTCGCGCCGACGGGCAAGAAGATTCTGCTGCTCGAGCGCGGCGACTACGTTCCGCGCGAAAAGGCCAACTGGTCCACCCGCGCGGTCAATCTCGAAGGCCGCTACAACACCAAGGAGGTCTGGCGGGACCGCAAGGGAGAGCCGCTCCATCCGCACACCAACTACTGGGTCGGCGGCAACACCAAGTTCTACGGCGCGGCGCTCTTCCGCCTTCGCCGGGAGGACTTCGGGCCGCTCCGGCACCACGGCGGCGTTTCCCCCGCCTGGCCCGTCTCCTACGAGGAGTTCGAGCCGTTCTACGCCGAGGCCGAGCGGCTCTACCAGGTCCACGGAGAGGCCGGGGCCGATCCGACCGAGCCTCCGCGCTCCGGGCCCTACCCGCATCCGCCGGTCTCGCACGAGCCCCGCATCGAGCGGCTCGCGGAGGACTTCGCGCGGGCGGGGTGCCGCCCCTTCCACGTTCCGCTCGGCATCATGCTCGACGAGAAGAACCGTCGCCAGAGCGCCTGCATCCGCTGCGACACCTGCGACGGCCATCCCTGCCTCCTCCAGGCCAAGGCGGACGCGCAGACGATCTGCGTCGACCCGGCGTTGAAGCACCCGAACGTGACGCTGTTGACCAACGCGAAGGTCACGCTCCTCGCGACCAGCGCCTCGGGGCGCGAGGTCACGAAGGTCTTCGTCGAGCGCGACGGCGCCCCCGAAGAGTACACCGCCGGCATCGTCGTGGCCGCCTGCGGCGCGATCAACTCGGCCGCGCTTCTCCTCCGCTCGGCCAACGAGCGGCACCCCAACGGCCTCGCCAATTCCTCGGACGTCGTCGGGCGCCACTACATGGGGCACGTCAACTCGGTGTTGATGGCCATCTCGAAGTGCCCGAACCCGACCGTCTTTCAGAAGACGCTCGCCGTCAACGACTTCTATTTCGGCTCGAAGGAATGGAACCACCCGATGGGCCACATCTCTTTCGTCGGGAAGCTCGACGGGGAGACTCTGAAGGCCGGCGCCCCGGCCATCGCGCCCGGATTCACGCTCGAGCTGATGGCGAAGCACTCGCTCGACTTCTGGCTCACCTCCGAGGACCTGCCCGACCCGGACAACCGCGTCACGCTGAACGGCGCGGGCGAGATCGTCCTTTCCTACAAGCCCAACAACGAAGAGGGGCACAAGCGGCTGATCGCCAGGCTCCAGGACCTGATGAAGCAGCAGACCCGGTGCGACATCCACGGCGGGGACTGCCATGTCGGGCTCTTTGCCCGCAGCCTCTACCTCGGCCAGCGCATCCCGCTGGCAGGCGTGGCCCACCAGAACGGCACGATCCGCTTCGGCGACGACCCGAAGTCTTCGGCCCTCGACCGCAACTGCAAGGCCCACGATGTCGACAACCTCTACGTCGTGGACGCGAGCTTCTTCCCGTCGAGCGGGGCGGTCAACCCGGCGCTGACGATCATCGCCAACGCGCTGCGGGTCGCGGACCATCTGAAGGAGCGCCTGCAGTGATCCCGCGCCGCGTCCGCCGCGCGTTCGTTCTCCTCTTCGCGGCGGCCGCGCTCGGCCTCCGGGCAGAGCAGCCGCAAGCGGGCCTGGTGACACGCCTCGACTCGGTCGGGATGACGGTCTCGGACCTCGATCGCGCCGTCGACTTCTACACGAAGGTGCTGACGTTCGAGAAGGTCTCCGAAGTCGAGGTGGCCGGCGAGAGCTACGAGAGACTCGAGGGCGTCTTCGGCCTTCGCATGCGGGTCGCGCGGCTGCGTCTGGGAGACGAGGCGATCGAGCTCACCGAGTATCTGGCGCCGCGGGGTCGGCCGATCCCGTCCGATCTCAAGAGCAACGACCGCTCCTTCCAGCACATCGCGATCATCGTGAGGGACATGGACGAGGCGTATCGACGCCTGCGGCAATTCCACGTCGAACACGCTTCCTCCGGCCCGCAGAAGCTGCCCGAGTGGAACAAGAACGCGGCCGGAATCTCCGCCTTCTACTTCCGCGACCCCGACGGCCATCCGCTCGAGATCCTGCAGTTTCCGCCCGACAAGGGAAACGCCCGGTGGCACCGGCCGACCGACCGCCTCTTCCTCGGCATCGACCACACGGCGATCGTCGTCTCCGACACGGAAGCGAGCCTGAAGCTCTACCGGAATCTGCTGGGGTTCCAGGTGGCCGGCGAGAGCGAGAACTACGGATCGGAGCAGGAGCACTTGAACAGCGTCTTCGGCGCGCGCCTTCGCATCACGAGCCTTCGCCCGCCGTCAGGCCCCTCGGTCGAATTCCTGGAGTACCTGGCGCCGCGCGACGGGCGTACGGCGCCCGAAACGCGCGCCAACGACGTGCTGCACCGGCAGACGCGCCTGGAGACGGCCGACGCCGAGGCCGCCGCCCGACGGCTCTTCGCCGCGAGGGCTCCCTTCGTTTCGCCCGGCGCCGTGGCGCTGCCGGAGGGCCGGCTCGGCTTCCGAAAGGGCTTTCTCGTCGCGGACCCCGACGGGCACGTTCTCGAGATCGTGGAGAGGTGACGCGATGAGCTCCGCCGCCGCCGACAGCCGCCCGCTCTACCTTCCGGTCATTCTCGGCACGCCGCGCCAGGGGCGCTTCTCCGAGCACGTCGCGCGCTTCGTGCTCGGCCAGGTTCGCAAGCTGCCAGGCGTCGAGACCGAGCTCGTGGACGTGCGCACGCTCGCCTTTCCGACCTCGGACGCGGGAGAAGACATCAAGAACGCCGACTTCTCGAAGCTCTGCATGCGGGCCGACGGGTTCGTGATCGTGGCGCCCGAGTACAACCACGCCTACCCGGGCATCCTGAAGCACGCCCTGGACACGAACCTGAAGGAGTACGTCCACAAGGCGGCCGGGGTCGTGGGCGTCTCGGCCGGCCCCTGGGGCGGAACGCGGGTCGTCCAGAGCCTGCTGCCGGTGCTGCGGGAGCTGGGCCTCGTGGCGATCTTCTGGGACGGCAACTTCACGAACGTGCAAAAGCTGTTCGGCGCCACGGGTGACATCCTCGACGCCGCTTACGAGCGGCGGCTCGAGAAGTTCTTGAAGGAGCTCGTCTGGATGGCGAAGGTCCTGCGCCACGGCCGGGAGAACGTGCCGCTCGACTGAGGCGCGGCCCGAAGAGGAGATCGCGATGCCCGAAAGGAAGAAGATCCCGTGCCCGCAGTGCGGCACCCCGATGAATTTCCACGCGGAGAAGGTCGACTACGGCGCCCTGCTCGCCTCGACGCCGCCGGACCCGCGCTGGGGCGGCGTGCTCGCGCAGTTCCACACCTGCCCCAATCCGAAGTGCCGCTTCATCCTCGAGCGTCCCGCAGTCTGACCCCTCTCGAAACCGCGGCGCCGCCCGCGCATCCAATCCTCCGAAGTCGCGACGATTCGCTCGCGAGCAAAAGGAGGAACTCGATGCATCGCAACCGCAAGAGCCCCTGGATTCGAATCGCGCCCGCGGCCCTGGCGGCGCTCGCCTGGCTCGGCGCGTCGGCCGCCCTCGCCGCGGACGGCCACACCACCAAGCCGTTCACGGGCGTCAAGGTCAACGGCGGAACCGTCACACACACCAAGGTCGAAGGCAAGAACGTTCTGACTCTCTCCGACGACTTCGTCGACCCGAAGACCCCGGACGTGCACTGGCAGGTCGTCGACTCGAAAGGCAACGTCTACCTGCTCCAGAAGGTCGCGATCAAGGGAGACAAGGTCAACAAGTCGATCACGCTGCCTTCCTACGTGCCCGACGTCGCCACGGTGCAGATCTACTGCGCGTGGGCGGAGGCGGTCCTGGGCGAGGCGCCGTTCGATCAGCCGGTCAAGTAGCGGCCGGCGCGATCAGGAGAAGCCATGAACACGATCTCGAAGGGAATTCTCGCGGCCGCGCTCGCCCTGGCGGCCGCGCCCGCGCTCCGCGCGCAGGTCGCCGACAAGAAGACGCTGTCGCTCGAGGGCGCACGCAAGGTCATCGCCGCGGCCGAAGCGAAGGCAAAGGAGCTCTCGGCGCCGGGCGGCGTCATCGCGGTCGTGGACGACGGGGGCAACCTGATCGCGGTCGAGCGGCTGGACGGCACGTTCGCCGCGGGCGCGCTGATCTCGATCGGCAAGGCCCGCACGGCCGTCATCTTCAAGAAGCCCACGCGGTTCTTCGAGGAGCTGATCAAGAACGGCCGCACGCCGATGATCGCCTTGAACGACTTCACGCCGCTTCAAGGGGGCGTGCCGGTCCTCTCCGGCGGACAGGTCGTGGGAGGTGTCGGCGTCTCGGGCGCCGCGAGCGCCCAGCAGGACGAGGAGCTCGCGATCGCCGGCGCGGGAGCGATCCGATGAGCGCGCGAATCCACCTCGCCGGAGCGGCCGCGCTCGTCCTGATCGCCGCCGCGGCCGCGGCAGAGGTAGAGACTCCTCCCGTGTCCTACTATCCCGCGGCGGACGTCGCCGCCGCCTTCGCGAAGGGAGCGGTCCTCTTCGACGGGAAGGACGGCCGCAACTACATGATTCACGCCTCGCGCCGCGAGGCGGCCGGCATGGCCGAGGTCCACGCGAAGGACGCCGACCTGATCTACGTGATCGAGGGGACGGCCACCCTCGTCACCGGCGGCGCCGCGGTCGACCCCAGGACGGTCGCTCCCGACGAGATCCGGGGAACGTCCATCCAGGGCGGAGAGACCCGCAAGATTTCCAAGGGGGACGTCCTCATCGTTCCGCGCGGCACCCCGCACTGGTTCCGCGAAGTCACCAACCCGTTCCTCTACTACGTCGTCAAGGTCCGTTAGGCGGGTCGCGATGAGAAACCGCAGACGATCGGCGCTCTTCCTCGGGACCGCCCTCCTGTGCCTGCCGGTCCTCGCCGGAGCGCAGGCGCCCCAGGATCCCCCTGCCGGAAAGCCCGAGGCCTCCATCGACCTCGCGACGGAGGACGGCGTCCGGCTGGTGAAGGGCCAGTGGCGCTACAGCGACGCACGGGTCGTCGAGACGGAGTTTCCGGGCCCGGGTCCGGACAGTCAGCCGACCGGTCCGGCCGGCAGGACCCATGACGTCATTCCCCACGCCGGCGCCGCCGACTTCGACGACTCGACGTGGGAAGCCGTCGCTCCCGCGGCCCTCTCCGGCCGGCGCGGCCACGGGCGCCTGGGTTTTGCCTGGTACCGCATGACGTTCACGGTGCCGGAGAAAATCGGCGCGTACGATCCTTCCGGAAAGACCGTCGTCTTCCAGACGACGCTCGACGACGCCGCGGAGGTCTGGGTCGACGGGGAGCTCGCGCGCCATCTCGGGCAGAAGGGCGGTTCCATGGTCGCGGGCTGGAACGCGCCCAACCGCCTCGTCGTCGGCCGGCGCGTGAAGCCGGGGCAGAAGATCTCGCTCGCCGTCTTTGCTGTCAACGGCCCGCTCTCGAATCCCCCCACCAACTTCATCTGGATGCGCGAGGCGAGGCTCGAGTTCTACCCGGGCGCGCCCGGTCCGGTCGCGATCACCCCGGCCGAGGTCAACGTGACGGTGATCCGCAAGGACCCGGCCATCGACGCGATCGTCGGGCCGAACCCGAAGATCTGGAAAGTCGCCGAGGGCTTTCGGTTCACGGAGGGCCCGATCTGGATCCCGGGCGAGAAGCACCTGCTCTTCTCCGACCCCAACAGCAACGTCATCTACCGATACGTCCCGGATGGCAAGCTCGAGGTCTTCCGCGAGCCTTCCGGCTACGCGGGCGCGGACATCGGCGAGTACGGCCAACCGGGCTCCAACGGCCTGACGCTCGACCGGGAGGGCCGCCTCACCATCGACCAGCACGGCAACCGCCGGGTGATCCGCCTCGAGAAGGACGGCCGGGAGACCGTGATCGCCGACCGCTACAAGGGAAAGCGCCTGAACAGCCCCAACGACCTCGTCTATCGCTCCGACGGCACGCTCTTCTTCACCGACCCTCCGTTCGGCCTGCCGAAGTTCTTCGACGACCCGCGCAAGGAGTTGAAGTTCTCGGGCGTCTACGCCGTCACGCCGAAGGGAAAGCTGCGCCTGCTGACCGACGCGCTGACCGGTCCCAACGGCATCGCCTTCTCTCCCGACGAGAAGTGGCTCTACGTGGGCGACTGGGACGAGAAGAAGAAGGTCGTCATGCGCTACCCCGTGCGCCCCGACGGATCGGTCGGCAAGGGCGACGTCTTCTTCGACATGACCTCGGCGCCGGGCGAAGACGCGATCGACGGCATCAAGGTGGATCAGAAGGGCGATCTCTACGTCTCCGGGCCGGGCGGCCTCTGGGTGCTCTCGCCGGAAGGCAAGCACCTCGGCACGATCGTCCCGCCCAGGCATCCGCACAACTTCGCCTGGGGAGACGAGGACGGCAAGACTCTCTATCTCTGCGCGCGCTCGGGGCTCTACCGGATGCGGCTGGCGGTCCCGGGAATCCGGCCGTAGGGGCGCCGGGCCCGCGAAACGCGGGCTCCTCGGCCGGCATCCAACGGACCGAGCGGAACGAAGAACAACCGCAAGGAGGATCAACGCCATGAACAAACGCTCGCTCCTCGTCCTTGGCGCCGCCGTCGTCGGCGCCGTCGCCTGGTATCTCTTCCGGCCCGAACGGCTCGTGGTCAACAAGACCGTGAGCGAAGGCTTTCCTGCCGCGGCCGTTGCGGCCTCCCACGCCGGCGCCGCGCCGGCATCGGGCCCGGTGGCGCTCGCTTCGGGACGCTTCCACGGCGTGGCCCACAAGACCCGGGGACTCGCCACGATCTACCAGTCGCCCGAAGGAAAGCGGACGCTCCGCCTGACGGAGTTCGAGACCTCCAACGGCCCCGACGTGCAGGTGTATCTGGTCGCCGCGTCCGACGCCAGCGACAACGAGACCGTCACCGGGGCCGGCTTCGTCCCCGTGGGCGCGTTGAAAGGCAACATCGGAGACCAGAACTACGATCTGCCTTCCGAAGTCGATCTCGCCAAGTACCGCGCCGTCACGGTCTGGTGCCGCCGCTTCGGCGTCAACTTCGCGACCGCGCCGCTCTCGGCCTCCGCGCCGGCCGTTCCGGCCGCCCCCGCGGCGCTCGCCTCGGGCGCCTTCCATGGCGTCGCCCACAAGACTCACGGCGTCGCGACGCTCTATCAGCTGCCCGACGGCAAGCGGACACTGCGCCTGACCGACTTCGAAACCTCCAACGGCCCCGACGTGCAGGTGTACCTGGTCGCCGCGTCCGACGCCAGCGACAATGAGACCGTTACCAGGGCCGGCTTCGTTCCCCTCGGGGCTCTCAAGGGCAACATCGGCGACCAGAACTACGAGGTGCCCTCGGATCTCGACCTGGGCAAGTACAAGGCCGTCACCGTCTGGTGCCGCCGTTTCGGCGTCAACTTCGCCACCGCTCCGCTCGCGCCGGCCGCCATGCCGATGGCCTCGAAGTCCTGAGGCGGGACAAGGCGTGACCCGTCAAGAACCCACGCGGATCGTCATCCTCGGCGGCGGCTTCGCCGGCCTCTACGCGGCGCTCGAGCTCGAGCGCACGCTGGCCGGCGATCCCGCCGTCGAGGTGACGCTCGTCAACCAGGACAACTTCTTCCTCTTCACGCCCATGCTTCACGAGATCGCCGCGAGCGATCTCGACGTGACGCACATCGTCAACCCGATCCGCAAGCTCCTCGACCGGGTTCGGTTCTTCCACGGCCGCATCGAGTCCATCGACCTGGAACGGCGCCGCGTCGGGGTCTTCCACGGCGACAGCCGGCACCACCACGAGCTTTCCTACGACCATCTGGTTCTCGGCTGCGGCGCCGTGACGAACTTCTTCGGCATCCCGGGCCTCGAGGAGCGAGCCCTGACCATGAAATCGCTCGCCGACGCCGTGGCGCTGCGCAACCGTCTCATCGCCCAGCTCGAAGAGGCCGACTTCGAGTGCTCGATCGGCCGGCGGGACCACCTGCTGTCCGTCGTCGTGGCGGGCGGCGGGTTCTCGGGAGTCGAGACGGTCGGCGCCGTCAACGACTTCGTCCGCGAAGCCCTCGCCTTCTATCCCCACCTCGCCCAGGAGCGCGTCCGCGTCGTCCTGGTGCACCCGGGCCCGGTCGTCCTGCCGGAGCTGGGCGAGAAGCTGGGCCTCTACGCGCAGGAGAAGCTGCGCCGGCGCCAGGTCGAGGTGCGGGTGAACACGAAGGTGGTCGGCGTCTCCGACGGCGGCGTGCTCCTCGACGACGGGACCGAGATTCCCGCGGGCACCCTCGTCTGGACGGCCGGCACCTCGCCCCATCCGCTGCTTGCCGCGCTGCCGTGCCGGACCGAACGGGGACGCGTCGTCGTCGACGAGTTTCTCGCCGTGCCGGGCTGGCCGGGCGTGTGGGCGGCCGGCGATGCGGCCGTCGTGCCGGACCCGAGCACGGGCCGCCCCCACCCTCCCACCGCGCAGCACGCGCTGCGCGAAGGCCGCGTCCTCGCGCAGAACCTGGCGGCGGCGACCCGCGGGAAAGCGCTTCGCCCCTTCGCCTTCTCGACGCTCGGCCAGCTCGCGACGATCGGCCGACGCACCGGCGTCGCGCGCATCCTGGGCCTCAACTTCTCGGGCTTTCTCGCCTGGTGGCTGTGGCGGACGATCTACCTCTCGAAGCTTCCGCGCTTCGAAAAGAAAGTGCGGGTCGTCCTCGACTGGACGCTCGACCTGCTCTTCTCCAAGGACCTCGTCGAGATTCACACCTCGCGGGCGGCGCACGCCCGGCCACCCGAAGAGGCCAGGGGGCCTCTCCCGCTGTCCGAAGGGGCGGCCCTGGAGGCCCGGTCCGCATAGAACTCTGATAGGCTCCCCCGGCGCGGAGCGCGCCCGGGGTGCTATGACCCTTCCGTCTCGAAACGATCCGACAGGATTCGACGAGCCGCTCCAGGAACTCCGCCGGTCCCTGGGCCTGCTCCCGAGCCTCCTGCCGGCGCGCAGCCTCGTGCCTCGCATCTTCGAGGCCGAGCGCGCGATTTCCCGGACGGTCCTGGGCGTCGAGGGGACGCTGCCGCCCATCCTGAAGGAATCGATCCTGATCGGACTCGCCGCTCGTTTCCGAAACCTCCCGGGAATGGCGGCGCACGGCTTCGCGCTGCGCACCCTTGGGCTCGAGGGAGACCGCGTCCAGAACCTGATCGAGGATCAACACGACTCGGGTCTTTCCGGGAGCGAGACGGCGCTCCTGGACTTCAGCCTGCGGCTGGGAGAGCGTCCGGGCACGGTCGCCTTCGGCGACATCGCGGCCCTGCGGGACGGAGGATGGAGCGACGCGCAGATTCTCGACGCAATCCTGGTCACCGCGGTCGCGAGGTTTCTCTACACGCTGTCGTCCGGCCTCGGCGCGCCGCGAGACCCGGCCTCGGCCGAGAAGGCTCCCGAGGCGGAGCTCCCCGCGGATCCGCCGCAGGCGGGCGGGCTGGCTTCCGGCCCCTACCTCGCGCACCCGGAGATCGCCGAAGGCGGCTTTGCCCCGTTCCAGTTCTTCCGGAAGAAGTTCGGGTTCGTGCCCAATCTCTTCCGCGCGCAGACGCTTCGCCCGGACGTCCTGGAGGCCGAGGCGCGGCTGGTCGCCGACATCCTGCTGTCCAACGACGTCTTGAAGCGCGTGCAGAAGGAGTACATCCTGCTCGCCCTTTCGGGCGCCGCCGGAAACGAGTGCCTCGTCGCCGTCCACACCGAGGTCTTGCGGAACCTCGGCGTCGAGCCGGAAGTTTCCGGTCAGATCGCCGCCGACTACCGGCGGTCCCCCCTTTCGCCGGCCGACAAGGCCCTCCTCGACGCCGCCCGGAAGCTCTGCCTTCGCCAGGGCGAGTTCGCGGAGGCGGACCTCGCGGGCCTTCGCGCGCGCGGCTTCACGGAGGCCCAGATCCTCGAGGCGGTCGCGACGACCGCTCTGACTGCCATGCTGCAAACGCTCCAGAAGGGGCTGGGCACCTCGCCCGACTTCCCGCCCCGGCCGAGCCCGCCCGCCGAGACGGCCACGGTGGCCGTGAATCCCGAGACGGGGTCGGGTCGTCTAACGGAAAATGGTGAGAGTGCGCCCGCATCGCCCGATCCCGATTCCGGGCTGGTCGCCCGGGCGCGCGCCGGCGAGATGAGCGCTTTCGAAGAGTTGCTGCGCCGGCACCAGAACCGTGTCTACCGGACCCTTCTCGGCCTCGTCGGGAACGCCCAGGACGCCGAAGACGGAACCCAGGTCGTGTTTCTGAAGGTTTTCCGCAAGATGGGCGACTTCGGGGGGGCGGCGCGGTTCTCGACGTGGCTGACCCGCATCGCCATCAACGAGGGAATCGAACGGCTTCGAAGCCGCAAAGAGATGGACAGCCTGGACGAAGCGGACGAAGGCGAGTTCCGCCCGTCCCGCGTCGCCCCCTGGGCCGAGGACCCGGAGAGCCGCGTGGTCCGCGAGGAGATGCGGCAGATCGTGCAGGAGGCCTTGCGCGGGCTGCCGCCGCTCTACCGGATGGCCGTGATGCTGCGCGACATCGAGCAGCTCTCCACCGCCGAGGCGGCCGAGGCCCTGGACCTGCCGATCCCGACGCTCAAGACGCGGTTGCTGCGCGGCCGGCTGATGCTGCGGGAGGCCCTGGCCCCGCGGTTCATCGCGGCGAGGAGGGCCGATGCCGTTTAGCTGTGACGACCTGCGCGCCGAGCTGTCGAACATCCTGGACGGGGGCATCACGCCCGAGCTGCGCGAGCAGATCGAAAAGCACCTGGCCCACTGCGCCACCTGCCGCGTCATTCTGGACTCGACCCGCAAGACGCTTCGGATCGTCACGGAACACGGCTCCCTCGACGTGCCCGTGGACGTTTCGGAGCGCCTGACGGAGCGGATCCTGGCCGCCCTGCGCGAGCCGGAGAGCGAGTGAGGCGGCAGGCTCCTACTTCAGCGCCTGCAGAACTCGGGTGGAGTCGAAATCCGGCACCGTTCCGAGACCGAAGGATATGGTCGTCGAGAACTTCGACAGGCCGACCATCACGATCGCCTCGACGATCTGCGGATCGCTGAATCCGTACGTCCGCAGGGCGTCGATGTCCCGGCGCTCGATCTTCTTCGGCTCCCGGTTGAGCTTCAGGGCGAAATTCAGAAGCGCCTTGTCCGCCACGGAGATGTCCGCCTGGAGGTGGTCGACGGCGATCTGCTCGGGCTCCGGCCCTTCGATGTGGAGCATCCGGACCATCTCGCAATGCGCCGTCAGGCAGTAGGTGCTCAAGTCGGCTGCCGAGCAGACGAGGAAGATGTACTCCTTCTGCGCCCGGGTCAGGCCGACCTCTTTGATCAGGATCGTGTCGATCAACCCCACCTCGGCCTCGACGAGATCGAGGCGCTGGTGCTGCGCGCGGAAGAAGTTCGGAACGAATCCGAAGGCGGTCCGGATGGAGGAGAAGATCTCCGGCTCCTTCTCGGCGACGGGCGCCTCGACGATGTAGCTCATCGCGTCCTCCTGGTGGTTCCGGCTCGGCCGGATCGGTCGAATTGGGCCGAACTATACGAGAGTCGGAGACCCCGGGAAAGGGAGGGTCGGCGGCTGAATCCTGCCCGGCCGGCCCACCGTCTAAGGGACAAGACTCGGGAATCTCCCCCGAGCGTTCCAAAGAGAGGAGGACCGGGGTGAGCAGGCAATGGGAGGTCAACGCGCAGCGGGAGCCCGGCGGTTCCCCGGCTGCCCGGCCCGGCGCGGTCGGCGGCCCGGCGGCCGGCAGCCGGAGTCTCCTCGAGCGCCTCAAGGCCGGCGAACACGAGGCCTTCGAGTCGCTCGTCTGCGAGCACGGCGGAAGGCTTCTCGCGGTCGCCCGGCACTTCCTGGCCTCGGAAGAGGACGCCCGCGACGCGGTCCAGGAAGCCTTCCTTTCGGCCTTCCGGGCGCTTCCCCGATTCCGCGGGGAATCCAGCCTCTCGACCTGGCTCCATCGGATCGTCATCAACGCCGCGCTGATGAAGGCACGGCGCGCCTCCCGCGCTCCGGAGCGCCGCATCGAAGAGCTCCTGCCTCGGTTCGACGGGCAGGGGCGGCATCTCGGGCCGGTCGAGCCCTGGGACGAGGCCGGCGCCTCGCCCGAGGCCGTCGCCTCCAACGCCGAGGCGCGGCAGGCGATCCGCGCGTGCGTCCAGAGCCTGCCGCTTTCGCACCGCGTCGTTCTGATCCTGCGCGACGTCGAGGGTCTCTCCACCCACGAGACGGCGCGCTTGCTGGCCCTGACCCCCAACGCCGTCAAGATCCGCCTGCACCGCGCCCGCCTCGCCCTGCGCGGCCTGCTGGCGCCGCACTTCGGGCCTCGCCGCCGGTCTCTCACCGCGCAGGCCTGACCCGCCGAAACCCGGGCTCTCCCGCCGGCATCGAAGGGTCGCGGTCAAGAACGAGAAAGAAAGGGCGAAGAGGAGGTTGCGATGGAAAGGAAACTGAGCTGCCCCCGCTGCAACAACGCGATGGTCCCCCAGAGAGAAAGGCTCGATCTCTCCTGGGCGGGCGACGGGCCCAACGCCGCCGACATCGACTTCGTGGGGATCCTGGCCGAGGTCCACATCTGCCCGGCCTGCGGAGCCACCGCGATGCGGACGGCCCCCCTGTCTCTCCCGCTCGCCGCCGCGACGGCGGCGGCCTAGGAATCTCCCTCATGAGCGCCGTCAAGGGCATCGCCGTATTCCCCAGGAAGCCCGACTCGATCCACCTGGCGGAGCTGCCCAGGCCCGACCTCTCCGAGGTGCCGGACGGCCGGGGTGTGCTGGTGCGGGTTCTGCGATGCGGCGTGGACGGCACCGACAAGGAGATCAACGCCGGCGAGTACGGCGCTCCCCCTCCGGGCTACGAGTTCCTGGTTCTCGGCCACGAGAACTTCGGCCGCGTCGAGGCGGTCGGCCAGAAGGTGACGGAGCTTTCCCCGGGCGACTACGTGGTCGCGACCGTCCGCCGTCCCGGGATGAGCCTCTACGACGCGATCGGCGCCTCCGACATGACGACCGACGACGTCTACTACGAGCGCGGCATCAACCTGCGGCACGGCTTTCTGACCGAGTACTACGTCGACGACGCCGACTTCATCGTCAAGATCCCGCAGGGCTTGAAGCACGTCGGGGTGCTGCTCGAACCGCTCACGGTGGCCGAGAAGGGGATCGCGCAGGCCTACGAGATCCAGCGACGCCTGCGCGTCTGGCGCCCGAGGCGGGCCGCCGTCATGGGGGCCGGCACGATCGGGCTGCTCGCCACGCTGGCGCTGCGGCTGCGCGGCATCGAGGTCACCGCTTTCGGCAAGCAGAAGGGACCCTACCTGAACTCGGAGCTGCTCGAGGCGCTGGGGGCCCGCTACGTCTCGACCGAGGAGACGCCGGTGCTCGAGCAGGCGCGCAAGAGCGGCCCCTGGGACCTGATCTTCGAGGCGACCGGCTTCTCGCCGATCGTCTTCGAGTCCATGCAGGCCCTGGGCAAGAACGGCGTGCTCGTGCTCTCGAGCGTCACCGGCGGCGACCGCCAGGTCATGGTGCCGGCCGACAAGATCAACTTGGGGTTCGTCCTCGGCAACAAAGTGATGGTCGGCACCGTCAACGCCAACCGCGAGTACTTCGAGGCGGGCGTGCGCGACATGGCCCAGTCCGAAGCGCAGTACCCCGGCTGGCTCGAGAGGCTCCTGACGCACCCGGT
>JBLMXY010000017.1:0-4778 GCA_050257975.1 Acidobacteriota bacterium
GCTTGGCTCCCACGATGGAGTTGAGGGTCGCCGCGGCGATGAATCCGGCCGACGCCAGAGATTGCTGGGCGAAGAGGACCGCCACGATCTTGCGCGCTATGGACTGGAGGTTGTGGTCGGCTGGCATGCTATTCTCCTCAGATGCGGGACGTTGATGGTCTTGGACACCTGGCGGGCGCGGCTGCCACGGGGCTTCACTCCGCCATCCGCTTCTCGATGCGCGGGTCGGGCGCGAGCCACATGGCTGCGACCAGGAAATAGATCGCAGACGCCATCCCTGAGCTCACGAAGGCAAGCGGAAGCGCCAGCAGGTAGAGAGCGAGCGAGAGCCTGCCTTTCACGTCGCCTCCCAGGGCGGTGGCCAGGGTGGAGCCAGGTTCGTGCACGGCGAGCAGGGCATGCACCAGCAGGTAGTAGGCGAAGGCCGCCAGCAGCAGCACGGCGCCATACAGGGCCACCGGCCACGTCGCGAACCGGGTCGTTCCCATCCAGGCCGTGGCGAACGGTAGCAGCGACAGCCAGAACAGCAGGTGTAGGTTGGCCCACAGCACGCGCCCATTGATGCGCTCTACGGCCTGGAACAGGTGGTGATGGTTGTTCCAGTAGATGCCCAGGTACACGAAGCTCAGCACGTAGGAGAGGAACACCGGAGTGAGCGGCTCGAGCGCCTCGATCGTCTCGCCCTTGGGCACCTTCAGCTCCAGCACCATGATGGTGATCAGGATGGCGATCACGCCGTCGCTGAAGGCCTCGAGCCGGTTCTTGCCCATTTCCGGTGCGCTCCTCAGACTTCGCCTTAGAAGAGCTCCAGCTCGAGAGGCAGCACGGTCTGGATCCGGGAGAAGTCCCGGTCGCGGGTGAGGAGGAGAGCGCCCGAGTCCATCGCCGCGATTCCAACCATCAGGTCCACGAGCGCGCTCTGGCGCCCGCGTCGGGCGAGTGCAAAGCGATATTCGGCCAGGCGCTCCCAGAGATCCTCTGGCTCCGGGAGCCACTCCAGGCCCTTGAGGAGGTCCTTCAGAAGCTCGAAGTCACGACTCGTGCGGGCGCCCGAGACGACTTCCGCATAGACGGCGCGGTTGATCGCGACGACTCCTTCGGCGAGGAAGGGATCGATCCGCGATACGGCTTCCGCGTCTCCTCGGAAGAAAGAGACCCAGGCCGAGGAATCGACAAGGACCAGGGTCACGCGCTCTTGCGCTTGCGCGAGCGGGTCAGGTCAATCTTGAGGCGGAGGCGTCCCGCCAGCCGTCGGAGTTGCTCCCGCTTTCCCTTCCGAATCAGTTCCTCCAGGCCCGCGATCACGGTCTCGCGCTTCGTGGCGAGACCCGCGGCGCGCCGGGCAGTCTCAAGAGTCTCCGGGGGCAGATCGAGCGTGGTTCGCATGCAAAGAGCATATCATTGTGTCACATCATATGCACGATCGGCTCGCCGTCTCGTGCCGCGAGGAGGCCAGACGGGGCCTCATCGCTTGTGACGGCGCGCCACCGGCCCCCGAAAGGCGTCGCGCAGGATCTCGATCCGGGGCCCCTCGCCCTCTTTCTCCAGGACCGAAACGACGTCGAAACGGCACACGGGCCGCCGCCCCGGCTTCCTCCGCAGGTACTCCTCGGCCGCTCGGAAGATCCGGCGCCGCTTTTCCGCGGTGACCGCCTCGGCGGGCGCCCCGAATCCCTCGCCGCTTCTTCCCTTGACCTCGATGAAGCAGAGGATTTCGTTTTCTTCCGCCACGAAGTCGATCTCGCCCGAGCGCGCGCGAAAGTTGCGCGCGAGGATCCGATATCCCGCCGCCCCGAGGGCCTTCTCGGCCGCGCGCTCCCAGTCGTAGCCGGCGCCCCGGGAGCCGCGCGGCCGGACCGGGAGGCCGCGCAGGCGGGCCGCGATGCGCCGCGCCCAGGAGATGGGCATCATGCGGACAATCTTACCGGCCGCCATCGGCGCCGTCGCGCATGCTAAAATCTGCGCATCTCTTCACAGGAGAGCGGGTTGACCGAGTCGCAACTGCACTACACGTTTACGTGTCCGAGCTGCTCGGGGAACTTTTCCATCCTCCTCGAGCGCATTCCGCCCGTCCAGGCGCGTTTCCGCTGCCCGCACTGCGAGAAGCCGATGGACTTCCCTTCCCGCGAGGAGGCCCGCGTCTACGCGAGGCTCCAGGCGCAGAGCGCCGCCGCGGCGGCGGCCGATCCGCCTGCCGCCGCCGCTCCCGAAGCGCCGCCGCCGCCGCCCGCGAAGACGCCGAGGCAGACCCCGCCCTCGTCCCGCGCCTTCCCTTCGGAGGCGCCGGAGGGAGCGGCTGCCGGCAAGCAGTTTCGCGTCGAGAAGCAGGGCTTCGAGAACGACCTGTTCGACCGCCGCGGGATTCGGAACCTGATCCGCACCGGCGAGGTGTCCGAGACGGATTTCGTCTCCGTGGACGAGGCCGCCGCGATTCCCGCGGGGGAGGTTCCGTTCCTGAAGTCCCTCTTCAAGCTCCGCGCGACCTCGAGCGTCACGCCTCCGGCTCGCTGCCGCACGCACACCGAGCAGCTCGCCTTCTACAAGTGCCAGGACACCGCGCGGCCCCTCTGCGAGGAGTGCGCGCCGGAGAAGAAGTTCGGCAACTCCACCGTGCGCGTCTGCGCGCATTGCGGCGGAACCGCCGCGGAGCTGGCGCCCCCGGCCGCCGAGGCTTGACCGGCCGCAAACCCTCCGATATCCTTCGCCTCCCTGCGGGAATAGCTCAGTGGTAGAGCGCCACCTTGCCAAGGTGGATGTCGCGGGTTCGACCCCCGTTTCCCGCTCCAAGCTAATTCCCGAGATCCAAGACGGTTGGGCCGAACCTTGCCGCTGTTTCGGGCAGCCTAATCGCCACCCAAAGCCCTGAGCCATCCGCTCCGTCGCTGCCCCGGCGATCGCGCTCGGGCCGGCCCTGGCGCAATTCGGCTAACTCATCTGCGATCTGGGCCGCCTCGGGCACCTTGACGACCCGATTTTTCCCGACGAGGCGCAACGCGATGCGCGCGTTCCCGCTCGATTGACCGCTCGGCGGTGCGAGCCCACAGTTTCGCTGAGCGGAAAACGTGGTTCGAATTTCTTAGGCGCGCACCGCCAGGCCGTTAGCCATGCTCAGAGCGACGGGCGGTCTCGACGTGCTGCGCTCCCTGGCGGGAGATACCATCTTTCACAGGGCGCGGCCGGTTGACGAGATCCATGGTTCGGATTGGGGGACCAGATGCGGGTCGCAATTCTGGGCTACGGGTCGCGAGGCGACATTCAGCCCGTGCTGGTGGTGGCCGATGCCTTGAAACGCCGCGGACACGAGGTCCGGCTCACCGTCAACGTGAACTCCGCAGACTGGGCGAAGCGGAGTGGCGTCGATGTTCTTCCCATGTACCCGGATGTCGAGGCTTTCATGAGGTCACCGGGAGGGCAGCAGCTCCTCGCCAGGGGCAAGTCGTCGACGCTGTTTCGCGAGCTTGCCGCTCTGGAGGAACGCCACGACGACGACATCACCCGGATCTGCCGCGAAGCCTGTCGCGGAGCCGACCTCGTGTGCTCGACGATCGTGACCGTGTTTCGCGGCGCCAGCCTCGCAGAGGCGCTGGACGTGCCGCACGTGTGCCTGGCTACGCTCCCGATGTTCAAGACGGCGAGCTTCGGGAGCTACCTGCTGCCGGTCTGTGATTACCACCTCGGCTGGCTCAACAGACTGAGCTGGGACCTGTACATATCGGCGTACTGGCTCGGGCAACGGGACCTCTTCAATGCCACACGTCGCGCACTGGGGCTTCCGGAATGGAAACGTCGTCCGCGCGTGGAGGAAGGCGCCTTCATCCACATGTACAGCAAGCATGTGCTCCCGATTCCGGACGATGTCCCCCGCTCGCACTGGCAGGGCGGGTACGCGACCGTCGCGCCGGAGCTTCGCGAGCGGCTCGGGGAGGCGACCCTGCCGCACGGACTCGACGAATGGCTGGCTGCTGGGCTTCCGCCCGTCTTTTTTGGATTCGGCAGCATGCCCGTGCTGGATCCGGCACTGGTACTGCGTGACGTCATCGAGCTGTGCGAGAGGCATTCGATCCGCGCGCTGGTGGGGGCGGGTTGGACCCAGTATGCCCGCGAGTCCCTGCCCGAGACCCTGTTCGTCGCGCCTGCGTTCGATCACGATCGGGTCCTGCCGCGCTGTCGCGCCGCCGTTCATCACGGCGGGGCCGGAACCACGGCCGCGGCGCTCCGAGCGGGATTGCCGACCCTCGTGTGCTCGCTGTTCAGTGATCAGCCGCTTTGGGGCCGCCGGGTGACGCAGCTCGGAGCGGGAACGACCTTTCCATTCCAGAAGCTCGCGCCGAGGCGCCTGTCCGCCGCGCTCGACGTCCTGCTGCGTCCGGAAGTCGCACAGCGCGCACGCCAGATCGGACAAGCGCTGCGGGCAGAAAACGGAACCGAGCAGATCGCTGACCTGGTCGAGCGCTTCGCACGGAGCCGAGGGATCTCCATCGCCGGGCGCGAGCCGGCGGTGTGAGCCCAAGGGTGGCCGTGCCGGCCGTACTGGGCCTCGCATCTCTGGTCGCGCACCGCTTTCGTCGAATCCGTCCGAACCCGGGTCGATGACGGGATGCCACGTTGTGCAAGCCGTTGTTGCGGACCGGCGCCGTGGCATCGCGCACCGAATCGTGAAGGCCGACCGACCTCGAGGCGATTCGGGTCGCGGCCCACAAGAAGGAGCGCCGGGCGTCGGTCTCCGGCGCGAGGCTCTCGGAAGCCGGAGATCCTGAAGGCCGCGTTCAATTTCGCGG
>JBLMXY010000018.1:0-8708 GCA_050257975.1 Acidobacteriota bacterium
GATCGGGAAGAGGTCCCCCACGATGCCGTAGGTCGCGACCTTGAAGATCGGCGCCTCGGGGTCCTTGTTGATCGCGACGATGACCTTCGAGGTCCCCATGCCGGCCAGATGCTGGATCGCGCCGGAGATGCCGCAGGCCACGTAGAGGGTCGGCGACACGACCTTGCCGGTCTGCCCGACCTGGTGCTGGTGATCGATCCAGCCGGCGTCGACCACGGCCCGCGACGCGCCGAGGGCGGCGCCGAGCGCCTCCTGCAGGTCGCGGATCACGGGCCAGTTCTCCGGCCCCTTGATGCCGCGCCCTCCCGACACGATGACGTCGGCCTCGGCCACGTCGAGCTCCTTCGACTCCGAGGCCTGGATCTCGACGACGCGGGCGCGCGGGGCGATGTCGCCCAGATCGAGCGTTTCGACGCGGGGCGGCGCGCCCGCCTGCGCCTCGGCGGCGAAGACGTTCGGCCGCGTCGTCGCGACCTGCAGCCTGGCGGCGCCGCAGTCGACCTGCGCGCGCGCCTTGCCCGAGTAGACGGGACGCCAGGCCACCAGCCGGTCTCCCTCGAGGGAAAGCTCCATGACGTCGGCCAGAACCGAGACGTCGCGGCGGGCCGCGAAGCGCGGCGCGACGTCCTTGCCCATCGCCGTCGCGGCGATCAGGACGGCGTCCGGGCTCTCCTTCGACGCCGCGGCGTCGAGCGCCCCGACGTAACCCTTGTTGCTGTAGAGCGCGAGCTCGTCGCGGTCGGCGACATAGACGACGCCGGCGCCGTAGGGGCCGAGATCGTTTGCCAGCGCCGTCACGCCCTTGCCCGGCAGCACCGCGGCCACGGAGCCGCCGGAGAGCCTCCGCGCGAGCGAGAGCGCCTCGAGAGAGGCCTTGCGGATCTTGCCTTCGCGCTGTTCGATGAAGACGAGAAATTTCATGGGTAGTTCTCAGTTCTCAGTTCTCAGTCATCAGTTATCAGTTCTCCGCATCGAGTCCTCGCATCCCTTCCGACACTGAGAACTGAGAACCGACGACTGACGACTACATCACCTTCGCCTCTTCTCGCAACAATCGAACCAGCTCTTTCGCCGCGGCCGCGGGATCATCCGCCGGAATCATGTGACAGGCCTTGCGGGGCGGCGGAAGCTCGAGCTTGCGCCAGCGCGTCCTGGCGCCGGCGGCGTCCGCCTCGCCGATGCCCATCGCCGAGAGCTTCTTCTCGGCGATCGGCTTCTTCTTGGCGCCCATGATCCCCTTCAGCGACGCGTACCGCGGCTCGTTCAATCCCTTCTGGGCGGTCAGCACGGCCGGCAGCGCGCACTCGACCACCTCGTGCGCGCCCTCGATCTCCCGGTGCGCGGTGATCTTGCCCTCGCCGATCTCGAGGTGAATCACGTTACCGACGTGCGGCAGGGAGAGGAGCTCCGCGACCATCGGCCCCACCAGGGACTCGTCGTAGCCGACCCCCTTCTGGCCGAACCAGAGGAAGTCGTACTTGCCCTCTTTCGCCACGGCCGCGATCGCCTTGGCGGTCGCGAGGGCGTCGAGGTACCGCGAGTCCCCCGCGTCCACCCAGACCGCATCGTCGGCGCCGCGCGCCAGGCACTCCCGCAGCCCCGTCTTCGCCCGCTCGGGACCCACGCAGACGACGGTCACCGCGCCCGCCCCCTTCGCCTCCTTGGTCTTGATCGCCTCCTCCAGACCGTACTCGTCGTAGGGCGAAACGATCCACTTGACGTCCGCCTCGTCGATCGACTTGCCGTCGGCGGCGACCTTGATCTTCGTCTCCGTGTCGGGGACGTAGGCGATGGCGACGAGCGAGTTCATTCGAACCTCTTGAAGAGAAGGCCGCCGTTGGTCCCGCCGAAGCCGAACGAGTTGTTCAAGGCGCAGCGGATCTTCCTCTCCCGGGCCTGGTTGGGCACGTAGTCGAGGTCGCACTCGGGGTCCGGGTTCTCGTAGTTGATGGTGGGCGGGATCACGCCGTGGTGGACCGCAAGCACGCAGACCGCCGACTCGAGTCCTCCGGCCGCGCCCAGCAGGTGCCCCGTCATCGACTTGGTCGAAGAAACCGCGAGCTTGCGGGCATGATCTCGGAAGACCGTCTTGATCGCGAGCGTCTCCGCCCGGTCGCCGAGCGGCGTCGAGGTGCCGTGCGCGTTGATGTAGTCGACCTCTTCCGGCTCGACTCCGGCGTCGGCGAGCGTGTTGCGCATGACCCGCGAGGGCCCGTCGCCGTCCTCGGACGGCGCCGCGATGTGGTAGGCGTCGCCCGACATCCCGTAGCCGGACAGCTCGGCATAGATCCGGGCGCCGCGCTTCCTGGCCGCCTCCATCTCCTCCAGAATCAGGATGCCCGCCCCTTCGCTGATGACAAAACCGTCGCGGTCGCGGTCCCAGGGCCGCGAGGCGCGCTGCGGATCGTCGTTGCGGGAGGTCAGCGCCTTCATCACGGCGAAGCCCCCCACGGCGAGCGGCGTGATCACCGCCTCGGTTCCGCCCGCGATCGCCGAGTCCGCGTCGCCGTACTGGATCATCCGGTACGCCTCTCCGACGGCGTGGGCCCCGGTCGTGCAGGCCGTCGCGGTCGAGAGGTTGGGCCCCTTCAGGCCGTACTTGATCGAGATGTTCCCCGCCGCTTCGTTCACGATCAGCCCCGTGATGAAGAAAGCGGAGATGACGCGCGGGTTTCCGGTCTGGACGTACTTGCGCTGGGTCTCCTCGATCAGCGGCAGGCCCCCGATGCCCGACCCCACGACCACCGCGATGCGCGCGCGGTTCTCGTCGGTCACGGGCAGGCCCGAGTCCTCCATCGCGAACTGCGCCGCCGCCATGGCGTAGTGGATGAAGGTGTCCATCTTCTTGATCTCTTTCTTCTCGATGAAGCGGGACGGCTCGAAACCCTTCACCTCGCCCGCGACGCGGGAGGAGAAGGCGGACGCGTCGAAGCGCGTGATCGGCCCGATGCCGCTCTGGCCGGCGAGGAGGGCGCTCCAGTTCTCCGCGTTGCCGATGCCGAGCGGAGAAATCAGGCCCACCCCCGTCACGGCCACGCGGCGGGGAGAGGAGAGGCGGGGCATGAGTTTTTCAGTTTTTCGAGGAGTGCTTCTCGATGTAATCGATGGCGTCCTTGACCTTCTGGATTTTTTCGGCGGATTCGTCGGGGATCTCGATGTTGAAAGCCTCTTCGAACGCCATGACGAGCTCGACGGTGTCGAGCGAATCCGCGCCGAGGTCGTCGACGAAAGATGCCTCCGGGGTCACCTCGTTGGCGTCCACGCCGAGCTGCTCGACGATGATGCTCTTCACCTTTTCTTCGACACTCATTCTTCCTCCCTCGATGTCAAAGGCCGCCGTATTCTTCCCCAGATACCCCTCCCAGGCAAGGGCCGGTGGCCGCCTCCCCGTCAGATGTAGAGCCCCCCGGACACGTTGAGCACGTGGCCGGTGACGTAGCCGGCCTGCTCGGAGGCGAGATAGGCCACGGCCTCCGCGACGTCGGCCGGGGCGCCGAGCCGGCCCGCCGGGATTTGCCCCGACAGCGCCTCGCGCGCCGCGGGCGTCATCTTCTCCGTCATCTCGGTCTCGATGAAGCCGGGAGCCACCGCGTTGCACGTGATGTTGCGGGACGCGAGCTCGCGCGCCACGGACTTCGTCAGGCCGATCAGGCCGGCCTTCGACGCCGCGTAGTTGGCCTGTCCGGCGTTTCCCATCAGTCCCACGACCGAGGCGACGTTCACGATGCGGCCGTACCGCTTGCGCACCATGGACTTCACGATCGCCTGCGTGAGCAGGAAGGCTCCCGTCAGGTTGGTGGCGATCACGCGGTCCCATGCCTCGCGCGACATCCGCAGGATCAGGTTGTCCTCCGTGATTCCGGCGTTGTTGACCAGGACGTCGACCGCGCCGTGCGCCTCGAGAGCCGAACGGGCGCCCGCCTCGATCGAGCCGCCGTCGGAAAGGTCCATCCGCAGGGGCGCCGCCTGTCCCCCGGCCGACGCGATCCCGGCGACGAGCCTCTCGAGCGCCTCGAGGGAACGCGCCGCCGCGATCACGCGCGCCCCCTCGGAGGCGAGGCGCCGGGCGATCGCCTCTCCGATGCCCCGGGAGGCGCCGGTGACGAGCGCCGTGCGGCCTTCGAACCGTCTCATTGGAAGAGCGAGTCTATCCGTTCCCCTCCGCGGCCCGGCCGGCCGCGACGGCGCGTCAGCGCGGCCCCTCCGGCAGGTCCGGCAGGTCGCGGCTCCAGGCGTCCACGATCGTCCGGGCCACGTCCGCGATCGCGAGTGTGGCGGGATGGTCCGCGGGGTTGGGCGCGGAGGCCGTCGCGCCGTCGGTGAAGAGGACCAGCACGAATCTTCCCTTCCCGGTGCGGAGGATCCCGGAGTCGTTGCGAACGCCGCTCATGGTGCCGCTCTTGCCCGCCCAGAGGTCTCCCGGGGGGAATCGCCGCGCCGCTCGCTGGCGGCTGGGGTCCTTGTCGAGGTAGGCGAAGATCTTCCGCGAGGAGTCGGGGTCCAGAAGCTCCCCCTTCGCCATCCGCTCGTACCAGAGCGCGACGTCGCGGGGCGTCACCGATCCGACGCGCAGTCCCTTCCAGGCCGACGGCGCCTCGCCGCGGCGGGAAAACGCCGGAATCCTCCCGAGCAGCCGGATGTGAGAGAAGCCGAGGGCTTCCATGCGCGCGTTGATCGGCTCGATGCCGAGGCGGTCGATCCACGCATTGGCCGCCGTGTTGTCCGACGGCCCGATCATCAGCGTGAGCAGGTCGTTCCAGGTGGGCTCGAGCCCCGCGTCGAGCATCAGGAGGAGACCCGATCCGTCCGCCTTCTCCGCTTCGGAAAGCCTCCACCGCTCGGAGAGATCGATGCGGCCTTCCCGAACCTCCGCCATCGCCTCGGTCAGGACCGCGATCTTGATGACCGAGGCGCTCTCGAACTCGGCGTCGGCCAGGTGCTCGTAGGAGCGTCCGCTCTCCAGGTGCCTGGCCGCGACGCCGATCCGGCAGCCGCAGCGCGCCGACGCCGCGGCGACCTCGGCGTCGATCGCAGACGCCGCCGGCCTTCCGGCCGTCGCGCAGCCCGAGGCGAGGGCGAGAAGATAGAGAAGCGGCGCGATCCGCCGCGGGATCCGGGTCATCCCGCGTACGTCTCGACCTTGAGGCCCTTCTCGATCCGGCGCACCAGGCCCGCGAGCACGTTTCCGGGGCCGATCTCGAGGCCTCGGTCCGCTCCCTCCGCTGCCAGGCGCCGGACCGAGTCCACCCAGCGCACCGGCGAGTCGATTTGGCGGACGAGCCCGTCCCGCAGCGCCGGGCCCGAGGAGACCGGCGCGGCGTCCACGTTGGTCACGACGGGCAGGCGCGCGTCGGAAAACGTCGCCGCTTCGAGCAGCGGCTCCATCCGCTCGCGCGCGGGAGCCATGAGGGCGCAGTGAAACGGCGCCGAGACCGGGAGCGGGACCGCGCGCTTTGCTCCGCGCTCGGTCAGGAGCGCGCAGGCGCGGGCGACCGCTTCGGCGTGGCCGGCGATCACCGTTTGCTCGGGCGAGTTGAAGTTGGCGGGAGCGACGACCTCTCCCTGCGCCGCCTCGCGGCAGGCCGACTCGACCGCTTCGGGCGGAAGGCCCAGGATCGCCGCCATCGCGCCGACACCCGCCGGCACGGCTTCCTGCATGAACTCGCCGCGTCGGCGCACCAGGCGCACCGCGTCGGGAAACGAGAGAGCCCCGGCCGCCACGTTGGCCGAATACTCCCCGAGCGAGTGGCCCGCAGCGATCGCCGCGCCCTCCAGCCGCTCCGGGAAACGCTTCTCCAGATCCCGCCAGGCCGCAACCGAGTGGGTCAGCACGGCCGGTTGCGTGTTGGCGGTCGCCTTGAGCTCCTCCTCCGGGCCCTCGAAGCAAAGCCGGGAGAGCGAGAAGCCGAGAGCCGCGTCCGCCTCCTCGAAGACCGCGCGCGCGGCGGCGGAGGCGTCGTGAAGCTGGCGCCCCATGCCGACGAACTGCGAGCCCTGGCCGGGAAAGAGGAGAACCAGCATGGGCAGGGGTCAGGGGTTAGGGGTCAGGGGTCAGGGAAGAGTGCCCGAGTAGGGTCTCTAACCCCTGGCCCCTCGCTCCTCGCTCCTCGGGCCTTGTCTCTCACCATCTCACCAGCACGCTTCCCCACACCAGCCCGGCCCCGAAGGCCGTCAGCAGCACGAGGTCGCCCGTCTTGACCATCCCCTTCTGGACGGCCTCGTCGAGCGCGATCGGGATCGAGGCCGCCGACGTGTTTCCATAGCGGTCCACGTTCTTGTAGACGCGCTCGGGCGGCAGCTTGAGCCGCTCGCCCACCACGTCGATGATGCGCGCGTTTGCCTGGTGCGGGATGAAGAGACTCACGTCCTCGCGGCTGAAGCCCTGCTCGGTCAGCACCTCCGTGCTGATGTCGGCCATCAGCTTGATCGCGACCTTGAAGGTTTCGTTGCCCCGCATCTTGATGAAGGCGAGCCGCTCCCCGACCAGCTTCGGGTCGTTGGCCGGGTGGTTCGATCCGCCGCCCGGCATGCAGATGTAGTCGGCGAGCGCCCCATTGGACTTCATGCGTGTCCCGAGGATGCCGTGGTCTCCCTTGGTCGCCTGCAGCAGCACGGCGCCGGCCCCGTCCCCGAAGAGCACGCAGGTGGAGCGGTCGGTCCAGTCCACGTAGCGCGAAAGGATCTCCCCGCCGATCACCAGGACGTTCTCCGCCTTCTGCGATTGGATGAGGGCGTCGCCCAGGTGCAGCCCATAGAGAAAGCCGACGCAGGCGGCCGAGATGTCGGAAGCCGCGGCCTGCGAAGCCCCGAGGTTGTTCTGGACCAGGCAGGCCGTTGCCGGGAAGGGCATGTCGCCGGAGATCGTTCCCACCAGGATCATGTCCACATCCTCGGCGCGGACGTGGGCGCGCTTCAACGCCAGCTCGGCCGCCTTGGTGCACAGATCGGAGAACTTCTCTCCCTCCGAGACGATGCGGCGCTCGCGGATCCCCGTGCGCGTCGTGATCCATTCGTCGGAGGTCTCGACGATCTTCTCCAGGTCCGCGTTCGAGAGGATCTTCTTCGGCACGGCGGAGCCCACGCCGGCCAGGCGAGCGCGGATCATCGCGGGAGGCGCCCCCGCGCCAGCGCGCTCAGGACCGCGCCTCCTTGCCCGGCGCGTGCGCGACCTCGGGCTTCTCGGCGCGCGCCTCGTGGGAGTGCAGCGCGGCGATGGAGGATTGGATCTTTTCGGCCAGCCGCTGCCGGGAAAACTCGGCCGCGAAGCGGATGGCGTTCTTGATCGCCTTCGCGCTCGAGCGGCCGTGGCAGATGATGACGCACCCCTTGACGCCCAGGAGCGGCGCCCCGCCGTATTCCGAGTAGTCGATCCGCGACTTGAAGCTGCGGAACGCGGAGCGCGAAAGCAGGAACCCGACGGAAGCCTGCAGGGTCTTCTTGATCTCCTCCCGGAGCATCTTCTCGACCATCTCGGCCAGCGCCTCGGAGACCTTCAGGATGACGTTGCCCGTGAAGCCGTCCGTGACGATGACGTCCACCTTCCCGTTGAAGACGTCGCGCCCCTCGACGTTGCCGACGAAGTTCAACCCCGCGTCCTTGAGGGTCTTGAACGCCTCCTTCGTGCTGGCGGAGCCCTTGGTGTCCTCCTCGCCGATCGACATGAGGCCGATCGACGGGTTCGCCTTGCCGAAGACCAGCTGCGCGTAGATCGAGCCCATGACCGCGAATTCCTTGAAGTGCTGGGTGCGGGCGTCCGGGTTGGCGCCGACGTCGAGAAGCAGACAGTGGCCGGAGAGGTTCGGCAGGATCGTCGCCAGGGCCGGGCGGTCCACGCCCTCGATCGTGCCGATGACCATCTTGGCCGCCACCATCGCCGCTCCCGTGTGCCCGGCCGAGACCAGCCCGGCGGCCCGGCCGTCGCGCACGCAGTTTGCCGCCACCCGGATCGAGGAGTTGCGCTTCTTGCGGATCGCGGCGGTGGCCGGATCGTCCATCGTGATGAACTCGGGCGCGTCCACGATCTCGATCTCGCCGCCCCGGTATCCGGAGCTCTCGAGCAGCCGCTCGAGATCCGCGGTCTTCCCGACGAGCAGGCTCGGGATGCCGAACTCCCGGGCGGCGGCGACGGCACCGTCCACGTTGACCAGCGGGGCGTTGTCGCCGCCCATGGCGTCCACGGCGATACGCGTTTCGCCCGTCGATTTCGCGGATGGCACGGCGGCGGGGATTATATCCGTCGCTCGGGGCTTGCGAGGGATCTGCGCCTGCGGCGCACCGGCGAACGACTCGGCCGGATGCGGCCTCGATCGTTCGCCTGTTCCCTCGCAAGCCCCTCGCTCCCGCATCGCGAACCTCCTCCCTCCTTCGTCGGGAGACTATTCGCGATGCGAGCGGATGTCCGACCGTGGCGCGATGAGGCCCGGTCCGGTGCCAGCCCCGGTCGCGGCGCGAGGAGTCTCCCGAGCGGAAGCGAGGGAGGAGCCTTGCGCCGCGGGAGCGCAGCGCGCCGCGAGGGTCCAGGCGAGCGGTCGAGCCCGCATCCGGGCGAGCCGCTCGCCGGTGCGCCCTCAGGCGCAGGTCCCGAGCAAGCGCGAAGCGACGGTTAGGTGTTGATCGCCTGCTTTCCCTTGTAGTAGCCGCAGTGCGGGCAGACGCGGTGGGGCTGCTTCGCCTCGTGGCAGTTCGGGCACTCGGACAGAGGCGGAGCG
>JBLMXY010000019.1:0-18265 GCA_050257975.1 Acidobacteriota bacterium
CCCGGCATCGACGCGGCGGCCCCGTCGGCCGGGCGGGCGAACCTGATCGCGCGCGAGCGCGGCGTCCTGCGGCTGGACCCCGAGCGGTTGACCGCTCTCAACCTCTCCGAGGGCGTCTGCCTGTCCACGCTCCCCCGAGACGCCGCCGTCTCGCCCCGGCAGATCGTGGC
Organism: Acidobacteriota bacterium; assembly: GCA_050257975.1. Lineage (GTDB taxonomy): Bacteria > Acidobacteriota > Thermoanaerobaculia > UBA5066 > Gp7-AA6 > DATBFU01. Next base: position 171 of record JBLMXY010000019.1, read on the forward strand.
CACCGTAAAGGTGATCCCCTACGCCGTCGCCTCCGAGACGCTTGCCCGAGCGGTCGGGGCCGCGGCGCAGGGAGGGCCGCTGCTCTACCTCGATCCGCTGCCGCCCCGCCGTGTCGGCCTCATCCTTTCCGGGTCGCCCGCCGTCGCCTCTCGCGTGACGCGCGACTTCGACGCGCCGCTGCGCTCGCGGGTCGAGGCGCTCGGGTCCTCCGTCGACTGGGTCGAGTTCGTGCCCCTCGAGGACGAGGCCGGAGAGGAGGCCCTCGCGCAGGCGCTGCGCCGGCAGGCCGGGGCGGGCGCGGGGCTGATCGTGCTGGCCGGCGAGACCGCCATCGTGGACCGGGCCGACATCGCCCCGAGGGCGATCGAGCGCGCCGGGGGCGAGGTCGCGGGATTCGGCGCTCCGGTCGATCCGGGCAACCTGCTGCTCGTCGCCTACCTGGGAACCGTCCCGGTCGTTGGCGCGCCGGGCTGCGCCCGAAGCCGGAAGGTCAACGTCGTGGACTGGGTCCTGCCGAGGCTGCTCGCGGGAGAACGGCTGTCGCGCCGCGACATCGCGGCGCTCGGCGCCGGCGGCCTCCTCGAAGACGTCCCCGAGAGGCCGATGCCGCGCAGCCCCCGCCTCGCTCCCGCGGACGCCGCGAATTGACACGCGTCGCGGGCGGGCGCATATACTCCCGGCTCTGCCCGATGGCCACGGTGCGACGCCCCTGCGGTTCCTCATTTCGGCCGCCCATTGACCGCGACCTTCCTCCGATCCTGAAGGGAGCAGCTCCATGAAGCTTCCCGTCTCGATGACCGTCAACGGAAAACGGCAAACCCACCCGGTCGAGCCGCGGCTGCTCCTCGTCCACTACCTGAGGGAAACGCTCGGGCTGACGGGCACCAACGTCGGCTGCGACACCAGCCAGTGCGGCTCGTGCACGGTGCTGCTCGACGGCAAGGCCGTCAAATCCTGCACCGTGCTCGCCGTCCAGGCCGACGGGTCGCGCGTCACGACGATCGAAGGCCTCGCCTCCGACGGCAAGCTCCATCCGATCCAGGAGGCGTTCTGGGAGAAGCACGGCCTGCAGTGCGGCTTCTGCACGCCCGGCATGATCCTGACGGCCTGCGAGCTGCTCGAGAGCCACCCGCGCCCGACCGAGGCGGAGATCCGCCGCGGCCTCGACGGGAACCTGTGCCGCTGCACCGGATACCAGAACATCGTCGCCGCCGTGAAGGAAGCCGCCGGCCGCATGGGCGGCGGCAAGCGGCGGAGCGCGTAAAGGAGGCGGCCATGGCATCGCGCATCTTCGGCTCCGGCATCAAGCGGCGCGAAGACCCGAGGCTGCTCACCGGGCAGGCGCGCTACACCGACGACTTCGTCCTCCCCAACATGGCGCACCTCTCCGTCGTGCGCTCCCCCTACGCGCACGCCCGGATCAAGAAGATCGACGTCCGCAAGGCGGGCAAGGTTCCGGGCGTCATCGGAGTCTTCACCGGCGCCGACATGAAGGAGGCGGGCTTCGGCGCGATTCCCTGCGCGTGGGTCGTGCCGGGCTCCGACACGAAGACGCCGCCCTATCCTCCCATCGCGACCGAGACCGTCCGTTACGTCGGGAACGCCGTGGCCATCGTGGTGGCCGAGGACCGCTACGCCGCCCGCGACGGGGCCGACGCCGTCGAGGTTGCCTACGAGCCGCTGCCGGCGGTCACCGATCCGCACCAGGCCGGGGAGAAGGGCGCGCCGCTCTTGCACGCCGAGGCGCCGGGCAACGTCTGCTTCCGCTGGAACGTGAAGGGCGGGGACGTGGACGCGGCCTTCCGCTCCGCCGAGGTCGTCGTCCGGGACCGGATCCGCAACCAGAGGCTCATCCCCAACGCCATGGAGCCGCGCGCCGCGCTCGCCCAGTACAGCTCCGGTAGCGGCGAGGTCACGCTCTGGGTCACCTCGCAGAACCCGCACATCGTCCGCTTCCTGCTCTCGCTCGACACGGGCATCCCGGAGCACAAGATCCGCGTCGTGGCGCCGGAGGTCGGGGGCGGCTTCGGCAGCAAGATCCCGCACTACCCCGAAGACACGATGGTCATCTTCGCTTCGAAGGCGCTCGGCCGCCCCGTCAAGTGGACCGAGACGCGCTCGGAGAACTACAAGTCCACGATCCACGGGCGCGATCACGTGCAGGAGGTCGAGCTCGCGGCGAAGAAGGACGGCACGATCACGGCGCTGCGGGCGAAGGTCTGGGCGAATCTCGGCGCGTACCTCTCGACCGCCTCGACCGGCATCCCGACGATTCTTCACGGGCTGATGCTCTCGGGCGCCTACCGGATCCCCAACATCCACGAGGACGTCTTCGGCATGTTCACCAACACCACGCCGGTCGACGCCTACCGCGGGGCGGGGCGCCCCGAGGCGACCTTCATCGTGGAGCGGCTGGTCGATCTGCTGGCGCGGGAGCTCGGACGCGACCCGGCCGACCTGCGGCGTCAGAATTTCATCCCGCCCTTTTCCGACGGCTACCAGGTCGCGACCGGACTCACCTACGACTCGGGCGACTACGTCGCGGCGCTGGAGAAGACCCTCCAGATGGCCGACTACGAGGGCCTGCGCCGCAAGCAGGCGGAGCTCCGCAAGAACGGGCAATACCTCGGCATCGGCCTCTCGACCTACGCCGAGATCTGCGGGCTCGGTCCCTCGCAGGTCGCCGGCGCCGTCGGCTTCGGAGGCGGCCTCTGGGAAAGCGCCATCGTGCGCTTCCACCCCTCGGGCAAGGTCCACGTCTTCGTCGGCATCTCGCCGCACGGCCAGGGGGAGGAGACGACCTTCGCGCAGATCGTCGCGAGCGAGCTCGGCGTCCCCGTCGAGGACGTCGAGGTGATGCACGGCGACACCGACCAGACGCCGATGGGCTGGGGCAGCTACGGCAGCCGCTCGACTCCCGTCGGCAGCGGCGCGCTGATGGGCGCGATCGGCAAGATCAAGGAGAAGGCGAAGATCGTCACGGCGCACCTGCTCGAGGCGGCGGTCGAGGACATCGACTACGCCGACGGGAAGTTCTTCGTGAGGGGCTCCCCGGCCAAGTTCAAGACGATCCAGGACGTGGCCCTGATGGCCAACGTCGCCTGGAACCATCCCAAGGGGCTCGAGCCGGGGCTCGAGGCCTCGGCCTTCTTCGATCCGCCCAACTTCGTCTACCCCTTCGGCGCGCACCTGGCGGTCGTGCGGGTGGACTCCGAAACCGGCGAGATCAAGCTCGAGCGCTACGTGGCGGTCGACGACTGCGGCAGGGTGATCAACCCGATGATCGTCGCGGGGCAGATCCACGGCGGCATCGCGCAGGGCGTGGGCCAGGCCCTCTGGGAAGGAGCGGCCTACGACGAGGCCGGGCAGCTTCTGACCGGCTCGATGATGGACTATGCCCTGCCGCGCGCCGAGTACCTCCCCAACTTCGAGCTCGGCATGACCGAGACGCCGACCAGCGTGAATCCTCTGGGCGTCAAGGGCATCGGCGAAACCGGGACGATCGCCTCGACACCCGCCGTCTACAACGCCGTGATGGATGCTCTTTCGCCGCTCGGCGTCGAGCGGATCGACATGCCTCTGACCCCGGAGCGGGTCTGGCGGGCGATCCGCGAAGCGAAGGGGAGGTAGCCATGTACTCCGCCGGCTTCGACTACTACCGCGCGAAGACGATCGCCGAGGCGATGGCGCTGCTGCGCAAGCACAAGGGCGCGAGGGTGCTGGCGGGAGGCCACAGCCTGCTGCCCGCCATGAAGCTGCGCCTGACGAGCCCGAAGGCGCTCGTCGACATCGGCTCGATCAGGGGCCTCTCCGGCATCCAGCCGCGCGGCAAGTTTCTCTGGATCGGCGCCACGACCACGCACGCCGAGATCGCCTCCTCCCCCGTCCTCCGCAAGGCCTGCCCCGTGCTCGCCGAGGCCGCGGGCGAAATCGGCGATCTTCAGGTCCGCAACCGCGGAACGATCGGCGGTTCGATCGCCCACGCCGACCCGGCGGCGGACCTGCCGACCGTGCTGGTCGCGCTCGGCGCCACGGTCGTGGCGAAAGGGCCGAAGGGTGAGCGGAAGATCCCGACCGAGAAATTCTTCGTCGATCTCTGCACGACGGCCTTGAAGCCCGGCGAGATCGTCGTCGCGGTTCTGGTGCCGCCCTACGGCAAGGGCACCGGCGGCACGTATCTCAAGCACCGCCATCCGGCGTCCTCCTTCGCGGTCGTGGGTATCGCCGCGCTCGTCGAGGTCTCCGGCGGCAAGTGCGGGCGCGTCGCCCTGGCGGTCGGCGGCGCGACGTCGAACCCCGTCCGGGCCGCCTCGGCCGAAAGGGCGCTCTCCGGTGCCCGGCCCGACGGCGCTTCCATTTCCGCCGCGGCCGCGAAGGTGGCCGAGGCGATCTCGGATCCGCTCTCCGATCTCTACGCCTCCGGGGAGTACCGCGTTCATCTCGCCTCCGTCCTGGCCGGGCGCGCGCTCGCGGCGGCGGCCAGGAAGGCCGGGGCATAGCGGCCTCCCCCCGGGCGCCCGCTTTCACCGCTCCATGCCCGTTGCCTCGATCGACGAGCTCCAGAGCGCCCTCCGGGAGCGCCGGTACCGCGCCTCGCGGGGGCTCGCGACGGCGATCTTCCTGGCGCTGAAGTTGAAGCGCCCCCTGTTTCTGGAGGGAGAGGCGGGGGTCGGCAAGACGGAGGTCGCCAAGGTCCTCTCCGACATCCTCGGCGCGCAGCTGATCCGGCTGCAATGCTACGAGGGACTGGACGTGCACCACGCGGTCTACGAGTGGAACTACACGCGCCAGATGCTGCACCTGCGGCTGCTCGAGGCGCGGGGCGAGCGCCCGGCCGAGGCCGAGCTCTTCGGGCCCGAGTTTCTCCTGCGGCGGCCGCTTCTCTCCGCCATCGAGGGCTCCCGGGACGGCCGCCCGACGGTGCTCCTGGTCGACGAGATCGACCGAAGCGACGAGGAGTTCGAGGCGTACCTGCTCGAGGTTCTTTCGGACTTCCAGATCACGATCCCCGAGATCGGCACGATCCGGGCGGAGGAGCCGCCAGTCGTGATCGTCACGTCCAACCGCACGCGGGAGGTCCACGACGCCTTGAAGCGGCGGTGCCTCTACCACTGGATCGACTACCCGACCCTCGAGGACGAACTCGCCATCGTGCAGACGAAGGTCCCGGAGGCGTCCGAGCGCCTGGCGCGGGAAGTCGCGGGCTTCGTCCAGGAGCTGCGCCGCGCCGACCTCTACAAGCTGCCGGGGATCGCCGAGACGCTCGACTGGGCGGCGGCGCTGGTCGCCCTGGACCGCGAGGCGCTCGATCCGGGCGTCGTCGCGGACACGCTCGGCATCCTTCTGAAGTACCAGGACGACGTCGAGAAGATCCGCGGGGAGGCGGCGGAGGCGATCCTGGCGCGGGTGCGGGCCGGAGCGTGAAGCCGTGAGCGGCAAGCTGCTCGGCAACCTGCTCCACTTCGGCCGCGTGCTGCGCGGCCTCGGGCTCGACGCCGGGCCGGGGCAGATGATCGACCTCGCGCGCGCGCTCGAGTTCGTCTCGATCGGATCGCGGGCGGAATTTCACGACGCCGCGCGCTGCCTGCTGGTCCATCGGAAGGAGGACCTTCCCGTCTTCGAGGAGGCCTTCGCCGCCTTTTTCCGGGCGCCATCGCGGGACGCGACGGCCCTCGACCTCGCGGCGCTCGGGGAGCGTCGGCGATTCCGGCGGCCGCGCTTCACGGCGCCTCCCCTGAAGGGGCAAGGGCCCGCCCCGGCGCCGGGGCGCGAGCCGCAGCCCGACCCGTCGGAGCCGCCCGTCGTCCAGGCGACGTTCACCTGGAGCGCGCGGGAGATCCTCCGCCACAAGGATTTCGCCGAGATGACCGCCGAGGAGATCGGCCAGGTCGAGCGGATCATCTCGGGCCTCGTCTGGAACCCGGGGCTGCGGCGGGCGCGCCGCCTTCAGCCCGGGACCGGCGGAATCGCCGACCTGCGCCGCACGCTTCGGCGAAACCTGCGCCACGGCGGCGAGATTCTGGAGTGGGCGCGTCGCGAGCGAACTTCCAAGCCGCGGCCGCTCGTCGTGCTCGCCGACATCAGCGGCTCGATGGAGCGGTATACGCGCCTGGTCCTCTTCCTGCTCTACGCGCTTGCGCGGGGGCTCGACCGGCGGGTCGAGGCCTTCCTCTTCGGCACGCGCCTGACGCGAGTCACGCGGGAGCTTTCGGGACGCGATCCGTACTCCACCCTGGTCGAGGTGACACGGGCCGTTCCCGACTGGTCCGGCGGCACGCGCATCGGCGAGTCGCTCAAGGCCTTCAACTATCGCTGGGCGAGGCGCGTGCTCTCGGGCGGCGCGGTCGTCCTGATCGTCAGCGACGGCTGGGACCGCGGAGACCCGCTGCTGGTCGCCTCGGAGATGGCGCGCCTGCAGCGAAGCTGCCACCGGCTGATCTGGCTCAATCCGCTGCTCGGCTCGCCCGAGTACGAGCCGCTGACGCGCGGCATTCGCGCCGCCCTTCCCTTCGTGGACGACTTCCTTCCGATTCACAACCTGGCGACCCTCGAGGACCTGTCGCGGCGCCTGGAGGCGATTCCGGTCCGGCGTCCGGGCCGGCGGCAGCAGGCCCGGGCGAGCTGACGGGGGACGCCATGCGCGAGGTCCTTCCCGACATCGAGCGATGGAGGTCCGAGGGAAAGCGGGTGGCCGCGGCGACGGTCGTCCAGACCTGGGGCTCGGCGCCCCGCGCCGCCGGATCGAAGATGGCGATGACCGCCGAGGGCGGCATCGCCGGGTCGGTGTCGGGCGGCTGCGTCGAATCGGCCGTCTTCGAAGCCGGGCGGCAGGCGCTCGCCTCCGGGAGGCCGCGCCTGCTCCACTTCGGCGTCACCGACGACCGCGCGTGGGAAGTCGGGCTCGCCTGCGGCGGGACGATCGAGGTGTTCGTCGAGCCGCTCGACGAGGCAACGCTCGCGGCCTATCGCGAAGCCGCGGTTTCCCCGTATCCGTCGGCGGTCGTCACGGTCGTGCGCGGGCCGGAAGCGCTTCTCGGACGAAAGCTCTATGCCGCCGCCGACGGCCGGGTGACCGGGTCGCTCGGGCCGGATCTCGACCCGGCGGCCCGCCGCGCGGCCGCGGAGGCCCTGGCGCGGCGCCGGAGCCGCCGCGCTCCGCTCCAGGGCGAGCCGTCGGGGCCGGAAGCCGAGGCATTCATCGAGATTCTCGCCCCGCCGCCCGAGCTCGTCGCCGTGGGCGGCGTCCACATCGCGCTCGCCCTGACCGCGATGGCCAGGACGCTCGGGTTCCGCACCACGGTGGTCGACCCGCGCCAGGCCTTCGGAAACCGGGAGCGCTTCCCTTCGGTGGACCGCCTCCTGACTTCCTGGCCCGACGCCGCGCTTCGCGAGATCGGGCTGACCTCCTCCTCGGCGGTCGCCGTCCTGACGCACGACCCGAAGCTCGACGACCCGGCGCTTTCCGTCGCGCTCTCCTCCCCCGCCTTCTACGTGGGGGCGCTCGGAAGCCGTCGCACGCACGACAAGCGGCGCCGGCGGCTGCTCGAGGCCGGCCTCTCGGAGGAGAGCCTCGCCCGGCTCTACGCGCCGATCGGCCTGCCCCTGGGCGGGCGCACGCCGGAGGAGATCGCGGTCGCGATCCTCGCGCAGATCGTCCAGGCGCGAAACGCCGGGCCGGCCGGCGAACAGTTAACCGACTAGTTAACTATTTCTCTTCCGGGAACCGAGGGCGATCCACGCCTGCCGGAGCCGGCGGTGGCGGCGCATCCGGGCGAGGTAGGCCCTCTCGTCCGGGCCCGCCTTCGCGCGGATCACGCCGAGCAGGGCCTCCTTCTCCTCCCGCGTCCACCGCGGCAGGTCCGGGATCGCGCCGAGCGCCGGGGCGAGATCCTCGAGCGCCTGGCGGCGGGCGGCGGGCCAGGGGGCGGCGTCCAGGGAGAGCAAGCGGCAGACGCGCCGCAGGCTCGCCTGCCGAAACGCCCGCGCGTCGCCGCCGAACTCCCGCGCCATCCGGCGGTTGACCGCGAGCCCCAGGTTGCGGATGTGAAACCGGTCCCACTCCCCGCGCGGCGGGCCGGCCTCGTAGAGCAGGTTGCACGTCGCGATCCGGGACAGCGTGCGCGCGGACGTGCGGTACCCGGGATCGGCCGCCAGGCGCGCCTCCTCCCGCGCGACGAGCGCGGCGACCCCCGGGTTCGTCGGCCGGAATCCGAGCTTGCGATAGAACCAGAAGGCCCCGGACTCGATCGCCTCCTCGTTCTCGAAGCCGATCTGGTACGGATCGATCGAGAACGAGGTCACGCCGAGCATCTGCCGGCAGAGCTTCAGGACCTTCGCGTAGATCCAGGCCGATTCGCCTTCGCGAAACGTGTAGTAGACGTTGAAGCCGGCCTCCATCCGCTCGAAAAAGCAGAGCCCTTCGTAGTAGGCGGCGGGCACGCCGTTCTTGAGCGTCAGCGCGGTGTACCCGGCCCGCAGCGGCAGGCGCCACGCCGGCTCGATGCCGAAGAGGAAGATCTCGACGCCCCGTCCGACGCGGGCCGCCCAGCCGGCCGAGGGATCCCCGTACGTGAACCCGTAGAACTCGCGGTAGCGCGCGGCCGTGGACGCGCGCGCCATGTCGAGCATCGCGCCCGCCTCCCGGCGCGAGAGCCGGCGCACCCGGAGGGGCGCCGAGGAGAGCTCCGCCTCGAGGGAGACGTCGCCCCGCGAGAGCAGCTTCTCGCGGTGCAGGAACACGCTCCGCACCGGCCGGCGCAGGAACGTGCGGGACTGGCGCAGGCGGCCGAGGCGCCACTCGACCGGCAGGGCGAGCGCGTTGAAGAGCTCCGCCCGGCGCCTCGGACCCTCCGGCAGGCTCTCGAACCTCTCGAGCAGCCAGGCGAGGTCGCCGCGGCCCCGGCCGCGCGCCGCGGAGAACCAGGCGCGGTAGTCCACGTTGGCGTCCGCGAGCGCCTCCTCCTCGAGCAGCGGCACGAAGCGCGGCAGCGCCGCCCCGAGCCGGTCCGGCTGGTCGGCGGCGTCCCAGTCGATGCCGACGCGGTCCGGAAAGCGGCTCTGGAGCCACCGCGACTTGTCGAAGGAGAACTCCGTCGTCACCGTCGTCCCCGCGATCCCCGCGGACTCCGGATCGTCGAACGCCGAAAGGTCCGCGCCCTCCGTTTCCAGACGCTCGACCATTCCCGGGATCCGCTCGAGAAGCGCCGCGGCGCGGCCTCGCGAGGACAGGGACGGCGGATAGGCGAGCAGGAAGAGCAGCCGCTCATGCAGCCGGATGAGCACTCCGGCGTCCCGCGACGCCGTCCGGGCCAGCCGGCCGAGCGCCCGCGCGATCCGCGCCGGCGACTCCCGGCGAACGCGGGGCTCCGAGAGGAGCGCGAAGAGCAAATCGGCGGAGGTCGCCAAGCGGCGGCATCGTAGCCGATCCGCCGCCACTGCGGATAAGATCGCGCGGCTTCGCGCACCGAGCGCCGACTTGCGAGGAACAAGATGAAACGATCCCCCGGGCTATCGCTCCTCCCCTGCGCCCTCCTGCTGCTCGCCGCCGCGCCCCTGCTCTCCGACGACAGCCGTCCCGGGCGGGACCCCGCGCAGCCGCTCGACGCGGAGTACACGAAGAAGATCAAGGAGTACACGACCGAGGGCTTCTTCCTCTCCCCCCTGGTCGACTACCTGCCCGCCGCGCCGGGGATCCCGACGCCCAGGACCGTGCTCGGCGACGTGGCCGGCGCGCCCGGCAAGCTCCCCTACACGGCCGATGTCTACCGCTACTTCCGCGAGCTCGCGAAGGCCTCGCCGCGCGTCCGGGTCCGGACGATCGGGACGACGGAAGAGGGACGCGAGATGATCGCGGTGACGGTCGCCTCGGAGGAGCTGCTCGCCAGGCTCGACGAGAACCGGGAGCGCCTCGCACGGCTCGCCGATCCGCGGACGCTGAAGGACGGCGACGCCGAGGCCGAGAAGCTCGTCGCGGCGTCCGTGCCCGTCTACTACATCACCGGCACGATCCACTCCCCCGAGACCGGGGCGCCGACCGCCCTGATGGAGCTCGCCTACCGCCTCGCCGTGGACGACAGCCCCTACGTCCGCGACATCCGCGAGCACGTCGTGACGATGATCACGCCGATCGTCGAGGTGGACGGGCGCGACCGGCAGGTGGACGTCTACAACTGGCACCTCGCGCATCCGGGCGAGAACTGGCCGCCGCTGGTCTACTGGGGCCACTACGTCGCGCACGACAACAACCGGGATGCCATGGGGCTGACGCTCAAGCTGACGCGCAACATCCTGAACGCGTACCTCGACGCGAAGGCGCAGGTGCTGCACGACCTGCACGAGTCGGTGCCCTACCTCTACGACAACACGGTCGGGGACGGCCCCTACAACGCCTGGCTCGATCCGATCCTGACCAACGAGTGGCAGATGATCGGCTGGAACAACGTGCAGGAGATGACGCGTTTCGGGATGCCCGGCGTCTTCGCGCACGGCAACTTCGACACCTGGTCGCCGGGCTACCTCATGTTCATCGCCGCGTCGCACAACGGCGTTTCCCGCCTCTACGAGACCTTCGGCAACGCCGGCGCCGACACGCTCGAGCGCACGCTGCAGCCGGCCGAGTACTCGAGGACCTGGTACCGGCAGAACCCGCCGCTGCCGAAGGCCAGGTGGTCGCAGCGGGACAACAACAACTACGAGCAGACGGGCCTGCTCGTCTCGCTCCACTACGTGGCGGAAAACCGCGCCGAGCTGCTGCGGAACTTCTACCTGAAGAGCAAGCGCTCCGTGGGCAAGCCTGCGGCCGAGGGCCCCGCCGCCTACGTCTTCCCGGCGGACGACCCGCGGCTGGAGGCGCAGGCCGAGCTGCTGCGGGTGTTGCAGGCGCAGGGATGCGAGATCCACCGCGCGACGGCGGCCTTCACGGCCACCGTCTCCTCGCCGCGCAAGCCCAAGAAGGAGGACAAGGACGAGGAGAAGGACAAGGGCGCCGCGGGCAAGAAGCCCGGCGCCAGGGAGGAGAAGCCCGCTCCCGAAACGCGCACGTTCCCGGGCGGCAGCTACCTCGTCCGGATGGACCAGCCCTACAGCCGGATCGCCGACGCGATGCTCGATTACCAGTACTGGAGCCCGCAGGACCCGCAGAAGACCCCTTACGACGACACCGGCTGGACCTTCGGCGAGCTCTACGGCGTGGAAGTCCGGCGGGCGACGGACCCCAGGGTGCTCGGCGCCGCCATGGAGCGCGTCGCGGGACCCGTCACGGCGCCGGGCGGCGTGAAGGGAGAGGGGGCGCTTCTCGCCGTGAACAACACCGCGGAGAGCAGCCTCGCGACACTGCGCTTCGTCCTGAAGAGCGCGTCCTTCGAGGCGGCCGAGGAGCCGTTCGAGGCGGCGGGCCGGAAGTTCGCGCGCGGCTCGCTGCTGATCCGGGGCGCCGGCCGGGAGGAGCTCCAGCGCGCGGCGTCCGACCTCGGCCTGACGGCCACGGCGCTGCCCGCGGCGCCCAAGGTCTCGGTCCACGCGCTGCAGGCGCCGCGCATCGCCCTGCTTCACACCTGGATCTGGACCCAGAACGAAGGGTGGTGGCGGCAGGCCTTCGACGAGCGCAGGGTCCCCTACGAATACCTGAGCACGCAGGCCGTCGCGCGCACGCCGGATCTGCGGTCGCGCTTCGACGTGATCGTCTTCCCGCCCGCCGGGATCGGGGCACGGCTGATCGTCGCCGGCATGCCGATGTGGGCCAATCCCCTGCCCTGGAAGACCACGAGCCTGACTCCCAACCTGGGCCGGATCGATTCGACCGACGACATGCGGCCGGGCCTGGAGCTCTCGGGCGTCGAGAACCTGCGCCGCTTCGTCGCCGAGGGAGGCCTGCTGATCACCGCGATGGACACGGCGCAGCTCGCCGTCGAGTACGGGCTGGCGCCCGGCGTCTCGGTCGCCGAGGCCGAGAAGCTCAAGCTGACCGGAAGCGTCGTGCGCTCGAAGCTCGTGGACGCCTCGAGCCCGATCGTGTACGGCTATCCCGAGACGCCCTCGATCTTCTCCTTCGACGGCCCGATCTTCAACCTGTCCAACATCGCGGGACGCCGCGGCGGGCCGCGCTTCCCCGAACAGAAAGGGCGGGCGACCGGACGCGGCACCGCCGACGACCCGGACTACGTCGTCGGCCGCGCCCCGATCGAGGCCCCCGAGCTGCCCAAGGCCGAGCCCTGGGAGGCTCTGCCGTTGACCGACGAGCAGAAGCGCAACAATCCCTTCGTCATTCCGCCGGCCTTCCGACCGCGCGTGGCGCTGCGCTACGCCGACGCCAAGGAGCTTCTCGTCTCGGGGCTGCTCGAAGGCGGCCAGGAGATTGCGCAGCATCCCGCCGTCGTGGACGTGCCGGTCGAGAAGGGCCACGTCGTGCTCTTCTCGAACAACCCCTTCTGGCGCGGCGAGACGCGGGGCAGCGAATCCCTCGTCTTCAACGCGATCGTCAACTGGGACAGCCTGAGCGCGGGGAGGAAGGACACCGAGAAGTAGCGGCGCCGGGACCGAGCCCGGGGAGCCGTCAGCGGGCGACCTCGTACTCGCTCGTCACCAGGCCGCTCGGATACTGCCGCGTCGCCACGTGGCGGAGAGGAATGTCGCGCTCGAGCGGCCCGAAGAGCGGGATCCCCTCCCCGATGAGAACCGGCACCCGCGTGATCATGAGACGGTCGACGAGCCCGGCGCGCAGGAACCGCTGGATCGTGATCCCGCCGTCGACGTAGAGGTGGCGGGCGCCGCTCGCCGCCAGCCGCGAAACGATCCCGGCGGGAGGGCCGGACAGGTGCTCGACGACGCCCTTGCCGCCGGCGGTCAGGTCGACGGGACGGCTGCTCAGGACGACGACGCGCTTGTCGCCATACGCCCATCCCTCGAAGGCGAGAACGGTCTCGAAGGTCTTGCGGCCGATCACGATCGCGTCGACGCTCGCGATGAACTCGTCGTAGCCGTGAGCCTCGCCGCCGCCCGCCGGAAGAAAGTCGAGCTCGCCGTTGGGCCGCGCAAGGAAGCCGTCGAGGCTCGTGCCGACGAAGACCGACACCTTCATCGCGGGCTCCTCACGGGCGGCCGCCGGACGGGCCTTCCGTCCGCCGCGAGCCGATCACCGCTCGTCGGCAGGAGCGAGCTCGCTTTCCTCTGCCGCGAACAGGCTCCCGTCCTCGCCGTCGATCTCGTAGCCGATCATCTCGCCGGAATCGTATCCCTGGCGAATGCGCCCCCGGCCCCGCCTGGCGACGACCGTCTGTCCCCTCTTGAACTTGAAGACCGACGCGGCGTCCGGATCGTCCAGCGTCTTCAGCCGGTCGCGCCAGCCGGTCCCGGCGCGCCAGTGAATGTGAAAGGGGCCCACACCGTGGACCTGAACGATCGCGGCCTCGGGCGTCCATCCGAACATCGTGCTTCCCTTCGGGATGAACACGTAACCCCCGGCCTTGATCTCCCTCATCGCGCCGCGGTCGAACTTCTCGCCAACCGCGAAGTAGAGCGTCCCCTGCACGACCGTGATGTGCTCGTCCACGTCGTGCCGATGAGGCGGAATGACGCCCCCGGGCAGCTCGCGGATTCGCATGACGAACGGCTCCCCCGGCTTCTCCGGATCGCCATGGAGAATCTCGACATCCTCCGACATCGGATGAATCGGGATGATGCGATGCCGGGGTCTTTCTCCGGACTCGTCCGGCGTGCCACCCGCCACGGGCAGGGCGAGGAGCAGGAGAGTCAGCGCTCGCACAACCTTCATCGTTGTCCTCCACGTCTCCGATCGACCGGATCACCGCTGCCCGAGGGCATCGGCATCACCGGCGGCGCGCCGTCCCGCCCCTGGAAACGGGCTGCCGGGCGGCTCGTTCCGCGATCCGAGTCTTCACGAGCTTTCGCACCAGTGCAACCGGCAAGGGACGGTCCGGCCGAAAGCGGATCGTGCCCTTGCCGGTGTCGTAGGCCTCGAGCTCGTCCCGGTGGGCCTCCAGGGGGTGAGACCCGGGGTAGAAGGCGCAGTGGTTCGCGGCCGCGCCAAAGCCCACGAGCAGCCTTCCGCCGAGGCGGAAGGCCGGGATCCCGTAGCGGATGCACTCTTGCGCCCCGGGCGCCGCGGACCGGATGGCTCTTCGAAGCTTCTCGAGCGCGGCCCGCTTCTCGCGGCTCAAGACCGCGAGGTACTCGTCGATGGTCTGCGGTTTGTCTCGCACGACTCCTGCTCCTCGAGAGATCGACGCCTGTTTGTCAATCGGCGTGATCGCCCGATGACGAGACCGGAGCATACGCGGAGGGCGAGGAGCATCCGTGCGCTGGACGCCGTCGTCGACGCCATCGAGGAGCCGGCGACCCGCAACCTGCCGGACCGGCCGCGCGACGCCTGAGCACGGAACGGCTCGGAGCCTCCGAGCGCTCGGCCGGGAGAAGCATCCGCCCTCTCAGGCCGGCTTGATGTTCTGGTTCATGCGAAAGAGATTGGCCGGGTCGTACTTGCGCTTCACCTGGGCGAGGCGTTCGTAGTTCGTGCCATAGGCGGCGCGCACGCGATCGCCTTCGTCGGCGGTGAGGAAATTGACGTAGACGCCGCCGCTGGCGAAGGGCGCCGTGGCATTGAAGAAGTCGCGCGCCCAGCCGATGCAGCGCTCGTCGTCGGCCGGGTCCTCCCAGCGGCCATGGAAATTCATGACGAACTTGGCGTCGCGGTGCGGGTACGCCGCGGAGCTCGGGGCCGGCCGCGTCGTGGCGCCCCCGATCGCGCCGAAAAAGATCTCGCACTGAGGCGACGGCAGCTTCCCGACGTAGGCGACGGCGACGTCCAGCAGCCCGTCCTGGAGGGCCGTAAAGTTGTGGGATTTCCAATAGTTGCGGGCGCCGGGGGTGAGCAGCGGGTCGAAGGCCTGCTGCCAGGCGACATAGGGCTGGACGCCAACGTGCTCGCCCAGGGGGGCGCCGAACTTGCGCAGCGGCGCAACGAGAGGCTCACCCTGCTTCGGGTCACCCGCATAGATCAGCGCGAGGGCGATCATCCCCTGGCCGTGCACCCTCTCGGGGAGGAACGGCAGCGGCGGTGCCTGGCGCAGGACGGTCCACACGGAGAGCTCGTCGGGAGCCTTGGCGAGGAATTCGCGGTACTGCTGCAGCACCGACTTCGCTTCGGCGATCGGGTAAACGATCAGCCCGCTCAGCACGTCCGGGCCGACAGGGTGGAGCCGAAACTCGAAGCGGGTGACGACACCGAAGTTGCCGCCCCCGCCTCGCAGAGCCCAGAAGAGGTCGGGGTGCTCGGTCGCGCTGGCGCGCACCACCTCGCCGGCCGCGGTCACGACCTCGGCGGACTCGAGGTTGTCGACCGTCATACCGTACTTGCGACTCAGCCAGCCGAAGCCCCCGCCGAGCGTCAGTCCGCCGAGGCCGGTGGTGGAGTTGATGCCGACCGGTGTCGCGAGGCCATGGGCCTGGGTGGCGGCGTCGAGGTCCCCGAGCGTGGCACCGCCCTCGATGGTCACGCGGCGTCCGGCGGGGTCCACACGCGCGGCCTTCATCTTCGAGAGGTCGATCACGAACCCATCGTCGCACAGGGCGTTGCCGGCGATGTTGTGCCCGCCGCCGCGGACCGCGAGCAAGAGCCCGTTGTCCCTGGCGAAGTTCACCCCGCGGACGACGTCCGGCGTGGTGGCGCAACGAGCGATGACCGCGGGGCGCTTGTCGATCATCGCGTTCCAGATCTTCCGCGCGTCTTCATAAGCACCGTCGCCCGGAAGAAGAATCTCTCCCTGGAAGCCGCCTCTCAGTTCCTCGATCTTCCTCGCTTCCAAACTCGCCATGCGTTCCTCCTTTCTCGTGTTGTATCAAACTGCGGCCAACGACGAGCCAGCACATTGCCGGCGAGCGACGAGCCGAAGGCGAGGAGCGAGCGAGTCCGCTGCACGCCCATGGCAAGCGGCCACCTGGCCGTCAGCGCGCGGTCGGAACGCCAGGCGTCCCGAACGACGCGCCAGTCGCCATCGGCGCCAGGATGATAAGTGAGGTGGCCCACCCGGTGGCCTCCAGAACGACGCCGCCGGCCACAGGGCGTCGGTTGACCCGCGCGAGGGCGTTGGACGCCGCTTTTGCCGCCGCCGGCCGTCCGGGACGGAAGTGAATGCTTTGCCAGGATGCGCGTGCAGGGGTGTGGCGTCCTCCGGATCCAGCCTGGCGTCCAGAACCCCCGCCGGATCGTTCTCCCGGAGAACCCCACGGTGATCCGGGGCAGCGATCATGGGTCGAGGCCTCGGGACCGGAATTACACGCCACCGCTTACGGTCTGCCCCGGTACACGTCGGTGCTCAAGTATTTCAGGCCGGAGTCGACCATCAGCGTCACGACACTGGCGCCCGGCCCCAGCCTCTCGGCGACTCGAATCGCGGCGAGGACGTTCGCGCCGGAAGACGTCCCCGCGAAGAGTGCCTCTTCCCTCGCGATGCGCCTTGCCATGTCCTTCGCGTCGTCCGTCCTGACCGGCAGGATCTCGTCGACGAGAGCCGGCTCCCAGAGGGGAGGAGTGAAGCCGATCCCGACTCCTTCGATCTTGTGAGGCCCCGCCGGACCGCCCGACAAGACCGGGGATTCGGCCGGCTCGAAGGCGACGATCTGGATGCCCGGCTTGTAACGCTTCAAGACGGTGGCGACCCCGCGCAAAGACGCCGCCGTCCCCACGCCGTGAACGAAGGCGTCGATCTTCCCCTTCGTTTGGCTCCAGATCTCTTCGGCGAGCGAGTAATATCCCGCGATGCTGTCACGGTTGTTGAGCTGGTCGGTCCAGTACGTGTGAGGCTCCCGGCTCAACTCTCGGGCGGTCTCGATCATGTCCAGGATCAGCTTCTTCGTGGTGAGGCCTCCCTCGCTCGGGACGAGCGTCAGCTCCGCTCCGAGCGCCGCCATGTGATCCCGCTTCTCCTGGCTGAAAGCGTCGGACGTGACGATCCGGATGCCGTAGCCCTTCGCGGCGCAGACCAGCGCGAGCGACGTCCCCGTGCTGCCGCCGGTGTACTCGATGACGGTGTCTCCGCGCTTCAACCGGCCGTCCTCCTCCGCGCGCGAGATCACGGCCTGCGCCATCCGGTCCTTCATGCTGCCGGTCGGGTTCTCCCACTCGAGCTTCACGAAGATGTCCGCACAACGAGCCGGGGCGACCTTGCGAAGCCGCACCATCGACGTGTTTCCGATGGCCTGAAGGATGTCCATGGGCGTCCTTACGGCGACCCGGCCCCCGGGCCCGGCGATTGCCCGTCGCGAGCCCGGCAAGCAGGGTCTTCATTTCGCTTTCCGAAACACGCGCCTGCAGAATCCGGTAGATGCGATTGGCCACCTTTCCCGGGATCGTCCGATTCACGGCGACCGCCGCGACCTTGTTTAACCAGACGTACTTCTCCGCGCCGGTCTCGAGCGCGGGCAGGATCCGCGCCCACAGCGTCCCTCCCGGCCCTTGAGCCCTGGTCCCTCGAAGGTCCCGCCCGCGACCGGGACGACGACCCGGTTGCCGCCAGGAGATCCGACGTTGTTGGCCGGGCCCGCTCGATGACGAGGTCGAACAGGAACTCCGATTGCAACCTTTCTTCCGCCGCCGGAGGCGCCGAGGATTGCGCTTCCGGTGCCTTCACGCCCGCGCCGGCCGCGGTGTCACCGGCCATCAGGGCCGGGGCCACGGCTGCCCTGTCGGCAGCCCTCGAGAGCCCCGCCAGGGTTCGCCGAATCATCGGACTTCTCCTTCATCGTGCGCCACTCAGAAGGCTTGTCTTCGCTGGGCAGCGTCCCCTGCTTGCCGTCTCCTTCCAGGACGAGCACGCGAACGGTGGCGGGCGTTCCATGAAAGGCGGAAAACACGGCTCCGCGCGTTGCGTTGCTCAGACGCAATCCGTCGACCTGGACCGGCCTGTCCCCCACCCCGATTCCGTCCACGGTTGGCTTTCCATCCTTCGCGGCGATCCCGACAACGAAGTACGTCTTTTCGGTGTCCGGGGTTTCCAGCGTCCCTTCCACCCGGTCGAGATCATGCGGATCGAGGCCGCTCTCCCGCTCCCAAGACTTTCACCCGCCTGACAGGGCCGCGCAT
>JBLMXY010000020.1:0-4104 GCA_050257975.1 Acidobacteriota bacterium
CGTTCAGCTCCTCGGCTATCTTTCTCGGGGTCTTGGCCGATTTCCTGTACGGCGTCGAGCTGCCCCGTGCAATCACCTCGACGCCCGGCAGGGACGTCAGCTTGCTGCGGATCTCGTCGGAGACCCCGTCGGCGAAGTAGTCGTCCTCGGGCGCGCCAACGTTCTCGAACGGCAGCACGGCCACGCGCCTGACACCGGCTTCTCCCCTTGTCGGACGCTCCCGGTGCGCCAGCCACAGGTAACCGCCCAGCGCGGCAACGAGCGACACGATGGCGATTCCCGTCGCGACGGGAGCCGACATCGGTCTGCGCCGAGGTCTCGCGAGCGGAGACTCTCCCGACGTGAGACGCGCCAAGTCCGCGCCGAGCTCTTTCGCGCTCTGATACCGGTTGGCCGGATCCTTCTCGAGCGCCTTCAAAATGACCTTCTCGAGGCCGGGAGGAAGCTGCGGGTTCAGCGTGCCGGGCGGCTCCGGGTCGCGGCTCAGGACGTCATTGATGAGCAGCATGACGTTGGGTTCCGGAAACGCGCGCTGGCCAGTCACCATTTCGTAGAGCACGGCGCCGACGGCCCAGACATCGCTGCGGCCGTCGGCGCCGCGCCCGGCGATCTGCTCGGGCGACATGTAGGGCGCCGTGCCGAGCAGGGCCCCGGTCCGGGACACATTGTCGGCCTCCGACGGACACGCGCCCTCGCAGAACTTGGCCAGGCCGAAGTCGACGACCTTCACCTGGTCCGGCGAGGCCAGCATGATGTTCGAGGGCTTCAAGTCTCGGTGCACGATTCCCGCCTCGTGCGCCGCAGCCAGAGCCTCCGTCACCTGCGCCGCCAGCCGGAGCACCCGATCGACTGGCAGCCGTCCCGCGGCCATGAGGTCGGCGAGCGTGCCGCCCGCGATGTGCTCCATCACGATGTAGTCGAGACCGTCCTCGGCGCCGACCTCGTGGACCGTGACGATGTGGGGATGGTTGAGGGCGGCGGCGGCTTGCGCCTCCCGCAGAAAGCGCCGCCTGTGGGACTCTTCTCCGACTCGCTCCGGGCGCAGGACCTTGAGGGCGACCAGGCGCCCGAGCCGCGTGTCCCGGGCCTTGTAGACGAACCCCATGCCGCCTTCGCCGAGAGGCTCGAGAACGGAATAGTGTCCGACCGTTCGTCCCGTCAGGGCGTCAGGTTCCAACGCGGACTCCTCAAGCGGAACTCGGGAAGTCTACGCTCCGCGTCGCTCCATCGACAATCGCTGCCCGCGCAGGCGGCTTCCCCGCGCCGGCTCGGGCGATCCGGGACAGACCGGAACCGACGCCGCTCAGCTTCGGCCGGCGGCCTGCAGCCGCGCCAGCTCAACGCCCAGCTCCCGCACGCGCCGGTTGAGTTGCTGGACGATCCGAAACACCAGCGTCGGGTCCTTGCTGGCGCGGCGCAGGAAGTTGCGACGGTCCACCGCGAGCACGCGCACCTTGGTGACGGCGCGAGCGTCCGCCGAGCGCTTGCCGCGCTCCAGGATCACCTCTTCGCCGAGGTAGTCTCCGACGCCGCAGCCCGCGATCCGCACCTGGCGTCCGTCCTGCTGGAGCAGAATCTCGACCTCGCCCTCGAGCACCACGAACATCCGATCGCCGTCCTCGCCTTGGCGGAACAGGTATTGGCCGGGCCCAAATTCGATGCCCAGCTCTCCGGTGCGCATCATCGTCCGCCCCCTTGTCTGCATGCTCCGGAGAGCCGTGCTTGGCACATCGTCTCACTCTTCATCGCGCCGTGCTGCGGGCTTCGTCCGGGAGGGTCCCTCGCGTTCTCGACGGCAGGGCCGCCGCGACCAGCTCGAACGCCAGGCGCAGGAGCAGTGCGGGATGCAGTGACCGCAGCAGGATCTCCCGATACGACGCGCTGCCGGAAAAAGTGTCCCAAAGCACCGTGCTCATCCGTGGCGGGCGGCCGGGGCTGCGCTGCTCGCGGGCGACCAGGCTCACGAGCGCCCGGCGTGCCAGGCGCCAGGCCTGTA
This sequence comes from Acidobacteriota bacterium, assembly GCA_050257975.1. Taxonomy (GTDB): domain Bacteria; phylum Acidobacteriota; class Thermoanaerobaculia; order UBA5066; family Gp7-AA6; genus DATBFU01. The sequence continues at coordinate 1,997 of JBLMXY010000020.1, forward strand.
ACTGCCGCACGACGCCGAAGACGACCCTGCCGAGAGCGTTGTCCACGGCGATGGCGCGGCAGATGGGCCAGTAGCGCAGCCGGAAGTCCGCCGCCGACACGCCCTCGTACACGGCCGCGCAGGCCGCCGCCTTGGCGGTCCGGAACGCCGAGCCGATGCCATCCTTGTAGAGCCGCGCGACTCCCGCGTCCCCGATCCGCACCACTCGCTCGCCATAGGGCCGCCCGCCGCACCCGACGTTCATCCTGGGCGCGCATCCGCACCCGGGCCTCTCCGGTCGGGAATCCGAGGGCAGGCAGGCCCTGACCTCGCTTGCGGCGAGGAACGCCTCGACGCGCGAGGGGCCGATCTCCTTCCCGATCAGGCAGAGCGAAACGTACTCCCCCTTGGGGATCAGCGCGGCCAGGTCGAGCCGGGGCATGTCGAGCAGGAAGACGTGCATCGAGTCGCCGAGGATTCGTCGGATCGCCGCGCGACCCACGAAGTACTCGCGGATGGCGGTCTTGACGGTGACAGGCGCCGCTTCGGGAGCCTCCAGGGTTCGCGGCCCGGCTCCGTTCACTCCGCAGGCGACCACCACCAGGTCGTAACGCTCGCGCACGCCGTCTCCGTCCAGCACGGGCTTGGCGTCCTCGTGGTCGAGGCGCTCGATCCGCCGCCGGATTACCCGGGCCCCGCGCGCTTCGGCTTGCGCGAGCAGAAAGGCGTCGAAGCTCTCGTAGCGCGATCCCCCGGCGCTGCGTGGTCCGAGGCCTCGGTGCACGGCTCCGATGCGCTTCTCCCGCATCGGCGTGCCGATGCGGACCTTCCCCACGTCGGTGTGAAGCACGTAGGAATCGATGCCTCGCTGGATCACCGTCGGCGGCAGCGCGATGCCCTCGGCAGCGAGATCCTGGACCAGGGACTCGGAGACGATTCCGCCGCACATGTTGCAGCCCCGCGGACCTTCGAGGCGGAAGTCCTTCGGCTCGTAAACGTCCACGGAGATGCGCAGCCCGGCCCGGCCCGCCAGGTCGAGGACGAAGATGCTGAAGAAGGAGCCCGCCGGTCCGCCTCCGATCACCCCGATGCGCGCGCCGTCCTCCAGCGGCCGCCGGCTGAGCCGGCGACTCTGGCTTCTCCCGGCGCTGACGACGCGTCCCTCCATGACTGCAACCGTTCCGATGACAGGGTGTCTCGACGCCGACTGCCTCGCATTCGCCATCGAGGCAGAAGGCGCCCGGGTCGGCTTCCTGTCTCGAAGGCTTCTGGTGAGTTTATACGCCACCACCGTTTGCACACCGAAATGATGCGTCCTGATCACGGGGCCTGTCCTGATTTCTGATTCTTGGCGCACGCGAGGTCCCGTCCCGTCGGACATCTGCGAATCAAGATGCCTGGCGCGGCTCCCGCGCGGTTCAGCTCGCGTGTATCGCCAGACGACGGGCGAGCACGAGGAACAGGCCCGCGAAGACGAAGTCGTAGGCCGCGCAGAACGGCGGATACCAGGCCGGCAGTTTCGTGCGGACGCCGCCCGGGCGATGGACGAGATCCCAGAGCCCGTGCAGGACAAGGCCGATCGCGATGAAGAGGGAGCTCGCCCAGATGCCGAGCAGGGCGAAAACGATGAACACCGTCGCCACGGAGAGCTCGAGGATCACGATCGACGGCCGTCCGTCCGAGAAGGCGAAGCCCATGTAGATCGCCGCGATCATCGCGAGGCTGACGGAGTGAAAGACGAGGGGGTCGGGGATGAACGGCGCCCAGGCGATCAGGCTGTTTGCAACCGCACCCAGGACTCCAATGAGGAGAGCTCGAATCAGCATTCCGCACCGCCTTGAAATTGCGGGGGACTCTATCGCGGGAGGTCCGGGCCGGCAATCGAAGTAGGACGGCCCCCCGATACCCGTTAATGCAACCGAATCATGGCGGCAGGCTCCGATCCGCGAAAGCATTGGCGGGCTGGCACCCGGGAGAAAGCGGGACATCGGCGGAGGAAATCCCTCTTCCCGGTCTTCCTCCCTGCTTCCGTTTACCGGGCTGTCTCGGAATCGAGAGGAAATCATGAGGAACGCTCGCCGCGTCAAGAGCCGGGGTTGCCGTGAGAGTCTCCTGCTTCTCGGGGTGCT
>JBLMXY010000021.1:0-4418 GCA_050257975.1 Acidobacteriota bacterium
GCGCCGTGCGCGATGACGCTCTGCCCTACCCGAAGGCGGCCGTGCTCGAACAGTCCCTGCCACGCAGTCAGGCCCGAGATCGGCAGGCTCGCGCCCACCGTGAAGTCGACGTCGCCCGGCAACGGCGCGAGGTTGCGTGCTTCGACGGCCGCGTTCTCGGCCAGAGTGCCGTCGCGATACCAGTCCGTGAGGCCGAACACCCGCTGTCCGACCGAGAGCCCCGTGGTGCCGTAACCGAGGGCGGTGACCACTCCGGCCAGCTCGTGCCCGGGGATCGAGGGCGTTCGGTCACGGTCGAGGCGATCGGTCCAGGTCGAAGGCCAACTCAGCTCGGTGTTAACGAATCCCGAGGCATAAACCTGAACGACAACGTCGTTGATCGATGGCTGCGGCTCGGGCCGCTCCACCAGCTCCATCCCGGCCGTTCCCGCAGCCTGGTCCGTCACCACGATCGCCTTCATCTGTCACCTCCTTGCGTGCATACTCAGCCCCGCGGCCGGCCGGGCCCACCTTGGCCCGTTCTCGGGGGCGCCGGAGGAAGAAATGGTGTCCTCGCACCGGCTGGACTCGTTTCAGGCATGCCGAAAGGCGACATAGTGCCCGCGCGTTCTGCCTAACATGATTTGGATGTCCTAACCCGACCGCCAGACGCGACCGCGCCGTGTCGCGTCTGTCGGCGGGGCACCCCGCTGCCGCATCGGGCGATTTTCGTCGATGTCAGAAGCATACGCGCGGGCCCATTGGTCGTGAGTCTCGAAGGTTCGGCGACGGTCTTCTGCGGATATCTGTCGCCTAACAAAACTCAGACCTGCCGGACACGACTACGGACCAACGGTGAGACACAATGGCTCGATTTTCCAAACGTTTGCGGGGGGTTAGCCCGCCGTTCCGCCGCGCCCTTCGAGAAGCTGCTTGAGGCGCGCATGGCCCTCGCGGCTGACGGGGATGCGCGTGCCGTCGGCGAGGATCGCCACGTGGCTGTTCTTCGCGTACAGCTCCAGGCGCCGCAGGCGGTCGACGTTGAGAAGGTACGAACGGTGAACGCGCAGGAAGCGCGCCGGGTCGAGCGACGCGGCGAGGCCCGAGAGCGTCTGGGCCTTGCGATACGTCCGGCCTTCGGCCTTCAGGAGAAGCGCGTCGTCTCGGGCCTCGGCGTAGTCGAGCTTCGCGACGGGAAGCACGTGGATGTCGGCGCCGTCCCGAACGGCGATGCGGGAGGCATGAGTGCCGGCGGGGCGCAGCGCGGCCGCGAGCCTCGCGTCCGGTCACCCGGGACGAGGATCTGCCGGTCATCGGCGACCTCCGGGACCGGCGGCGCCGGGGCCGGCCGGAGCGGCGGTCGAACGCCTCGAACGAAGGCCCTCCAGGATCAGCGCGACCCCGGCCGCGACCATGAAGACCGGCCAGAGCTGCGCGAGCGAGAGACTGGTCCAGCCGAGCCGCTCGAGCTGGAAGAAGACGCCGAGTCCGAGGACCACCGCTCCCGAGATGGCGCGCTCGCCCCGTCCCGGGGCGAGCAGCCGCGTCGCTCCGATCCAGACCAGAAACAGAGGCCAGTAGTCCGAAAGAGAGCCCGCGTGCAGCAGCCCCAGGTTCTGGAGGACCAGCAGCGCGCCCACCAGGAGAAGCAGCAGGCCCCCGATCAGCTGCGAGATGCGCCGGCCCTCGTCCCGATTCGTCATGGCCCCTCCGTATTCGCGCTTCCCGATGCGCGCGTTTCCGCAAGAGAGTACGTCGCGGCCTCCCCTGCGTCCCGCATCCTTCGGCCAACGGTCGCTCCAGACCGGCCAATGGTGGCGGCCGCCCCGTCGGCGGGGCCGTTGCCAAGGAGCTAGAATCCGACCGAAAACGACATGATCTGCCCTTCCTGCCGGACTCAGAACCCCGAAGGGGCAGTCACTTGCCTGAAGTGCTCCTCGAGCCTCTCGATTCGGATCGCGCCTCCACAGTCGACTCCAAGCGACCAGACCGTGCGGCTCTCGTCCGCCGACCCCGCTTCAACCGACCACGAAGCGATGCAGACGATCGCTCCCCCTTCGAACTTCAGCGAGTGGGCGCGCGGTCAGGCCCTCTACGCGACGCCCGTCTCCCTGGTCCTGCCCGACGGGGTGGAGATCGGGCACCGCTACAAGGTCCTGAAGCTGCTCGGCATCGGCGGCATGGGGTCCGTCTACCGCGTGCACGACCGCGAGCTCGACCGGGACGTGGCCCTGAAGTTGATCCGCGGCGACATCGCCAACAACCCGCAGACGCTCGAGCGCTTCAAGCGGGAGATCCAGCTCTCGAGCCGGGTCACGCACAAGAACGTCCTGCGCGCCTTCGACCTCGGCGAGACCGAGGGAATCAAGTACCTGACGATGGAGTACGTCGAGGGAGACGATCTCGCCGGCCTGTTGAAGCGCGAGAAGCGCCTCCCGATCCCCCGCGTCCTCGCGATCTTCCGGCAGATCTGCGAGGGGCTCCAGGCCGCGCACCAGAAGGGCGTCATCCACCGAGACCTCAAGCCGCAGAACGTGATGATCGACGCGCAGGACCACGTCTACTTGATGGATTTCGGGCTCGCCAAGATGGTCGAGCAGTCGGGAATGACGCAAACCGGCGCGGTCGTCGGGACGCCGTACTACATGTCGCCCGAGCAGGTGAAGGGCGAGACGGCCGGCCCACAGTCGGACATCTACTCTCTCGGCGTCATCCTCTACGAAATGGTCACCGGGGCGGTGCCCTTCACGGGCAAGTCGGTCTTCGAAGTGATGATGCAGCGGATGCAGAAGGCCCCGCCTCCCGCGACGGCGTCCAATCCCGGGATCCCCGGATACCTCCAGAAGATCCTGGACCGCTGCCTCGCGGTGGACCCGTCGGTGCGCTACCAGAGCGCGTCGGAGATCCTCGCGGACCTCGACAATGCGACCTTCCGGCCGACCCTGCGCTACGCGATCCACCGGCGACGGTGGTTGAAGCCGGCGGCCGCGGGCCTCGTCGTCGCGGCGGTGCTCGCGGCGGGCGGTCTCTGGCTCTATCGGCGGGGCCGCGCCGCCAAGCCGGTCGCGCAGAAGACGCAGTCGGTCCTGGTCGCCGACTTCGCCAACCACACGGGCGACGCGGTCTTCGACGGTACGCTCGAGCCGGCCTTCACGATCGCGCTCGAGGGGGCGTCGTTCGTCAGCTCCTACAACCGCAGTCAGGCGAAGAAAGTCGCGGCACAGCTGCAGCCCGGCGCGACGGGGCTGGACGAGACCCTGGCGCGCCTCGTCGCGGTGCGGGAGGGGATCAACGTGGTCACCTCCGGGGCGGTCGACAAACGGGGCGACGGCTACGAGGTCTCCGTTCGGGTGGTGGACGCGGCAACCGGCAAGCCGATCGCGACGGACCAGGAGAAGGCCTCCGGCAAGGACGGTGTCCTCGGCTCGGTGGCCCGCCTCGCCGCCCAGGTTCGCCGGGCGCTGGGCGACGCGACGCCGCAGTCGACACAGCTCGCCGCCGCCGAGACGTTCTCGGCCGGGTCGCTCGACGCGGCGCACGAGTACGCCGTCGCCCAGGACCTGCAGTGGGAGGGGAACTGGGACGAGGCGATTCGCCATTACCGCAAGGCCCTCGACCTCGATCCGAACATGGGCCGCGCGTATGCCGGCCTGGCCGCGGTCGAGAGCAACCGCGGCAGGCGCCCCGAGGCGGAGAAGTACTACAAGGAGGCGCTGGCCCGCATCGACCGCATGACCGACCGGGAGAAATACCGGACGCGCGGCGGCTACTACCTGCTCGTGCGAAACCCCGACAACGCCATCGAGGAGTTCAGTGCGCTGGTCAAGCAGTACCCCGCCGACACGGCGGGCATCGCGAACCTTGCCGCCGCCTACTTCTACCGGCGCGACATGACGCGCGCCCTGCAGGAGGCGCGCCGGGCGGTCGAGGCGTATCCGCGAAACGTGCCCCAGAGAAACAACCTCGGCCTGGACGCCATGTACGCGGGAGACTTCGAGACGGCGATCAAGGAGCAGGACGAGGTCCTGCGCCTGAACCCGAAGTTCGTGCTCGCCTATATCGGCAAGGCGCTCTCGCAGCTCGCTCTGGGACATCCGGACCAGGCGGCCGACACCTACCGAAAGGCCGCCGAGATCAACGCGCGCGGGGCCTCGATGGCCGCTGCGGGCCTGGCGGACATCGCCCTCTATCAGGGCCGCCCGGCCGACGCGGTGCCGATCCTCCAGAAGGGGATCGACGCCGACATCGCCAACCAGGACGCCGACGCGGCGGCCGAGAAGCTCCTCGCGCTGGCCGACGCCCGTCTCGAGCTCCGCGACACGGCCGCCGCGCTCGCCGAGACGGAGCGGGCCCTCTCGATGTCCCGCGGGGTGAACATCCTGTATCCGGCCGCCGGCGTGTTCCTTGCGACCGGCCGGGAGCCGAAGGCGCTCGCCCTC
>JBLMXY010000022.1:0-14116 GCA_050257975.1 Acidobacteriota bacterium
CTCGCCGAAGATCGAACAGTTCCTGGTCACCCCGGTCACGGCGTCGACACCGATCCCCAGGCCGATCGAATGGGGCACCGACGCGGCCTGGCTCGAGGGCGTCAAGCCCGCCCCGCCGGCGGACGGCTCGCTCCCGGTCGAACAGCTGGACACCCCGGCCATTCCCAAGAAGCAGCCGTGGTCGTCGAGCTCCTTCAAGGGGCCCTTTCTGGTCAAGTTCTGGATTCAGATCAACGGCAACGGCCGCGTGGAGAAGTCGATCCCGATCCAGGCGAGCGACCCCGTCCTCATCGCCTATTTCCGCAAGGCCATGGAGACCTGGCTCTTCCGCCCGGCCCGGGCCGGCGCTTCGGCGGTTGCGACCTGGAACGAGCTGACGGTCTCCGGCCATATCGACTTCTCGACGGATCTCAAGCTGACCGCGACGCTTCGCCAGTCGCTGTAGAGGAGGCGTCATCCCGAGCCGTCTCGAAGACGCGGCGGCTGGTCTCGCCGCCGGCCCGGCCGGCGTTCGTCTCAGGGAAGGTCGCCTCGCAAGCGTCGCCGCAGCGATCCTCCGCGCGCGGGCTTTTACCGTCGGGCGGCAGATCTTTCTCTCCGCCAGCGCGGCGCGCTCGATCGCGAGCCGCTCGCCCGAGGGCCTCGCCCTGCTGGCGCACGAGCTCGCTCACGTGGAGCAGTACCGCCGCCACGGCGTGCCGCGATTCCTCTTTCGGTATTTCTTCGAGTATTTCGCCTTCCGGGCACGGGGCCGGTCGCATGCCGCCGCCTACGCCGGGATCGCCTTCGAGCGGGAAGCCGAACGGCGCGCGGCGGCCGCCGGAGAGATCAGCCCGGAAGGATTTCCCGGCGATCCCCCGCGCGGCGCGTGACTTTCGCCCCGTCGAGGTGCTCGAGCAGCGGAATCGCGAGCCGCCGGGTCAGACCGAACATCTCCTTGAACTCGCCCACGTCGATCGAAGCCCGCCCGCTGCCGCGCAGCCGGGCGACGACCCGGTCGACCGCGTCGCGCGCGACGATCCAACCGCCGGGCAGCCGAGCCAGATCCCCCTTCTTGACGAGGTAGCCGAGCAGGCCCTCGATGACCTTCTGCCGATGGCGCAGCCGCTCGGCGACCTCGGAGGGCGAGGGAGGGTCGAGCCCGCGCTCCCGGAAGATCGCGACGATCCGCTCCGAGAGATCGCGCTCGCTTTCCGGGAGCTCCTCGCGCCCGGGAGGCCGCACCTCCTCGCCGGCGATCCGGAAGACCCCTCGCGCCGCGAGCGCCCCCTCGACGGACTCGGCCCACCGCGGATCGGCCGACGGCAGAAGGCGGGCGAGCAGCGTCCGCCTCGGCATTCCGATCGAGGCCCCGCCGGCGGAAAGAAACGCCGCCATTTCGGAGGAGGCCCTTTCGGCCAGCCGCTTCAGGCTCGTCTCCGAAGCGTAGCGGTCGGGAGAGCGCCGCAGCGCGTGAACCCGGCCTTCCGCGAGCGGCCCCGCCAGCGCCTCCCGGATCACCCTGGCCTCCACGCCGGCGCGGGCCGCGAGCTCTTCCTCTCCCGCGCCGCGCTCGCGCGCCTGCTCGATCCAGAGAACGCAGCGCTCCGAGAGGCTCCCGCTCTCGAGCCGGTCGAGCCGCTGCGACTCCTCCGCGCGCAAACGCGAAATCGCCGGCCAGAGGGGATCGAGGATCACGCCCCCGCCCACCGTCTCGACGGGAGACAGGCGACGAAGAACGAAACGGTCTCCCGGCGCGGCGGCCACCGGCGCCGAGAGGCGCAACTGAGCCCGAGCCGAGCCGCCCGGGGCGAGCTCCGCGGCGCCCAGAAGCCGCAGCCGCGCCCGGCCTTCGGAGGAGTAGTGGTGGAAGAAGAAGCGGCTTCCGGACTTGACCCGAGCCGCGGAGGGAAGCAGATCGACGCGCGCGGTCAGAAGGGCGCTCACGGCGAACGCGCCCGGCGTCGCCAGGACCTTCCCGCGGGCGAGATCCGACAGCTCCGCCCCCGCCAGGTTCGCGCTGACCCGCTCTCCCGCGCGCGCCTCCGCCGTTTCCCGGCCGTGCACCTCCAGGCGGCGGACCCGAATCGGCCGGCGCTCCGGCAGCAGCTCGAGCTTCTGGTCCCGCGAGATCCTGCCCGACACGAGGCTCCCGGTGACGACCGGCCCGAATCCCGCGACGAGAAAGGCGCGGTCGATCGGAAGGCGCGCCGCCCGCGCCTCGCGCGCGGCCTCCGCTTCCGGCCGGGCGAGCGCGATCAGGGCCGCTTTCAGCGCGTCGAGCCCCTCGCCGGTGCGCGAGGAGACCGGCAGGATCGGAGCTCCTTCGAGAAAGGAGCCGCGCACGAGGTCGCGCGCGTCCTCGGCCGTCACGGCGACGAGCTCGGCCGCGACCCGGTCGATCTTCGTCACGGCGACGACGCCCCGGTCGATGCCGAGCATGCGGACGATCTCGAAATGCTCGCGCGTCTGGGGCATCACCGACTCGTCCGCCGCGACGACGAGCAGGACGGCGTCGATACCGCCCGCGCCGGCGAGCATGTTGCGAACGAACTTCTCGTGCCCCGGCACGTCGACGAACGAGACCCGCACGCCGTCCCATTCGGCGTGCGCGAAGCCGAGGTCGATCGTGATCCCGCGGCGCTTCTCCTCCGGAAGCCGGTCGGCGTCGATGCCCGTGAGGGCCTTCACGAGCGCGGTCTTGCCGTGGTCGATGTGGCCCGCGGTGCCCACGAGGAAGCGCTTCATCGGAGGGAAGGCTAACGCAGGACCCGCAGTGATAGCTTTCGCCCGTGCTGTCGCGCATCGAGGCGGACCTGAAGACCGCGCTCAAGGCCGGGGAAAAGCGCCGTGTGGCGACGCTGCGGCTGCTGCTCTCGGCCTTGAAGAACGAGCGGATCCAGGCGCAGCGGGATCTGACCGACGAGGAGATCGAGGCGTCCATCCGCCGCGCGGTCAAGCAGCGGCGCGAGGCGATCGAGCAGTACGAGCGGGGAGGCCGCCAGGATCTGGTCGACGCGGAGACCGAGGAGCTCGCGATCCTGCAGGCCTATCTCCCGCAAGAGCTTTCCGAGGAGCACGTCGAAAAGGCCGTCCGGGACATCATGGCCGAGAAAGGGATCTCCGCGGTGAAGGACGTGGGCCTCGTGATGAAGGAGCTCATGGCGCGCTACCGCGGCCGGATCGACGGAAAGCGGGCCCAGGAGATCGCCCGCCGCCTGCTCTCGTGACCGGAGGCGCCCGGGCCGAGGAGATCGAGGTCAAGCTTCCCGCCGCGGACCTCGAGGCCGTCCGTCGCCGGCTCCGGGAGCGCGGCGCCTCGATCGCGCAGGCGCGGCACGCGGAGTCCAACGACCTCTACGACGACTCAGAGGGCCGGCTCTCGCGCGCGGGCTGCGCCCTTCGGGTCCGCCGCGCCCACGGCGAGTGCCGGATCACGTTCAAGGGACCTCCGCGCTTCGAGCAGGGAGTCAAGACGCGCGAGGAGCGGGAGACGACGGTCGGCGACGCCGGCGAGATCGACGCCATCCTGCAGCGGCTGGGCCTCCTGCGGCGCTTCCGCTACGAGAAGCGGCGGGAGGAATGGAGGCTGGACGATTGCGCCGTCGCCCTCGACGAGACGCCGATCGGCGACTTCGTCGAGATCGAGGGCGACCCCGCCGGCATCCGCAAGGCGGTCGCCGCCCTGGAGCTCGATTTCGCAGCCGCGATTCCGTACTCCTATGCCCGCCTCTACGCGTTGAAGCGCCAGGAGAACCCGGCGCTTCCTGCCGACATGGTTTTTCCCGAGGGCGCGCAATGACCGTTTCCCTCGCCTTCCCCGCGCGGGCCGCCGGCTATCGGTTCTCCTCGTGAAGGCCTTTCTCCTCGCGGCCGGCCGCGGCGAGCGGTTCCGGCCCGTCACCGAGGCGATCCCCAAGGCGCTCCTTCCCTTCTTGAACGTCCCGCTGCTCTGCGCGCATCTCGAACGGCTGCGCCGTTCGGGCGTGAGCGAGGCGGGCGTCAATCTCCATCACCTCGGCGACCAGATCGAGCGCCGTCTCGGCGAGCATGCGGGCGAGCTTCCGAAGCTCCAGTTCTTCCGGGAGCCTCGCATTCTTGGAACCGCGGGCGCATTGCGCAACGCCGCCTCCTGGCTCGCGGGCGAGGATTTCCTCGTCGTCAACGCGGACGCCGCGATTTCCTTCGACCCGGGAGCCCTGCTCGCGCGCCACCGGGATTCGCAAAGCGCGGCGACGCTGCTGTGCGTCGAGAACCGGGAGCCCGACCGGTACACGCCGCTGCAGGCCGAAGGGGATCGCATCGCGCGATTCGGCGGCAAAGGGGACGACCCGCTGCTCTACACGGGAGTCTGCGCCCTTTCGCCGGATCTGCTCGGGCGAATCCCTCCGGGCGAGGCTTCGCTCGTGTCCGATCTCTGGAGGCCGCTTCTCGAGGAGGGGCGCCCCATCGGATGGGTCCGGCACGAGGGAGCCTTCGCCGACCTCGGCAGACCGCGCGATTTTCTCCGCGCGACGCTCGAAGCGCTGGCTGGCGCTTTCCCCCTCCCGCGGGGCGGCGGAGCGTTCGATCGGCCTTCCCGCGTCCTCTCCTTCGAGCCGCCTTCCGGCTTCGACGCTTCGTGGAGCGTCCTCGGGCGCGTGCTTGTCGAGCCCGGCGCGCGCATCCACGAAAGCGCGGTCTGGGACGGGGTTTCGATCGGCCGCGGAGCGCGATTGTCGGGCTGCCTCGCCGCCGGCGGCACGATCGAGCCCGACGCCGCGCACGAGGGCGTCTTGCTCTGGGCGAAGCGGGGAGAGCCCGCCGCCTCCTTCCCGATCTGACCGGCGGCGCGGGAACCCCCGGGGTCCCCCGCGCCAGGCTCCACGGCGGTCCCTCCCGAGCACGAACTTCACCTTGTCCACTCCCGGTCTCCTCTCCGGTAGTAGAGCGTGCGGATTTTTCCCGTTCGCCCGTACACCCGCACCACCGCCATGCGATCGCGGCCGTCCCAGAGATAGATCGAGCCCGGCGTGCTCTCGCCCGTCGCCGAGAACGAGCAGATGTCCGAACGGTTGAACCGGATGGGATCGTCGAGGCCCGACAGCCTGCCCGACCCGTCCGGGTCGGGCACCGAGGCGCCCGTCATGATCGCCGGGCGAACATCGTCGCGGGACCACGTGACGAGGATCCCGATCGGACGGTCGACGCCGCTCGCGATCTCGACGCTGCGCACGCCGTTGCCGTTGCCGTCTCCGTACATCGCCCACTCGGCGCGGCCGCCGCGCAACCGGTACTTCAATCCCACGTTGACACCCTGCGTGAGCGCAAACATCCGCGCCCGATAGAGCGCCGCGCCGACTTCCGCGGCAGCCGACCGGATCGAGACGACCGAGCGCAGATGCGCGACCCCCGTCCCGACGGCCGTGCCGAGCGCGAGGAGGATCGCGAGGACCCCGACGAGCTCCACGGCCGAGAGGCCGGCGCAGGGGGAGAGAGGCCCGGGGCCGCCGAAGCGGCCCCGGGCGGGCGGGGTTTTCACCGCCCCTTGCCCACCGGGGCGGTGGAGGAAGCGGCCTTCTTCGCGGCGCCGCGGGCGCGCCCGCGCGAGGAGCCGGAGCGAATCTTCTCGGTCGCCGTCGTCGGGCCGGAGACCGTCACGTAGGGCTTGAGGACGAGGAAGAGCTTCTCGCCGATTCCCTTGACCTCCATCAGCTCTTCGGGGCGCGAAAAGGAGCCGTGCTCCTTGCGGTAGTCGACGATGCGACCGGCTACCTTCTCGCCGATGCGCGGGAGAAACACCAGTTGGGCCGCCGAGGCCTGGTTGATGTTGATCTTGCCGCCGGCCGTGGGCGCCGGCGCCTCGGTCTCCGCCGCGCGCAGCGAGGCGGCGAGAACGAGGGCGGCGGCGACCGCGCCGAGCTTGACCCTGTTGTGCATTCGAGTCTCCTTTCGTTTGCGTGTCGTGTCTTGCGTTCTGGAATTCATCGGTTCGTGTCCTCATCGGTTCCCCGCGTCAGGCGTTCTCCATCGGCACCTCCTCAAAGTTGTTTGCGCCTCTCGACAGAGGCGAAGGCCGTGCCGTGAGACCTCCAAACGCGCAAATCACGGCGCAACGGGGAGTTGGCGGCGCCGGAGGCGAAGGACGCAGAGCGGGCGAGCGGAAGGATTCCTGGCGCTCGGCCGTCCGGCCGCGCGCCAATGCCTTGACCGTCAGGACGTTGCCGAAAGGGTGAATTTCTTGTCGGAGGGAGAAAGCTTTGTCAGCCCGGGAGAGACGCGGAGGCGAAGGTTAAACTGCGCCCCCATGGCCGGCGGGGAGCTGATCGTCGGAGTTTCCGGAGGATCGGGGGCGCAGCTTGCCCGCCGATTCGTCCAGCGCGTCCTCGGGGCTCGGATCTCGAAGCTTCACCTGGTGTTCTCGGAGGCCTCTCTCGAGGTGGCGCGCAACGAGATCGATCCGGAGATCCGGTCTCCGCGGGACTGGGTGGAGCGCCTCGGCGCCCCGCGGCGCGCCGCCGCCCGAATCACGATCCACGCCAACGAGGAAGTCGGCGCGCCGATCGCGTCCGGCTCCTACCCGGTCGCCGGCATGATCGTGATCCCCTGCAGCGGGGGGACTCTCGGCGCCATTGCCAACGGCGTCTCGCGCGACCTCCTGCAGCGCGCGGCGGACGTGCAGTTGAAGGAGCGGCGTCCGCTGGTTCTCGCCTTCCGCGAGTCGCCGTACTCGCTCGTCCACATCGAGAACATGCGCCGCGCCACACAGGCCGGCGCGATCATCGCGCCGCCCTCTCCCGCCTTCTACGTCGACGCGCCGGACATGGGGCGGTTCCTGGACGCCTACTGCGTCCGGGCGGCGAAACTGCTCGGGCTCTCGATCCCGGGCGAGGACTTCCGGTGGAAGGGAACGACCCGGTCCCGGCGCCGGCCGTGACGCGCGTCTCGGGGGCCGCCCGGTCGCTCCGGACGACGCTCGAGATGATCAAGTTCTCGCACACGCTCTTCGCGCTGCCATTCGCGCTGCTCTCGGCGGTGCTCGCCGCGGGGGGCTGGCCCGACGGGCCGACGCTCGCGAAGATCCTGCTCGCCATGGTCGGCGCCCGAAGCGCGGCCATGGCCCACAACCGGCTGGCCGACCGCGAGATCGACGCCGCCAACCCGCGCACCGCAGCCCGCGCGCTGCCCTCGGGCGTCCTCTCGGTCCGCTTCGTGCAGGTCTTTCTCGCCGCCTCCGTCGCGCTCTTTCTCCTGGCGGCCGCGAGCCTGAACCGCCTGACGCTGTGGCTTTCTCCCGTGGCCCTCTCGCTTCTCTTTCTCTACTCCTACACGAAGCGGTTCACCTGGCTCTCGCACGTCGTGCTCGGGCTGTGCCTGGGGCTCGCGCCCGTGGGCGCCTGGATCGCGGTGCGCGGATCGTTCGACGAGGTGCCGCTGTTGCTCGGCGCCGCGGTGGTCTGCTGGGCGGCCGGCTTCGACCTGATCTACGCGCTCCAGGACGAGGAGCACGACCGCCGCGTCGGGCTCCACTCGCTGCCCGCGCGGTGGGGAGCCGCGAAGGCGCTCGCCGTGTCCGCCGCGCTCCACGTCCTCATGGTCGCCTTCCTCCTCGCGGCGTGGCGGATGTCCTCGGGCGGATGGCCGTTTGCGGCCGGCATCGCGATCACGGCCGCGGCGCTCCTCTGGCAGCACGCGATCGTGCGCCCCGGAGACCTGTCGCGGGTCAACACGGCGTTCTTCACGGCCAACGGCGTCGTATCGGTCGCGCTGGCCGCGCTGGGGATCGCGGATGTGCTGTGGAGGTAGTCATCAGTTGTCCGTTATCAGTTCTCAGTTCTGGAACTGAAAACTGTGAACTGATAACTGATAACTTATTTACATGCCCATTCCGTCCGAAGGCGACGTCAATCTGCGGCATGTCGCGGTGGACGGCCCGATCGGCGTCGGCAAGACGTCGCTGGTGGATCTGCTCGCCCGCAAGTTCCACGGCACCGAGGTTCTCGAGGACGCGGACAACCCTTTCCTGCCCGACTTCTACAAGAAGAAGAAGGGCGCGGCCTTCCAGACGCAGCTCTTCTTTCTGCTCTCCCGCTACCAGCAGCAGCGCGAGATCGCCCAGATCGACCTCTTCTCGAATCTGGTCGTGGCCGACTACCACTTCGCCAAGGACAAGATCTTCGCCTGCCTGAACCTGGACGATTCGGAGCTGCTGATCTACGACAAGCTGTACTCGCTCCTGTGCGACTCGGTCCCGAAGCCGGACCTGGTGATCTACCTGCAGGGGTCGCTCGAGACGTGCATGAAGCGCATCAAGAAGGCGGGCCGGTCGTTCGAGAAGGGGATCACGCCGGAGTACGTCGCGCAGCTGATCGAGGCCTACAACTACTACTTCTACCACTACGAGGAGACGCCGCTTCTGGTCGTCGACACCAACGAGATCGACTTCGTGAACCGCACGGCGGATTTCGACGACCTCGTGACGCAGATCCAGAAGGCCCGCAAGGGCGTGCAGTACTACGTGCCGGCGGGGAGTGGGAAAGCTTGAGAAAGAGGAGTCCCTAGCCCTTAGTCCGTCGTCCCGGGTCGGGGCGTTTGGCGTTATAATTTCCGTGTCGCCCTTCTCGGCGGCGATCCCGGCTGTTCGGGACGTCGACCGAAAGGATAGGAGCGCGAAATGCCCACCCTCTCGGAGACTTCCCCCGTCACCGTTCCCTCGCTCGTCGCCGCCAAGGGGCGGGAGCGCATCGCAATGATGACCGCCTACGACGCCCCGACCGCCCGGCTGCTCGACGAAGCGGGGATCGATTCGCTGCTGGTCGGCGACTCGATCGAGATGACGGTCTACGGCGAGGAATCGACGCTCTCGGCCACGATGGACACGATGGTCCGCCACGCGCGCGCCGTCGCGCGGTCGGCCAGGCGAGCTCTCGTCGTCGGCGACATGCCGTTTCTGTCCTACCAGGCCGAAACATCGCAGGCCGTGCGCAACGCCGGCCGGTTCCTCTCGGAGGCGGGCTGCGCCGCCGTCAAGGTCGAAGGGGGCCGCCGGATCCTGCCCGCCGTCCAGGCCATCGTCGCCGCCGACATCCCCGTCATGGGCCACGTGGGCCTGACACCGCAGTCCTTCCGCAAGCTCGGCGGCTACAAGGTGCAGGGCCGCGGCGCCGGCGCCGCGCACGAGATTCTGGAGGACGCCATCGCCCTCTCCGAGGCCGGCTGCTTCGCGCTCGTGCTCGAGTGCGTGCCCGATACGCTCGCCCGGGAGATCACGCGCAAGATCCCCATCCCGACGATCGGCATCGGCGCCGGCGCCGGGTGCGACGGCCAGGTGCTCGTCTTCCACGACGCGATGGGATTGAATCCCGCCTTCAAACCGAAGTTCGTGCGCCGCTACGCCGACCTCGCCTCGACGATCACCGAGGCGGCACGCGCCTTCGCCCGGGACGTGAAGGAGCAGAAGTTCCCGAGCGCCGAAGAGTCGTTTTCCGGCGAGAAGGTCCAGCTTCGGCGGGTGTATTGAGTCGAGTTTTCAGTTTTCCGTTCATGGTCTTCAGTTCGAGCTCCGGAAACTGACAACTGACTACTGACCACTGAACACTTCTTCCTTGATAACCGTCCAGGACCTTCCGGCGCTGCGCGAGCTCGTGCGCGACGCGCGCGCCGGCGGCAAGTCCATCGCCTTCGTCCCCACCATGGGCGCGCTGCACGAGGGACACCTCTCGCTCGTGAGGGAGGCGCGGCGCCAGTGCGGATTCACCGTCGTGTCGATCTTCGTCAACCCGCTGCAGTTCGCTCCCGGCGAAGACTTCGCCCGCTACCCGCGCAGGCCCCATGAGGACGCGGCGCTGCTCGAGAAGGAGGGCGTCGACCTTCTCTACCGGCCCGACCCGGAGAAGTTCTACCCGAGGGATTTCGCGACCTCGATCGAGGTGCGCGGGGTGTCCGAAGGCGGCGAGGGCGCCGCCCGGCCCGGGCACTTTCGGGGGGTCGCCACGGTCGTGGCCAAGCTCTTCCACCAGGTGCAGCCGGACGCCGCCTTCTTCGGCCGCAAGGACCTCCAGCAGGTCGCCGTCGTCCGGCGCATGGTCGCCGACCTCGACTTTCCCGTGCGCCTCGCCGTCGGCGACACGGTCCGGGAGCCGGACGGGCTCGCCCTCTCCTCGCGCAACGCCTACCTCTCGGCCGGGGAGCGCCGGCTGGCGGCGGCCTTCCCCCGCGCCCTCTTCTCGGCCCGGGACCGGGCGGCGGCGGGCGAGACGGAGGCCCGGGAGCTCGAGCGCGGGGCGCGCGCGGAGCTCGAGGCGGCGGGCCTCTCCGTCGACTACGTCGAGGTCGTGGACTGCCAGACGATGCGTCCCGCCGAGCGGGCGGCCCCCGGCACCGCCATCGCAGGGGCGGTGCGCCTCGGGAAGACGCGGCTGATCGACAACGTTCTACTTCTCGAGCAGAGGTAGAGTCTCCCCATGTCTACGACACTGGAAGCCCCCGCCGCCGCATCGGCCGCCGATCCCTTCGTCTTCGGCGGACGGACGTTCGCATCGCGCCTGATCGTCGGGACCGGGAAATACGCGACCTTCCCCCTGATGAAGGAGGCGCTCGAGGCCTCCGGCGCCGAGATCGTGACCGTCGCGGTGCGCCGCGTGAACCTGACCGACCGCAGCAAGGAGTCGCTGCTCGACTTCATCCCGAAGGGCATGACGCTCTTGCCCAACACGGCCGGCTGCTACACGGCCGAGGACGCCGTGCGCGCGGCCCGGCTCGGGCGCGAGGTCGGGCTCTCCAGCTGGGTCAAGCTCGAAGTGCTGGGAGACGAGCAGACGCTCTGGCCGGACAACGAGGCGCTGCTCGCGGCCACGCGCACGCTCGTCGCGGACGGGTTCGTGGTCTTCCCCTACACCTCCGACGATCCCATCGTCGCCCGCAGGCTCGAGGACGCGGGCGCGGCGGCCGTGATGCCGCTCGGCGCCCCGATCGGCTCCGGCCTCGGCATCCAGAACCCCAACAACATCTCGATCATCCTGGAGCGGGCGAAGGTCCCCGTGATCGTCGACGCCGGTGTCGGGACCGCTTCGGACGCGTGCGTCGCCATGGAGCTCGGCGCCGCAGGCGTGCTCATGAACACGGGCATCGCCGGCGCGCGCGACCCGGTCCGTATGGCCAGGGCGATGCGGGACGCCGTGCGCGCGGGACGGGATGCCTATCTCGCCGGGCGGATTCCGAGGAAGCGTTACGCCACGGCATCGTCGCCGGTCGAGGGAGTGATCGGGCGATAAGTCACCGATAAGTCCTTAGTCCTTAGTCCTTTGCCCCTGGTGGCCAGCCCCTCGGAAGGAGCTCTCACCGCCAAGGTCTCGGCCCCGGGACCAAGGACCAGGGACCAGGGACCAGGGACTTGTCTTCTCGGCACTTGCTTCGATCCGAACCGCATGTTACGTTCCCGCAGTTTTACGAGAACCCCGCAACAACCGACCGACGCCTTTATGTTTGTCCTTTCCCGATCCGTACGCCCTTGCGGGGAGACGTGCGCGCGTCCGAAAGGGGGTCGGTCCTAGAGAGAACTTCCTTCGGGCGGCCGCCGCGATCGGCGACGCCCGCCACGGGTCTAACGGCAACGAACAGTCGTTTCCATTTTTTTCAGGGACGCCACAAGGCGCCCCGAAGGGGTAAAACCCAGGAGATCGGTAACTTTCATGATGCAGCAATACACGGACAAGAATCTGACCTGCGTGGACTGCGGGGCGACGTTCCTCTTCTCGGCCGACGATCAGGAGTTCTACGCGCGCAAGGGGTTCACCAACGAGCCCAAGCGTTGCAAGCCCTGTCGCGACAAGCGCAAGTCCGCCTCGGGCGAGGGGCGGGAGCGGACCTTCTACGACGTGACCTGCGACGGCTGCGGCAAGCAGACGCAGGTTCCCTTCAATCCGACCAACGGCAAGCCGGTCTACTGCCGCGAGTGCTATTCGGCGCGGCGCGCGCAGCAGGCCTACTGATTTCGTTTCCTTCTCATTCGGAAAGCCCCGGCGCCGCCGGGGCTTTTTTTTGCTATCTTGGGCCAGGCGCGCCGCTTGCGCCCTCGGGAGTCGCCCTTGAGATCGTCCGCCGCAATCACTCCGACCGCGAGGGCCGCCGCGGCGCTGCCCCAGGCGATCGGAGACACGCCGCTGGTCGAGCTGCCCCGCTTCTCGCGCGGCGCGGCCCGAATCTTCGCCAAGCTCGAGTGGCTCAACCCCGGCGGGAGCGTGAAGGACCGCATCGCGCGCGCGATGATCGAGGACGGCGAGCGGCGGGGGCTCCTCGCCCCCGGCGGCACGATCGTCGAGCCGACCTCGGGCAACACGGGCGTCGCCCTGGCGATGCTGGCGGCGTCGAAGAGCTACCGTTGCGTCATCGTGATGCCGGAGGGATACGGCCACGTCAAGGCAAGGTTGATGGAGGGCTTTGGAGCGCGGGTCGTGCGCACGCCCGCAGGCGACCGAATGAGCGGCGCGATCGCGCGAGCCTGCGAGATCGCCCGCCAGACGCCCGGCGCCTTCCTTCCCAACCAGTTCTCCAACCCCGTGAACCCGAAAGCCCACTACGAGACGACCGGCCCGGAGATCGCCCAGGCCCTGGACGACGCGGTGGACGCCTGGGTGGCGGGCGTGGGGACCTCCGGGACTTTCATCGGCGTCGCGCGCTACCTCTCCGAGAGAATCCCCGGCCTTCTGCGCGTGGCGGTCGAGCCGCAGGGCTCGATCCTGCAAGGCGGCCCGCCGGGCGAGCACCGCGTGGAGGGGATCGGCCTCTCCTTCCTTCCCGAGATCCTCGACCGAAGCGTGATCGACGAGGCCGTCATGATCGGCGACGAGGAGGCGTTCGAGACGTGCCGCCGCCTGGCGCGCGAGGAGGGCCTTCTCGCCGGCGGATCCTCCGGCGCGGCCGCGGCCGCGGCCCTGCGCGTGGCGAAGCGACTCGGCCCCGGCAAGACCGTCGTGACGCTCTTCCCGGACGGAGCCGAGCGGTATCCGGATCAGGGCGTACTGGAGAAATAGCTGTCAGCTCTCAGCCGTCAGCTTTCAGCCGGAAGGCGAAATCCGATAGCTGAGAGCTGATGGCCGACAGCTGATCGCTGAAAGCTGGAGCGAAGCGACATGGGCTTTTCCACCGACTGCATCCACGCCGGCAACGAGCCGGACCCGACGACGGGCGCCGTCGCCGTGCCGATCTACCAGACCTCGACCTACGTGCAGGAGGCGCTGGGCAAGCACAAGGGCTACGAGTACGCCCGCACGCAGAACCCGACGCGCCACGCGCTCGAGGAGAACCTCGCGGTGCTGGAAGGCGGAGCGGGCGCGCGCGCCTTCGCCTCCGGGATGGCGGCGATCACGGCCATCTCGACCTTCGTCAAGGCGGGCGAGCACGTCGTCTGCTCGAACATGACCTACGGCGGGACGTTTCGCTACTTCACGAAGATCCAGGCCCGCTACGGCGTCGAGTTCACCTTCGTCGACACCTCCGACGAGAACGCCGTCCGGCGGGCCTTCCGGCCCAACACGAAGCTCCTGCACCTAGAGTCTCCGACCAATCCCACGATGCGCCTCTGCGACATCGCCAGGCTCTGCGACATCGCGCACGAGCGGGGCGCGATCGTCGTCGTGGACAACACCTTCTGCTCGCCGTACCTGCAGAAGCCTCTCGACCTCGGCGCCGACATCGCCATGCACTCGACGACGAAGTTCTTGAACGGCCACTCGGATTCGGTCGGCGGGATCGCCGTGGCGAAGAGCCCCGAGCACGTCGAGTGGCTCTCCTTCGTCCAGAACAGCTCGGGAGCGATCCTCTCGCCCTTCGACTCGTGGCTGGTTCTCCGGGGGATCAAGACGCTCGTGGTCCGAATGGAGCGCCACGAGAAGAACGGGCGCGCGATCGCCGACTGGCTCGCCGGGCAGAGGAAGATCTGCAAGGTCAACTATCCCGGCCTGCCCGACCACCCGGAGCACGAGCTCGCCAAACGCCAGATGAAAGGCTTCGGCGCGATGATCTCCTTCGACCTCGGCTCCTTCGAGAAAGCCGGAGCGTTCCTGGCGAAGGTCCGGCTGTGCTCCCTGGGAGAGAGTCTCGGGGGCGTCGAGACGCTGATCTCGCATCCCGCCTCGATGACCCACGGCGCGATCCCCGA
>JBLMXY010000023.1:0-30912 GCA_050257975.1 Acidobacteriota bacterium
CACGAGCGGGGCGCTTTCACCGGCGCCGTGACCTCGAAGCCCGGGCTGCTCGAGGTCGCCGCCGACGGCACCGCGTACCTGGACGAGGTCTCCTCCCTCTCGCCGGCCGCGCAGGCCAAGTTCCTCCGGGTGCTCCAGGAGAGAACCTTCCGGCGCCTGGGCGGGGTCGCGACGCATCCTTTCCGGGCGCGGCTGATCGTCTCCTCGCGGCGGGACCTTTCGGCCCTGGTCGGGCAGGGGCTCTTCCGGGACGACTTCTTCTACCGGATCGACGTGGTCTCCGTGCGGCTGCCGCGCCTGGCGGAGCGCAGGGAAGACATCCTCCCGCTCGCCCGCGCGTTTCTGCGCCGGTCCGCCCGCGCCTCGGGCCGTCCGGCACGGCGCTTCACGAGCGGGGCGGAAGCGGCCCTGCTTCGCCACGCCTGGCCCGGCAACGTGCGGGAGCTTCTCCACGTCGTCGAGCGGGCGGTCCTGGTCGCGCCGGAGCCGGCGATCTCGGAGCGGGATCTCCCGATGGGGTCATTCGGCTCCCCGGAGGCCCTGCTCGAGGTGGCGGTCGAGAAGCGCTGGACGCTCAAGCAGCTCACCGACGCCTACATCGAGGAGACCCTTCGGCGGGCCGGAGGCAACCGGACGCTCGCCGCGAAGCGGCTCGGGGTCTCGCGAAAGTCGCTCTGGGAGCGCGGAAAGCGGCGTAAAACGTCCGAATAGACCGCCCGGGCGCGGCCCCAAAAAGGCCTCCTGCCGGGAAATTTCTCCGGTATGATCTCGCGTTCAAAACCCTACCCTCCGACCGGGTAGAGGGTGGAAGGGAGCATCGACCATGCCCACGACGACTGCGCGGGCCCCGAAGCTGAACAAGAAG
Source organism: Acidobacteriota bacterium (assembly GCA_050257975.1). Taxonomy (GTDB): domain Bacteria; phylum Acidobacteriota; class Thermoanaerobaculia; order UBA5066; family Gp7-AA6; genus DATBFU01. Next base: position 866 of record JBLMXY010000023.1, read on the forward strand.
GAGCTCGAGAAATACCGGCGTCTCCTCGAGGAGAAGAAGAGCGGCATCTCGGCCGATCTGGCCAAGACGCGCAACGCCGAGGAGGAGACCACCGAGGAGGCGACTCAGGACATCGCGGACAAGGCGGTCTCTTCCTACACGCGGGAGTTCCTCTATTCGCTGTCCGACGGCGACCGGACGACCCTGCTGCAGATCGACGCGGCCCTCGGCCGGATCGAGGACGGGACCTACGGGCTGTGCGCCAACTGCAGCGCCCAGATGGCGGAGAAGCGGCTGATGGCCGTCCCCTGGACGCCCTACTGCCTCGATTGCCAGGAGCTGTCCGAGAAGGGCCTGCTGGAAACCTGAGCACGGGCCCTTGGTCGGGGGTCGGTGCCCGGGCTTCGGTGCCTCGCTGACCCCCGACCCTGACCCCTGACTGCCGCCTCGTGCCTTCCCGACCGTTCGACCCCGCGTCGCTGCCCTCCTTCGACCAGGCGCCTTCGGTTGTCCTCGTCAGCGGCTCTCTCGACTTCTTCGTCGAGGAGGCCGCAGCGAGGACCGCGGAGGCGCTCGCGGGTCAGGACGTCGAGAGGATCCGGTTCGACGACGAAGCCGCGCCGGAGTCCGTCGTCGACGCGCTGCTCAACCGATCTCTCTTCTCGCCGCGCCGGATCGTCGAACTCGACGCGACGGGGCTGCTCGGGACCGAGGCGCCCGCAAGTTTGCTGGAGGCGGCCGCCGAGGCATGGGAGAAGGCAACCCCGGCCGGCCGGCGCGAGGCGTTCCGCAACGCCCGGGCGCTTCTTTCCGCACTGGGCATCGAGCGCGGCGCCGACGCGTCCGAGACCGCGGCGGCGGTGGCGCGCCGGGTCAAGCGCCCGGCGATGGCCGATGCCCTGGCGGATCTGCTTCGTGAGCTGCCCGAGGAGAAGGCGGCGCCCGGGCTGCTCGCGCCCGCCCTGCAGACGATCCTCGAGCGCGGCAACGACGGGGTCATTGCGCTTCTGACCGCGATCGAGCCCCCGAAGGGGACGGGCCTGTTCTCCGACATCGCCAGGCGAGGGCTCGTTCTCGAGGTCGCGGTCAGTGAGAAGGAGAGCCCCGGCGAGCTTGCTCGCTATGCCCGCGCCCGGGCGAGGGAAAGGGAGGTGACGCTCGACGCGGACGCGATCGAGCGGCTGCTGCACCAGACCGCGAGGCGGCCCGAGATCTTCGCCGCCGAGCTCGCGAAGCTCTTCGACTGGGCGGGCAAGGGAGGGCGTGTGCGCGCCGCCGACGTCCGGGCCAACGTCGAGGACGAGGCGTCCGAGGACGTCTATCGATTTTTCGACGCGGTCGGGCGCCGGGAGGCCGGCGCCGCCCTCTCGCAGCTCGAGCGGATGTTCTCCGGTCGGCCGGTCATCATGGGAAGAGACGAGATCGACACGGAGGAGTACTGGCCGACGCGGTTCCTGGGGTTGCTGACCGGGGAGATCCGCCGCATGCTGCGGATGCGGGATCGTCTCGACGATCCCGCCGCAGGCTACGGCTCGGGCATGTCCCCGGCCGCCTTCGAGGCGCGAGTGTTGCCGCGGCTCCGGGAAGCAGACCAGGGGACTGCCCGGCCCGTGGCGGCGGGAAAGCCCTTCGCCGTGTACAAGCTGGCGGAGCGCTCGGCCCGCTTCCGCACGCAGGAGCTGGCGCGCGCCCTGGCTCGCGCGGCCGACGTCGACGCTCAGTTGAAGAACTCCGCGCCCGCGCTCGACACGATTTCGGCCTATGTCGGAGAGCTGATTGCGGGAAGCTGAGTCGAGGCGTCGGGTATCCCGGACCGGTCGCCAGACACCGAGTCGGACGGCCCGAAAGCGGGAGGCGGCCAGCGCTCACGCGGGCCGCCCGGTTATTGGAAGGCAACCGATGTCTGATTTGATATACGTCGCGAGTTGGCAAATCGTTTCACGCTCGATCTGGCGCCCCGCGCGGCGCTCGTGACCGGCGGCTCGCGCGGTATCGGAAGGGCCGCGGCAAGGCTGCTGGCCTCCGCCGGCGCGCGGGTGGCCGTCAATTACGCCCGTGACGCCGCCGCGGCGGGCTCGGTCGTGGAAGAGATTCGGACGGCCGGCGGCGAAGCCGTGGCGATCGGCGCCGACGTCGCCGATCCCTCGCAGGCCCGCCGGCTCGTCGCCGACGCGACCGCCGCCTGGGGGCGCCTGGACATCCTGGTCAACAACGCGGGGGTCTGGCCGGAGAATCCTGCCGGATCCGGCGACCTCGAGGCGTGGGATCTCGCCTTCGGCGTCAACGCCCGGGGCGCCTTCCTGGTGACCGACGCCGCCATCGCCCCGCTTCGAAAGGCGCGGGGCGTCATCGTGTTCGTGTCCTCGACCGCCGGACAGCGGGGCGAGGCGCGCCACTCCGCCTACGCCGCCTCCAAGGGGGCGCTCCAGTCCTACACCAAGTCCCTGGCGAGCGAGCTCGGCCCCGAGGGCATCCGGGTCAACTGCGTCGCGCCCGGCTGGGTCGAAACCGACATGAGCGCCCGCGTGCTCTCGGATCCCGACGCCCGCCGGGAGATCGAGTCCACGATTCCGCTCGGCCGCCTCGCCACGGCCGAAGACGTCGCGGGAGCCATCCTCTTCCTGGTCTCGGACCTCGCGCGCCACGTTCAGGGAGAAGTGCTGAACGTCAACGGCGGCAGCGTGCTCGCAGGATGAGCCGCCGGCCGGACGCCCTGGACAGGCTGGACCGAAAGGACTGGCGCTTCGTCGCCGCTTGCCTGCTCGTCATCGGCGTCGGCACGGCCGTGACCGCCTCGCTCTTCCGGCGGGCGTTCCCGGAAGCCTCGATCGAGTTTCGGGTCAACCGGGCGCAGGCGCGGGCGCTCGCCGAAAAATTCCTCGCCGCGCGCGGCCAGAGCCTCTCCGGATCCCGCTTCGCCGGTCGCTTCGCCGCCGAAGACGAGCCGAAGGTCTACCTCGAGCGGGAGCTCGGCCTCGAGAAGGCGAGCGGCCTCTACGGCGCGACGGCGAAGGTGTGGCGCTGGGAGATGCGCTGGTTCCGCTCGGGCGTCAAGGAGGAGGAGCGGGTCAGCCTCACCCCGCTGGGCGACCTGGTTGGCTTCGAGCTCGTGCGTCGGGACGACGCGCCGGGGCCGCGTCCCGCGCAAGCGCAAGCGCGCGGGATCGCCCTGGCATTCCTGGCCTCCCGCGGTCTTCCGGAGAGCGCCTTGAAACCCATCGAGTCGACGTCGCTCTCCCGGCCCAACCGGACCGACTGGACCTTCGTGGACGAGAAGGCCGGCCTGAAGATGGGGGAGGCCACCCTCCGGTACGCGACGACCGTTTCCGGCGGGGTGGTCTCCGCGTTCCGGGAGTTCGTCCACGTGCCGGAAGCGTGGGAACGCGACTACCGCAGGCTGCGCTCGAAGAACGAGACGGCGGGCTCGCTCGCGACCCTGGGTCTCTTCGTGACGGCGCTCGCGATGATCATCGTTCTCGTCCGCAAGGTCGTGCTCAAGGACGTGCGCTGGAAGCTCGTCGCGGCCTTCGGGCTCGTCGGCTTCGTTCTCTCTCTCCTGTCGGCTGCCAACGACGCTCCCCTGACGCTCTTCGACTATGACACGGCGAGCTCGCTCGCGAGCTTCCTGGCGAAGCAAGTCGTCTTCGGCGTTCTGGGAGCCATTGCCGTCGGGGCCGGGATCGCCTTCGTCGTGGCGGCGGCCGAGCCGACGTACCGCGAGCGCTTTCCGCACCAGCTCGCTCTCTCGGGCCTCTTCTCCGCGCGCGGCGTCCGGACGAAGCGGTTCTTTCGCGGCGTGCTGCTCGGCTACGCGTTGGTCGCCTTCTTCTTCGCCTATCAGGCGGTCTTCTACGTCATCGCCGAGCGTTTCGGCGCCTGGTCGCCGGCGGACATCCCCTACAGCGACATGCTGAGCACGGCCGCGCCCTGGGCCACCGTCCTCTTCATCGGCTTCCTGCCGGCCGTCTCCGAGGAGGGGATCAGCCGCATGTTCTCGATCTCGCTGCTCGAGCGGTTGGGCGCGGGGCGCCTCACCGCCATCGTCGTGCCGGCGATTGTCTGGGGCTTCGGTCACGCGGCGTACCCCAACCAGCCCTTCTACATCCGCGGCGTCGAGGTGGGGCTGGCGGGCGTCCTCATCGGCTTCGTGATGGTGCGGTTCGGAGTCTGGCCCCTCCTGGTCTGGCACTTCACGGTCGACGCGATCTACACGGCGCTCCTGTTGCTGCGCTCGAAGAACTCGTACTACGTCATTTCCGGCGCGATCTCCTCCGGGATATTGCTCATTCCCCTCGCCCTGTCGCTCGCGCTCTACTGGCGCCGCGGCGGTTTCGAGCCGGAGGCGGGGCTGACCAACGCGGACGAGGGCTCATCGCCCGAGCCGTTGCGGCCGCCGGTCCCGCTCGAGCCGACGCCGCCCGTGAGGCCGCTGCCCGCCCGGACGCGCCTGGCAGGCGCGGTCGTGGCCGCGGCGCTCGCCGCCACGTTCCTGATCCCGGCCGCTCCCGCGTCAGACGCGGCGGAGGACCGGACGGGCAAGGGGCGCGCGAAGGAGCTGGCGCGCGCGTTCCTCCGGACCAACGGCGTGTCCGCCGCGGCCTATCAAGCCGTCACCTACCCGGGCACCGGCTTCGCGGAGTCCGAGGAGCTCCGCCAGCTGAAGCCTCAGGAGTACGGGAGGATCCCCGGCTTCTCCAGCGCCGCGGCGCGCTATGTGCTTTCGAAAGGGGGGCTGCCGGCCTACGAGCGGCTCGCCGGCGCGTCTCTGCCCGTCGCGCTGTGGGTGACGCGCTTCTTCCAGCCGGAGAAGAAGGAAGAGTGGAAGGTGCTCGTCGACGCGGGGCGCTCGCGCGTGATCGGCTTCGTGAACCCGAAGGAGGAAACCGCTCCGGCCGCGGCGGCTCCCGACGCGGAGCGCGCGAAGAAGAGGGCCCTCGCCGCGGCGGCCGCCCTGGGTTACCCGGCGGCGGAGTACGCGGTCGTCGACGTGGGAACCACGGACCGGCCGAAGAGGCGTGACGTCAGCGTCGTCCTGGAGGCGCGGCCCGGCGGCATCGGGGAAGCCCGGCCGCGGCTCACGGCGGTGTTCCAGGGGTCGCGCCTCGCCGCGTTCCTCCCGAGCATCCGGATCCCGGAGAGCTTCCTGCGCGAGGATCGGCGGCACTCGGTCCTCGACTCGCTCTTGATCGGGGTCAAGGTGGTCGCGATCGGCGGCCTGGTCGGCGTCGGCCTGATCCTGTTCCTGCGACTGGTGAGGGGCACCGAGTTCCGGTTCCGCTGGATCCTGCCGCCCCTCGCGCTGACCGCGCTGGTCGCCGCGGCGGCGACCGTGAACGGCTTGCCGGCGGTCTTCCGGCAGTACCCGACGGAGAGGCCCCTGAAGCTCTTCCTCGTCGTCGTGGCCGTATCGCTCCTGATCCTCTGGCTCTTCGAGCTCGGCGTCGCGCTGGTCGGCTTCGTCCTGCTGACCGGCGCGAGGCCTGGCTGGCGGCGGGCGATCCGCCGGCGCGGGACGGTCCCGGACGCGCTGTGGCGCGCAGCGGTCGCCGCCGCGGGTCTTGCGGGCCTCGCGCACGTCTCGGCGCTCGCGGCAACGCGATACCCCGCTCTCTTCGACCCCGACCCGTTCCTGCCGGGCAGCCTGGCCGCGGCGATCCCCGCGTTCGCCACGTTCTTTTCCGCGGCGCGGGGCACCTTCCTCGTGGCCGTGGTGGCGGGGGTGGCCGCGATGGCCGCCCGGCAGGAGTTCTTCCGCAAGCCGCTCGGGGCCGCGCTCGGCCTGGGGGCCCTGCTGCTGGCCGCGTTGCCGGCGCGTTTCGCGGCGCCGGGCGAGTTTCTGGCCTCGTACCTGCCCGACGCCGCCGCCCTTCTCTGGCTCGGCTTCTGCGCCTTCTTCCTGCTCGCGGATCACGCGGCAGCCTGGGTTCTGTTCGGCGCCCTCGCCTTCGGCGGCCCGCTGGTGGCGGACCTGCTGTCGCAGGGAGCGGCGCAGGATCGGGCGCAGGGCTGGGGCGCTCTGGCATTGATCGCGGCGGCTGTTGTCCTGCTTCTGGCGGGCCGGCGCAGGGAGGGGAGCTCCGCGGAGGCTCCTGCGGCGGTCTCCTCGCTGCCGCCGGTCGCCTGAGGCGATGATCGCGACGCTGCTCCTGGCCGCGCTTCGGATCGGCGACGCGAGCCCGGCGACCGACGCGCGCGCCGGGATCCGCGCCTGGCGGGCGGCTCACGAAGTCGAGATCGTGCGAGAGCTGTCGGACCTGCTCGCCATCCCCAACGTCGCCTCCGATCGCGCCGACATCGAGCGCAATGCCGAGGCGATCGTGCGGGCGTACGCGCGGCGGGGCGTTTCGATGGAGCTTCTGCGCGTCCCCGATGCCCCTCCCGCGATCTTCGGCGAGCGGACGGCCCCGGGCGCGCGGCGGACGGTCGTCTTCTACGCGCACTACGACGGGCAGCCGGTGCGGCCCTCGGATTGGGCCGGTGAGCCGTGGAAACCGGTCCTGCGCGATCGGGCTCTCCGGGACGGCGGCCGCGAGATTCCGTGGGAAGGCCTGCGCTCGCCGCTGCCGCCCGAGGGGCGTCTCTACGCCCGCTCCGCGAGCGACGACAAGGCGCCGATCGTCGGCCTGCTTGCGGCCCTGGACGCCCTGAAGGCATCGGGCCAAGAGCCCTCGGTCAACCTGAAATTCTTTTTCGAGGGGGAGGAAGAGGCGGGCTCGCCCCACCTGGAAGCGCTCCTCTCGAAATACGCGGGCCGGCTCGGGGGCGACGTCTGGCTCCTGCTGGATGGACCGGTCCACCAGACGCGACGGATGGCGCTCTATTTCGGAGCGCGAGGGGTGACCGACGTCGAGATCACGCTCTACGGCCCGTCCCGACCCCTTCACAGCGGGCACTACGGCAACTGGGCGGTCAATCCCATCGCCGCGCTGGCGCGGCTGCTGGCGTCGATGCGGGACGAGGAGGGGCGGATCCTGATCGCCGGATTTTCCGACGAGGTCCGGCCGGTCACCGCCGCCGAGAGAAGCGCGCTCGACGAGACGCCGCGCGTCGAGGAAGACCTCCGGAGGAGCCTCGCGCTCGGGCGCACGGAGGGAGAGGGGGCGCGGCTCGCCGACCGTCTGATGCTTCCCGCCCTGAACCTGCGCGGGATCGCCGGCGGCGCCGTCGGTCCGACGGCCACCAACTCGATCCCGACGGAGGCGACGGCCTCGATCGACTTCCGGCTCGTTCCGGACCAGACCGTCGCCGCCGTGCGCGAGCGGGTCGAGGAGCACGTCCGCCGGCAGGGATATGCGGTCGTGCACGGGGATCCCTCCGTCGAGGAGCGGCTGTCGCACCCTCGCGTCGCGAAGCTCGTTTGGGGTCCGGGCTATCCTGCGGCCCGCACGCCGATGGACTCGCCCGCCTCGCGGGCCGTCATCCGGGCCGTCGAGGAGGCAAGGGGGGCTCCGGCCGTGAAGCTCCCGACCCTCGGAGGAAGCATCCCGATGTACCTCTTCGCCCGGATCCTGAAGACGCCGGTCGTCGGCGTTCCCATCGCCAACCACGACAACGACCAGCATGCGGCCAACGAAAACCTGCGGCTGCAGAACCTGTGGGACGGCATCGAGGTCTACGCGGCGCTGATGTCGCGGCTCTCGGAGGACTGGCCGGCCGGCGCTCCGTAGCGGCGCGCGAGCGGAGCGCGCCGGCGCTCAGCTCCCCGTCGAGTGGTACCTGGCGACCCCGCGCTTCCAGACGGACAGCGCCAGCAGGAGGGACGCGGCGGCGACCAGGGGCACGGCCCAGAACTCTCGCCGGAACTCCTGGCGGTGGAGGAACCGCGCCGTCGGGTAGAAGGAGGCGAAGGCGAACGGGATGACGAAGGAGAGGGCAAAGCGGACCCAGGCGTCGTAGATCGTGAGCGGGTACCGGCCGAACTGCACCAGATTGAAGACGGGCGGCGAGATCCCGATCCGGTCCTCGATCCAGAAGGACGTCGAGGTCAGCCCGATGAAGATCGAAAGATAGATCGCCGCGCCGCACGCCGCCCAGACCAGGAACAGGACGAGGTCGAGCGCGCCGAACCGTAGCCCGAGGCGCCTGGACGACCAGGCCACGGCGAAGAGGCCCGTCACCGTCGCCTCGAGCGATTCGAGCCGGAAGGACTCGAAGAGAACCTGGAACACCGAGGAGACGGGGCGCAGGAGCACGCGATCGAACCGCCCCTCGATCAGGTATCGGTCGGGGAACTGCCAGAGGTTCCAGGAGAGCACGCTGAAGAGGCCCATCGGGACGAGCGAGAAGCCGTACAGGAAAACGAGCTCCGCGAAGGTCCACCCCTGCAGCGCCGGCACGCGCGAAAAGACGATCAGGAGGAAGCCGAAGGACGCGGCCGTCCCCAGGAAGGAGGCCGCGACCGCCGAGAAGAAGTCCGCGCGGTACTCGACCCGCGCCTTGGCGTACTGGACGAAATAGAGGGCGAGAAGCCGCAGGTGGCGAGCGAAGCCGCGCACGTCATCCTCCCTGGATCGTGATGCGCGCCCGCGACCGCCTCCAGGCGAGCTGCCCCGCGGCGAGCAGCGCCGCCGCCCAGCCGGCCTGGAGGGCGAGCAGCCGGAAGGCTTCCCAACCGGAGGCCTTTCCCAGGTAGAGCGCCGCCGGCGTGAAGTTGATGTGCGGAAAGGGGGAGGCGAAGAGGAGACCGCGCAGCGGCTCGGGAAAGAGGGTCGTCGGGATGAGGAGCCCGGACAGCAGCTCCTGGATCAGGTACTTGGCGCGCAGGATGCCCACGATCGACTTGGTCCGGATGGCGATCAGGCCCACGAGGAAGTTGATCGCCGCGACGAGGGCGAAGGACAGCGTCGCGGAGAAGAGGAAGAGCGCGCCGGCCAGGACGGAGGCCGGCGGCCGAACGGGGAACAGCAGGCCCACGACGACCGCGATCGGGATCGTGAACAGGCTCGCGCGGAAGGCCGACTGGCCGGCGGCGTCGGCGATCATCGCCGTCTGGAAGTCCACGGGGCGAATCAGGTTCATCGCGAGCCGCCCCTCCTGGACCTGGCTCGCGAGGTCCATGTCGATCTCGTTGAAGTAGAAGGAGCGGATCGTCCAGCCCACGGCGACGTACGTGATCATCTCGGGAAGCGTGAGGCCCGCCACCGACGCCGCGTTGCGGTAGACGGCCCGCCAGATGAAGTAGTAGACCGCGACGTTGAAGAGATAGGTCAGGACCCCGACGTAGTAGCGCGCCCGGTAGGCCAGCATGCCGAGGAATCCGATGCGCGCGAAGGAGAGCGCGGCGCGGCCCGCCGGGGCGGCGCCGCTCACGCGACGCCCTCGCGGTAGATTCGCTTGACGACTTCCTCGATCTGGGGCTCCTCGATCGCGAGATCCGCCACGTCGAAGCGGTTGACGATCTCCTTGACCGCCGCCGCGGGGGAGACGATTCGCCGGTCGATGTCGAGGCGATAACGGTGCGAGCCGACTTCCGCGATCGACAGGCCGTTCCAGGAGAGCCGCGCCGGCTCCGGCGCGGTCTTGACGTCGAAGACGATCGAGGTGACCGGCAGGATCCGGTCTCGCAGCTGCTCGAGGGCTCCGTCGAAGAGGAGCCGGCCGTGGTCGATGACGATGACGCGCCGGCAGAGCGTCTCGATGTCCGAGAGATCGTGCGTCGTCAAGAGGACCGTGGTCTCTTCCCGGTGGTTGATCTCCTGGAGGAACTCGCGCACGTTGGCTTTGGCGACGATGTCGAGGCCGATCGTGGGCTCGTCCAGGAAGAGCAGCGGCGGCCGGTGAAGCAGGGAGGCGGCCAGGTCGCAGCGCATCCGCTCGCCCAGGGACAGCTTGCGGACGGGCTGGTGCAGGTACGCGGAAAGGCCGAGCACCCGGTCGAAGAGCTCCATGCGCTCCCGGTACGACTCGTCGGAGAGGCCGTAGATCTCCTTCAAGAGCTTGAAGGACTCGACGACGGCGATGTCCCACCAGAGCTGGGTTCGCTGGCCGAAGACAACGCCGATCGTCGCGACGTAGCGCGTCCGGTCGCGCCAGGGCACGAAGCCGTTGCAGAGGATCTCGCCGGAGGTGGGGGTCAGGATCCCCGTCAGCATCTTGATCGTCGTGGACTTTCCGGCGCCGTTGGCCCCGATGTAGCCGACCATCTCTCCCGGCTCGATGGCGAAGGTGACGCCCGAGACGGCGACCGTCTCGGTCGGCACGCGCCGCAGGAGCGACTTCAACGCCGCCGCCAGCCCCTCCTCCCGCCGGAACCCCCGGAAGACCTTGGTCAGCCCTTCGACGCGGACGGCCGGCTCCGTCATCGGCTTCCGGCATCCTTCCCGGCGCGGGCGGCCTTCCGGTCCGACAGCGCGACCGCCCGCGCGTAGATCTCCCTCGAGGGCAGACCGGTGCTCCGCGCGAGCTCGCGCGCCACGGCCCGCTTGTCCCGCCCGGCCTCGAGGGCGGCCTCGATCCGCCGGTCGAGGCTTTCCGAGTCCGCGGCCGGAGCGGCGGCCTCGCGGCCCTCGACGACGACCGTCGCCTCGCCCCGGCCCTCTCCGCGCGAGCGGAACTCGGCGGCGAGCTCCGGCAGCGTGCCGCGAGCCGCCTCCTCGTGCAGCTTCGTCAGCTCCCGCGCCACGCATGCCCTGCGGGATCCGAGCGCCCGCGCGGCGTCCTCGAGCGACCCGGCCAGCCGGTGAGGCGCCTCGAACCAGACCAGCGTCTCGGCCCGATCCTTGATTCCTTCCAGGAAGCGCCGGCGCTCGCCGGCCCGCGCGGGGAGAAACCCGAGGAAGACGTGCGGCACGGCCGGAAGGCCCGAGACGGCCAGCGCCGCGGCCGGCGCCGAGGGCCCCGGAACGACCCGGACCGGGTATCCGGCGGCCGCGGCGGCGGCGACGAGTTGCTCGCCCGGGTCGGACACCAGCGGCATTCCCGCGTCGGAGACGAGGGCGACCGTCTGGCCGGCCTCGAGCCGCCGCAGCAGTTCCGCGACCCGCGAGTGCTCGCGGGGCGCGGGACAGGAGATCCGGGGCGCCGACAGGTTGAAGCGGGAGGCGAGCCTGGCCGTGATGCGCGTGTCCTCGCAGAAGATCGCGTCCGCTTCGCGCAACGCGGCGACCGCCCGCGGTGACAGATCCCCGAGATTCCCGATCGGCGTTCCGACCACGCGCAGCACTCCTCGTTTCGCGGGCGGGGCCATGGGCGGCCAAAAATAGCACGGTGCCCGGGGGACCGCCGGAGCGCGGTTATCATGCGCCGGTGACCGCGCGCCTTTCGCGCTACCTTCCGTTGGTTCTCGCCGCCGCCGCGGCGTCGCTCGCGCAGACCGCGGTCGTCGACCGCGTGGCCGCGAGCGTCAACGACGTCGCCATTCCCGAAAGCGCCGTGCGGCGGGCGATGGTGCTCTCGCCGCTCTCGCGGGAGCCGGGGGAGACCCCGGAGGCGTTCCGGGCGCGCGTGCTCGACGCGCTGATCGACCAGAACCTCCAGTACGAGGACGCGCTGCGCTTCGGCCCCTCGCCTCCGGACGCTTCGGAGATCGAGGAGGCCATGGCGAAGCTTCGCGCGCGTCTTTCGGAAGAGGGCAAGGACCCGGCGGCGGAGTTCGCCCGCGCGGGAATGACGGCCGAGGACGTGCGGGCGTCCGTCGAGCGGCAGCTCGTCGTGCAGCGCTACCTGCGCGAGCGGTTCCGGTTTTCCGTGGTGACCGACGAGGAGCGCGCGCGAGCCGAGTACGACGAGCGCTACGCGCCGGAGCGCCGCGCCGCGGGCCTTGCGGTGCCCGCCTTCGAGCAGGTGGCCGAGCAGATGCGGGCGCGCGTCCAGCAGCGCGCCTTCGACGAGGAAGTCGAGAAGTGGATCAAGGAGCTGAGGGACAAGGCGACGATCAAGGTCTATCCGCCGCCTTCGGCGCCGGCCGACCTCGGCGCTCCCGTCGTGATCTCGACGGCGCCGGCCTCCGCCCGCACGCCGACCCCCGGAAGCTGAGAAGGCCCGTCCGCGTCAGCCTGGCGGCCACCCGAGCGGCCGGCCCCCGAGCAGGTGGAAGTGCAGATGGAACACCGACTGCCCGGCGCCTTCGCCGTTGTTCAGGACGAGCCGGTAGTGCCCGAGCCCCTTGTCCCGGGCGATCGCGGCCGCCCGCGCGGCGACCTCGCCGACCAGCGGGGCGTCCTCCGCGGCCGCGTCGGAGAGACGCGCGATGTGCTTCTTCGGGATGACCAGGATGTGCGTGGGAGCCTTCGGAGCGATGTCCTCGAAGGCGTAGACGCGGTCGTCCTCGAAGACCTTCTTCGAGGGGATCTCGCGAGCCGCGATCCGGCAGAACAGGCACTCCACGGGGGAGAGTCTACCGTCGTTCGAGCCGCTCGACCCTCGCCCCGAGGCTCGCCAGCTTCTGCTCCATCCGGTCGTAGCCGCGATCCAGGTGGTAGACGCGGTGGACGATCGTCTCTCCCTCGGCCGCGACACCCGCCAGGACCAGCGCCGCGGAGGCGCGCAAGTCGCTCGCCATGACGTTGGCGCCGGTCAGCCGCGCCGGCCCTTCGACGACGGCCGAGCGCCCCTCGAGGCGAATACGAGCTCCCATGCGCACCAGCTCCGGCACGTGCTGGAACCGGTTCTCGAAGACCGTCTCGGTGACGGTCGAGATCCCGTCGAGGCTCGTCGCGAGCGCAATCCACTGCGCCTGCAGATCGGTCGGGAAGCCGGGATAGGGCGCGGTCGCGACGTCGTGGGCCCGGAGGCGCCTCGCGGCCCGCACCCGAAGGGCGTCCCCCTTCGCCTCGACGGAGACACCCGCGGCCGAGAGCCGCGCCGTGAGCGCCCCCAGGTGGCCCGGAACGCACCGCGCGACGGTCACCTCGCCGCGGGTCAGCGCGGCGGCGATCGCGTAGGTGCCCGCTTCGATGCGGTCGGGGACGATCTCGTGCGCCGCCCCGCGGAGCGCCTCGACGCCTTCGACCGTGATCGTGGCCGTGCCGTCGCCCGAGATCCGGGCCCCCATGGCCCGGAGAAGCTGCGCCAGGTCCGACACTTCGGGCTCGCGCGCGGCGTTGGAGAGCACCGTCCGGCCGCGCGCCAGCGTCGCGGCGAGCATCGCGTTCTCGGTGCCGGTCACGGTGACCGGGTCGAAGGCGATCTCGGCGCCCGCGAGGCGCGAGGCTCTCGCCTCGACGTAGCCATGCTCGAGCGTCACCTCGGCCCCCATCTTCCGGAACGCCGCCAGGTGCAGATCGATCGGCCGCACGCCGATCGCGCACCCGCCGGGAAGCGACACGCGGACGTGCCCGGCGCGCGCGAGCAGAGGCCCCAGCACGAGAACCGAGGCGCGCATCGTCTTGACCAGCTCCCACGGGGCGTCGGCCGAGCCCACCTGCGGCGTCTCGACGGTCACCCTGCCGCCCGGCTCCTGGGCGACCCGCGAGCCGACGTGCTGCAGCAGCCGCTGCATCGTCGCGATGTCGCGAACGAGGGGGACGTTCTCCAGCCGCACGGGATCGGTCGTCAAGAGCGCCGCGGCGAGGCAGGGCAGGGCCGAGTTCTTCGCGCCCGACGTCGCGATTTCGCCGGAGAGGCGGTTCGGACCCTGGATGCGGAACGTGTCCAACGGGCGCGATTCTACGCGTCCGTCGCGGGCCGGCCGGTGCGCCGCGCGAGCGCGACGCGCGGGATGCCCTCGAGGTCCGGCTCGATGCGGAGGAAGGACCAGGCGGCCCGCGCGCGGACCTCGCGCTCGACCGCCGGGGCCTGGCCGAAGCCGATCTCGAAGACGAGAAGCCCCTCCGGCCCGAGGAACCCCGGCGCGGACGAGAGCAGCACGCGGATCGCGACCAGGCCGTCGTCCCCCGCAAAGAGCGCCCGGCGCGGCTCGTGGTCGCGCACGGTGGGCGGCAGGTTGGGGGCCTCGCCCAGGGCGAGGTAGGGAGGATTGGACAGCACCGCGTCGAACGGGGTCGGCGCCAGGGCCGTGAGCCAGTCGGAGGCGAGAAGCTGCAGGCGGTCCAGGACGCCGTGGCGCGCGGCGTTCTCGCGCGCGAGGGCGAGCGCGTCGATCGAGATGTCGAGCGCGACCGCCCGCGCCTCCGGTCGCTCGAGCAGGTAGGAGACGGCGATGATCCCGCTTCCGGTGCCGGCGTCGAGGATGCGGCGCGCGCCCGGAGCCTCTTTGAGCGCCTGCGCGAGCAGGATCTCGGTCTCGGGCCGCGGCACGAGCGCCCGGCCGTCGATGCGGAACGTCCGGCCGTAGAAGTCCCACTCTCCGATCAGGTGCTGGACGGGGATTCCCGAGAGGCGGCGGCTCCAGAGCCGCTCAAAGCGCTTCTCGACGGCCGGATCCGCCGCGGCGCGAAGGTCGAGGCCGAGAGGATTGCGTCCTTCGAGCACGTGCGCGAGAAGCAGCCGCGCGTCCCAGGTCGTGGCGTCGGCCCCGACCTGGCGGGCTTCGAGAGCCGCCTGGTCGAGGAGGTCTTTGATGGTCATCGAGAGTTCTCAGTCGTCAGTTTTCAGTCCTCAGTTCCGGAACCGAGAACTGACAACTGTGAACTGACAACTCCTCACGCTCTCGCCAGCTCTTCCTTGAGCCGCTCCGCCTGGAAGTGGGCCGAGAGGGGCTCGATCAATTCGTCCAGGTTCCCGTCCAGAACGTCGGCCATCCGGTGGGTCGTGAAGCCGATCCGGTGGTCGGTGATGCGGCTCTGGGGGAAGTTGTAGGTGCGGATCTTCTCCGAGCGGTCCCCGGAGCCCACCATTTTCTTGCGCTCGGCCGCGATGGCGCCTTCCTGCTTCTCCCGCTCGATCTCGAGCAGACGCGCCTTCAAGACCCGCATCGCCTTGGCCTTGTTCTTGATCTGGCTGCGCTCGTCCTGGCACTGCACGACGAGGCCCGTGGGCAGGTGCGTCAGGCGGACGGCCGAGTAGGTCGTGTTGACGCCCTGCCCGCCGGGGCCCGAGGCGCAGAACCGGTCCACCCGGATGTCCTTCTCGTCCACCTTGACGTCCACGTCTTCCGCCTCCGGAAGCACGGCCACCGTCGCGGCGGACGTGTGGATGCGCCCCGAGGACTCCGTCTGCGGCACGCGCTGCACGCGGTGGACGCCCCCCTCGTACTTCAAGCGCGAGTAGGCCCCTTCCCCCTCGATCAAGGCCGTCAGGGTCTTGAGCCCGCCGATTCCGGTATCGTCGCGGTCCACGACCTCGACCTTCCAGCGCCGGCGCTCGGCGTATCGCTGATACATGCGAAACAGCTCCGCGGCGAACAGGGCCGCCTCGTCTCCTCCCGTGCCCGCGCGGATCTCGAGGAAGACGTTGCGGGAGTCGTTGGGGTCCCTGGGCAGGAGCAGGACCTTGAGCTCCTCTTCCACCTTCACCAGGCGCTCCGTCAGCGCGGCGCGCTCGGCCGTCGCCATCTGATAGAGCTCGTCGCCCGGCGAGAGCGACTCGGCGAGCTCCCGCGCGCCCTCGAGCTCCCGGGAGAGCCTGCGGTGCTCCTGCGTCTTCGCGATGATCGGCTCGAACTCCGAGAGCGTCTTCTGGGCCTCCCGCACGGCGCGGTGGTCCTGAACGAAGGCCGGGTCCGCGAGCCGGGCGCGGATCTGTTCGTACTTCTGGCGGATTTCTTCGAGCTTCTCAAACATGGTTCTCGTGTCCAGGTGTCCGTTGTCAGGGGTCGGGGACCGGGGTCCAGGACGGAGCCTCCGCGCGGACGGAGCTCCGCCCTGCGGCTAGAGGGCCGAAAGAAGGGAAGCGGCGGAGCGAGCGGCGGCGGGCATGCCCCTAGGCGGAGGCGCCGGCCGTCTTCTTCTCGTAGCGCTTGCGGAACCGTTCGACCCGGCCGGCCGAGTCGACCAGCTTCTGCTTGCCCGTGAAGAAGGGATGGCACTTGCTGCAGATCTCCAGGCGCAGCTCCTTCTTGGTCGAGCGGGTCGTCCAGGTCTCGCCGCAGGCGCAGTGGACGGTGACTTCGTGATACTCGGGGTGGAGCTTCTCTTTCATGGAACCGCCAATTCTATGGCAGGCCCTGCACTCGCGCAAGCCCCGCCGGGAGGCTTGCCGACACGCATTACAATCCGGTCCCGAGAACGCCCGTGTTCTACCTCTACGTCACCGCGCCCGGGATGCCGGCCCAGAAGGTCCTTCTGGACCGGCCGGTCACGACGATCGGCCGCTCCTCGATGAATGACCTGCCGATCGCCGACAAGATGCTCTCGCGGCAGCACGCGCGCATCGTCCGGGACACCAACGGCGGGCTGTCCGTCGAGGACCTGGGCTCGCGCAACGGCACGTTCATCAACGGCGAACGGCTGACCTCGATCCAGCCGCTCAAGCCCGGCGACCGGATCACCGTGGGCGGGGTCACGCTCAAGGTCGAGTCGGAGTCCACGACGCGCGTGCGCATCGAGGCGGCGGAGGAGGGCGGGCTCGACAACACGATTTTGAAGGCCTCCGCCGAGCTGCTGCGCAAGCACACGGAGACCGACCCGCGGCTGCCGGCCGAGCAGCTCTCGAAGCTCGTCGAGTCGCTTCGGGTCGTCAACGAGCTGACGATCGAGCTGCTGCGCGACGTCTCGGTCGACGAGCTCTTGAAATTCCTGATGGACAAGGTGTTCGAGACGTTGAATCCCGACCGCTGCGTCGTGCTGCTGCGGCACAGCGTTTCCAACGAGCTGATTCCCGCGATCATCCGCGTCGCCGAGGGAATCTCGGCCGAGGAGATCCGCCTCTCCCGCACGCTCGTCGCGGCCGTCGTCGAGAAGCGCAACGGCCTGCTGCTGATGGACACTTCGCTCGGAAGCGACGTGTCGCTCGCGGACTCGATCCGGCTGTCCGGGATCAAGTCGGTCCTGGCGGCGCCCCTGGAGAACGAGGGCCAGGTCGTGGGGCTCATCTACGTGGACTGCCGGATGGGGCACCGCTCCTTCGAGGAGGCGGACCTGCGCCTTCTGACCTCGCTCGCCAACGTGGCGGCGGCCAAGATCCAGAGCGCCCGCCTGATGGCCGAGGTCGCCGAGAAGAAGCAGATGGACCGCGAGTTCGCGCTGGCGCGCGAAATCCAGCAGCGCCTGCTGCCGGAGAACCCACCCGAGATCTCGGGCTACGAGCTCTACGGCTCCAACATCCCTTCCCGCCAGGTCTCCGGGGATTACTTCGACTTCCGCGCGCGCTCCGACGGAAAAACCTACGCCACGATCGCCGACGTCTGCGGCAAGGGGGTCGGCCCGGCGCTGCTGATGGCCTCGCTGCAGGCCTCCTTCCACGCCTGGGCCGACGAGCTGGTCCCCGTCGCGGAGATGACCGGGCGCCTGTCCGAGGCGATCTCGCGGCGCACGGGTCCGGACCGGTTCATCACGTTCTTCCTCGTCCTGCTCGACCCGAAGACCGGCGAGATCGAATACACCAATGCCGGGCACAATCCCGGCCTGCTGCGCCGGCGGGACGGCTCGGTCGAGGAGCTCGCCTCGCACGGGCTTCCGCTCGCGCTCTTCCCGGGCAAGCCCTACGGCTCCTCGCGCCTGGTGCTCGAGCCGGGAGAGCTCCTGTGCCTCTACACCGACGGCGTCACCGAGGCCAACGACCCCAAGGGCAACGAGTTCGGCCTGCCGAAGCTGAGGGAATTCCTGGCGGGGGCGGGCGAGGTCGAGGTGGCCGACGTCGACGCCCGGCTCTCCAAGGTGCTGGAGGCGCACGCCGCGGGCGAGCCCTTCGCCGACGACCGGACGCTGGTCATGATCCGGAGACTGCCGGCCTGACGTGAGCCGGCTGCTCGTCGAGGGGGGAACGCTCCTCGGCCTCGCGGACCGCCGCGACGTCCGGCCCGCGGCGGATCTCCTGGTCGAGAACGGCGTCATCGCGGCGATCGGGCCGCAGGCGCTTGCCCGCGCCGCGCTGCCGGGCGAGCCCGTCGAGCGGCTCGACGCGCGGGGCAAGTGGGTGCTGCCGGGATTCGTCCAGGCGCACCTGCACCTGTGCCAGACGCTCCTGCGCAACGGGCCCGGGGATCTGGAGCTGCTCGAATGGCTCGCCTCCCACGTCTGGCCGGGCGAGGCGGCGCTCGAGGAGGAGACGCTCGCCGTCTCGGCCCGCCTCGGGCTCTCGGAATGCCTGGCCTCCGGCGTCACGGCGGTGCTCGACATGGGCACCCTTCGCCATTCCGACGTCCTCTTTCGGGTCGCGGCCCTCGCGGGGGTGCGCTATACCGGCGGCAACGTCCTCATGGACGATCCCCGGACGACGCCGGAGCGCCTGCGGATGCCCGCGGAGGAAGGGCTGGCGGAGACCGGCCGCCTCCACGCCGACTGGCACGGCCGCGAGAACGGGCGCCTGCGCGTTGCGGTGCAGCCCCGGTTCGCGGTGGCCTGCACGGACGGCCTGCTGCGCCGGGCGGGGGAGCTTGCCGCCGAGAAGGCGCTGACCATCCACACGCACGCGAGCGAGAGCCGCGCCGAGTGCGATCTCGTGCTCGAGCGCACGGGGCTCGAGAACGTCGCGTACCTGGACGCGGTGGGCCTGCTCACGCCGCGGACCTGCGTCGCGCATGGCGTTCACACCGGAGAGCCGGAATGGAATCGACTCGCCCGGCGCCGCGCGGCGGTGGTGCACTGCCCGTCGTCGAATCTGCGGCTCGCCTCGGGAATCTGCCCCGTCCCCGGCATGCGGCGCGCCGGCGTGCGGACCGCGCTCGGATCGGATGCCGCGGCCTGCAACGATCGGCTCGATCCGTTTCGCGAGATGGCGCTCGCGGCCCTCCTGCCGCGCGGAAGGCGTCCGGCCGAGAGCCTTTCGGCCTTCGAGGTTCTGCGGATGGCGACCGTGGAAGGGGCGAGCGCCCTCGGCCTGCCGGGCCCGGGAGGCCTCGAGCCCGGAGGCCGTGCGGACTTGGCGCTGCTCGACCCGGAGGCGGGCTGGGCACTGCCGGAGGGCTGGAGCGAAGATCTTTCGGCGGCGGTCGTCTTCTCGATGGGGCGCGAGAACGTCGTCGCGACCGTGGTGGACGGGATCGTGCGCTACCGCGCCGGGGACGGGACGGTCGGGGGTCTCAAACCGACCGCCGCGGAAGTCCGCGCGGCCGTCGAAAGGATCCGAAGCCGGATGTGACCCCGCTTCCTCCCGAAGCGGAGGCGCGGCACTACGGCTCCCGGATCTCGAGTCTCTTGATGATCTCGTGGAGAGTCGTCGGCTTGACCCGCAGCAGGTCGGCGGCGCGCTTCTGGACGCCTCCGGTCCGCCGCAGGGCGGTCCGGACGAGCCGCCGTTCGTATTCCTCGACCATCTCCTTGTAGGTCGCGCCGTTGTCGGGCAGCCGGACGGCGACGTCCGACCGCTCGGGCGAGAGCACATTGTCGGGCAGAAGCTCCAGTCCGATGGACCCGCCCGGGCAGAGCACGACCGCGCGCTCGATGGCGTTCTCGAGCTCCCGCACGTTGCCCGGCCAGTCGTGGTCGAGCAGGGCGCGCATGGCCTCCGGCGAGATGCCGGCGACCGCCTTGCCGTTCTCGGAAGCGTAGATCCGCATGAAGTGCTCGGCCAGCAGCGGGATGTCCTCGCGCCGCTCGCGCAGGGGCGGGATCGAGATCGTGATCACGCACAGGCGGTAGTAGAGGTCGTCGCGGAAGCGGCCCTCGACCACCATCTTCTTCAGGTCCACGTTGGTCGCGGCGATGATCCGGACGTCGGCCTTCTGGGTCTCGACCGAGCCGACCCGCATGAACTCCTTCTCCTGGATCAGGCGCAGCAGCTTGGCCTGCGTCTCGAGGCTGACGGTGCCGATTTCGTCGAAGAAGATGGATCCGCCTTCTGCCGCCTCGAAGAGCCCCTTCTTGTTGGCGACCGCGCCGGTGAACGCTCCACGCACGTGGCCGAAAAGGTTCGACTCGAGCAGGTCGGTCGGCATCGAGCCCGAGTTGACCGTGACGAAGGGCGCGCCGGAGCGCGGCGAATGGGTGTGAATCGCGCGCGCGACGAGCTCCTTGCCGGTGCCGCTCTCCCCTTCGACCAGGATCGTCGAGCGCGAGGGCCCCGCCAGGCGCACCAGATCGAAGACCTTTCGCATGGCCTCGGACTTGCCGACGATTCGGCCGAGACCGTATTGCTTGGAGAGCTCCTGCTTGAGGCGCCGGTTCTCTTCCGTGAGGCGCCGCGCCTCCGCCCCCTTCCGGACGGTCAGCAGCACCTCCTGGTTCTGGAACGGCTTGGGAATGTAGTGGAAGGCCCCCTCCTTCATGGCCTGGATGGCGCCCTCGATCGAGGAATACGCGGTCACGATGACGACGACGGCGTCGGGGTCGCGCCGCCGCAGCTCCCGCAGGACCTCGAGGCCCGGCCGGTCGGGGAGCATCAGGTCGAGCAGCACGACGTCGTGGGGATCGTTCTCGAAGGTCTCGAGCGCCTCGGCGGCGTTGGCGGCGGTCGTCACGCTCCAGCCTTCGCGCTCGAGCAGGCTCTCCAGGACGTCCCGGATGACTTCCTCGTCGTCCACCACCAGGACCCGCAGGGAGCCGCTCATCGCGTCCCTCCGGCCAGGGGCAGCTCGACCCAGGCGTCGGTTCCCCCTCCGTCCCGGGCGCCCAGGCCGATCTCGCCGCCGTGGCGTCGCACGATCTCCCGGGAGATCGCGAGGCCGAGCCCCGTGCCTCCCGATTTCTTCGTCGTGTAGAAGGGCTGAAAGAGCCTCTCGCCCATCTCCGGCGCCACGCCGGGGCCGCGGTCGGAGACCGTGATCCGCGCCCGGTCGGTGTCGATCGCGAGGCGGCAGGAAACCCGGCCCCCGTCGGGGGACGCGTCGCGCGCGTTGGTCAGAAGGTTGACGAAGACCTGTTCGAGCTCCCGCGGATCGCCATCGACCCAGGCCGGCGTCGATCCGGCCGCCGTTTCCAGCGCCACGCCCCGCGCGCCGAACGCCGTCTCGACGGATTCCGCCGCGTTGGCGAGGACCTCCCGCAGGTCGGTGCGCACGGTCGAGCGCGCCCGCGGCCGGGCGAACTCGAGCAGGTTGTTGACCAGGTGCGCGGCGCGGAAGGTCTGGCGCTCCATCTTCTTCAAGATCGCATAGCGCGGGTCGCCCGGCGCCGTGTCGGCGAGCAGCAGCTGCGCGTACGAGGAGAGCCCGGCGATGGGAGTGTTCACTTCGTGGGCGACGCCGGCCGCCAGCACCCCCAGGGCGGCGAGCCGCTCGCGCTCGGCCAGCGCGCGCTCGGCGCGCAGCCGGTCGGTGACGTCGTCGACCAGCACGACCTTGCGCTCGGGGTCCCCCTGGAAGGCGGAGATGGAGAGGCGCAGATCGCGCGGCTCGCCCGCGGGATTGGTCCAGGTCGCCTCGAGCGTCCGATCCGGGTCCGCCCCGCGCAAAGCCCCGGTCTCCACACCCTCCAGGATCTCGCCGAACGGGCGGCCAATCAGCTCGGACTCCCGGCGGCCGACCATCGAGGCGAAGGCCGGGTTGACGGAGTGGACGCGCTCCTGGCCGTCGAGGACGAGGATGCCCGAGGAGGAGGACCGGATGACGCTCTCCTGGTACTGCTGGAGAGCGCGGATCTCCTCCAGGCGGTCGGCGAGCGCCCCGTAGAGGCGGGCGTTCTCGTAGGCGAGCCCCGCCTGCGCCATCACCGCCGTCAGCAGGGATTCATCCTCGCTCGAGAGGGGCACGCGGCCGTCCTTGTGGCCGACCCCGAGCGCGCCGACCAGGCCGGTGCCGCAGCGCAGCGCAAAGAAGCTGCGGTAGCCGCGCGCGTGAAGCTGCGCCACGCCCGGCGGATCGCTCTCTCCCAGCGCCGCGCCCCGCAGCCTCCAGATCTCCGCGCCCTCGAGCCAGGAGGAGAGAAGAGCCCGTCTCTCGGAGGGCAGCTCCGGATCGTCGAAGAGGAAGAGGGTGCAGGGCACCACGTGAAGGCCGTCCTCCACCCGTTTCACGATTGCGTCGTCGAGCTCGGAGCGGCTTCGCGGCGTCGCGAAGTCGCGCGCGATGTCGAGCAGCGCGCGCCGGGACCGGTACGTGTCGTGATACTGGATCTTCTCGAGGACGCCGGTGATGCGCTTCTTGACGGGCACGAGCAGGGAGGCGAGCACGAGGCCCGACGCGAAGGCGATGACGTTCTTGCCGGCCTCCGCCATTCCCTCGAAGGTGCGGTCGAGAAGCGTGTTCAGGAGCACGAACGTCATGCCGCCCAGCACGACGGCGGCGGTGGTGGCCAGCGCCTCCCGGACGAAGATCTCGACGTCCCACAGGCGCCACTTCAGGATCGCGTAGGAGAACGCGAGCGGGATGAAGACGAGCGAGACCACGGCGACGGTCGAAAGCAGGGGGGAGGAGAGGCCGAACGCTCTCGGGATCACCGAAAGCAGGAGGAAGGGCGTCAGCCCCACGGCGACGCCGAGCCCCATCCAGCGAACCTGCTTTTCGACCTCGGCGTCGGCGCGGCCCCGCAGCAGCGCCGCGAGCCTCGCCAGCACCGCGATGCCGTAGACGGCGAAATAGGCGTACCAGACTTCCGTCAGCCGCTCGAGTCCGGCGAGCAGCTGCGCGGGGCTGCGGGCGCCCGAGAGAGCGAGGTGGCCGGCGAGGTACGCCGCGGCAGGCAGGTAGAGCAGAACGATCGCCCACCGCGGCGCGGCGGCCCGGGGAAAAACGACGAAGAAGTGGAGCATCAGCGCCGGAAGCAGCGCCCGGAAGAAGGCGTCCCCGAACCACGAGGCGCGGTACACCAGGTCGGTCGGGCCCGACGGAGTGATCACGTAAACCGCGAAGGAGGTCAGGCACAGGGCGAGAAAGACCCAGGCCGCGCGCGACCGGTTGCGGCCGGCGGTGAAGAGCCCGATCAGCAGGTACAGGAAGCCGACGAAGGCGAGGAAGAGATAGAGCTTGTCGATCTGGGCGTGGGGCCTGTCGAGCCGGACCTCCCGGATGTCCAGGTCCCGACGGACCACCAGGTGATGCGGGAAGGGCTTGCGCGCAAGGCTCCACTCCGGGCGGGGCAGGGAAGCCGCGCTTTGCCCATCGGCGAGCAGGACCCGGTCTTCGGGCGCGATCCCCGCGGCGGCCGCGGCCGAGCCGGGCTCCACGGAAGTGACGATCAACTCGCCCCCAGAGCGCTCGTACTGGAATCCCGGCCGAGTGAAGGTCTCGACTTTCCGGGCGAAGGAAAGAAAGGCGAGCAGGACCGTTCCGCCGGCCAGCAGCACGGCAAGGGCACCGAAGGTGATCCTGCTCAGTCGGGACACGTCAGGTGACATCCAGCAAAGCGAATGCCATCGATTCGGAGCCATTGTTCGACGTCAACGCATTTTGTTTCAAAGAATTAGAGCAACAAGTCGGACCGCTCGCCGTGAGTCTAATCCAAAAATATCGACGCCTTCCTGAAGTTTTGAACGAGAAGGATTCGGAGGAACGAATCGGCCGACCAGAAAGCCGGAATCGAGGATCCCGTCAAATCAGAAGGAGAGCGCCACGCCTCCCATGAACCGATTGTTCTTGGGCGAGTCCTCGCCTTCGGAGGCGTTGGCGCGGCTCGACTCCACCGCCAGCAGCAGCTTGCAGACCGATCCGAAGGGCGTCAGTCCCAAAACGGAGAGGTCCTGGGAAAGGGACAACGCGATCTTGTCCGAGTCGTTCGCGATCACCGCCGACGGGGTCGTCAGCGACTGCCGCACGCCATGGAGGAGAAGCGCGATGCCGGTGCGGGTCGGCAGGACCTCGACGCCGGCTTTGGCGGACCAGAAGTGCCCCCGGGAGTCCGAAACCGCGTAAGTCGCCGCCGTGCCCGGCGCGACGGCGCCGTCGATCTGGCCGTAGCGCGCCGAGAGCGTTCCCGCAAGCGTCTTCGACAGCCGGTGCCGTCCGGCCGCCTGGTATTGCCGCACCGTGTTGCCGTCGAGCAGGTAGACGCTGTCCAGGTTGGTCAGGAAGTCTCCCTCGAAGAACGCGCGAACGACTTCGCCGATGCGCTGCTCGGAAGCCTCGATCCGGAACGCCGATTCTTCGCCGTTCGCGCGCTCGATCCCGACGGAATAGCTTCGGTTCGCGGCGGCCGAGGTGTCGTCGTCCAGAGAGGCGACGCGCGGCAGATAGGTCGCCGAGCCGATTCCCGATTCCGCCATCCGGTAGAGCCCGCTGACGAAGACGTAGGTTCCGTCGCCCACGTCGTAGCGGGCGACGACGCGGGGCGCGATGCCATAGCCTCCCGCGACGTAGCGCGCCACGACGCCGCCCTGAACCTGCGCTCGCGGCGAGACCCGCAGCGTCGTCGAGGCCGACAGGTCCGCGTCGGGCGAAGTGGCGATGAAGGCGCCCTGCGATCCGACGCCCGAGGGACCGACGGCCGCCTCGCGGTGCCGGTACGTCATTCCGACGGCGACGCCCGGGCTGTCCGTCGCGGGGCGCGAGTAATTTCCGGAGACCTCCCAGGTGCGCGACGCGATGGGGAAAAACGCCGTGCCCGGCGCGGATGCGCGGTACAGGTTGGTCTCCTCGAGATAGCGCGCCGCGACCGACTGGACGGTTCCGGTCTCGTTGCCCCGGCTCCAGCTGACCGTGTTGGCTTGAAGGCTCGCGGGGCGGTCCTCGCCGAAGCTGACCGAATTGCGGCGGGTGGTGATCCGGACCCGCTCGGCCGAGGAAGGAGCGACGGCCAGCGCGACGCCGGCGCTGTTGCCGCTGGTCGTGCCGGGATCGGAATCCGGAGCGATCGAGTTGTAGTCGCCGCTCAGGTCGTAGCGCCAACCGTTGGGAAGGCCGCCGCGCAACGCCGCCGTGGTGTGCAGGAGGGCGGAATCGCCGGAGCTCGATCCGGCGACCGTCGCGACCTCGCCTCCCATCAGGCGATTGATCGCGACGCGGTTGAACGCCGACGGAGAACCTCCCTGCTCGAGATCGAGCTCGCGCAGAACGTCGGCCGGCAGCCGGTCGGCCAGCTCCCAGATCGACGGCCGCCCGGGGTCGGAGGCCCTCGGGGCCGAAGAGCTGGCGAGCTGGATCTCGACGGAGCTGACGCTCTGGGGAGCGGCCTGGTGGAGAATCCGAACCAGCGCCGGTTGATATCCCCTCTTGCACGCGATCAGGTCGTAGACCCCGACCGGCGCGGAGGCAACCACGAACGTCCCGTCGGTCGAGGTGCGCAGCCGCGCGAGCGAAGTCTCCGCCACGTTGTAGAGCACGACGAGCGCTCCCGCTACCGGGGTTTGCACGGTGCGCACGATGCCCGAGATCGGCGGCGCCATCGTGCTCGCGAGGGGCAGAGGGGGAGCCGGGGGTTCTCCGAGAGCGGCGGCGGCGAAAAGCGCCGCGGCGGCCGCAAGCTGAAGGGTTCGGCTCCTCTTCATATGCGGACCCAAGGGTCCGGTTGCGGAGTATAGAACGGCGGGCCGTCAAATGCCATTTCTCCCGCCGGCCGTCGGGCCAGGGGGGGGCCGGCCGGGCTGGCCATTCGGCCGGCCCTGCCTGCGGTCTCCTGGAAACCCGTTAACGGCCGCCCGTCACAAGGGCCTTGACCACGTGCCCCGCGATGGCGGGGTTTTCCTTGAGGCGGCGGACCGAGTAGGCGTACCAGGCCTGCCCGTACGGCACGTAGACGCGCAGGCGATGTCCCGCCGAGATCAGCCGGCGGCGCAGGTCGGAGGCGACTCCGAGCAGCATCTGAAATTCGTAGCGGTCCTTCTCGAGGCGGAGCCGGGCGACGGCCGCCAGGGCGCGCTCGACGAGCGGGGGGTCGTGCGTGGCGATCGCGACGTCGCAGCCGGCCTGAAGGAGCCGCTCGACGGTTTCGGCGTAGCGCTCGCGAATCTCGTCTCGATCCTGATACGCGATCTCGGGAGGCTCGACGTAGATTCCCTTGCAGACGCGCACGTTGGCCCGCAGTCTCGCCGCGCGCGCCGCGTCCGCGGCCGTCCTGCGCAGGTAGGCCTGAAGAACCAGCCCGACCGGCTCGCCTCGACCGTGGCACTCTTCGAAGACGCGGATGGTCTCCTCGGTGACCGAGGAATCCTCCATGTCGATGCGAACGAAGTTGCCGTGTCCGCGCGCCACGGCGACGATGCGCGCGAAGGCGGCGCGGCATCGGGCGGGATCGCCCTTCAATCCGAGGGCGGTGAGCTTGACCGAGATGTTCGCGTCGAGCCGCTCGCGCGCGATGGCGTCGAGCGCCCGCACGTATTCCGCGACCATCCGGTCGGCGTCCTCCGGCCGCGCGGTGTCCTCTCCGAGCACGTCGAGCGTCGCCAGGCACCCCTCGGCGTTCAAGCGGCGCACGAGCGACACGGCCTCTTCGAGCGTTTCTCCGGCGACGTAGCGCGAGGCGACGTTGCGCACGACCGCCTTCGGCACGAGCGGCAGCGTTCGGACGACCAGCCTGTCGAGAAGACTCATTCGATCGAGGGCCCCGGGCGTTCCGCCGGCGGCAGGCCAGGCTCCAGGTCGATGTCCCAGCGCCCGGCGCGCGCGAAGCACCAGACCAGCACCCTGTCCGCGCCGGCCCCGCGCAGCCTGCGGGCGCACTCGCGCGCGGTCGCTCCCGAGGTGGCCACGTCGTCGACGAGCAGAATGGTGCCGCGACAGGCGCGGCGGGCCCGAAACGCCCCGCGGACGTTCGTCTCGCGGCGGGAGAGGGGCAGCCGGCTCTGCCGCGCGGTCTCGCGAGTCTTCTCGATGAGGCCGGGGGCGAAGCTCCGGCGCAGGCGCGCGGCGACCGCCGCAGCGAGCAACTCGGCCGCGTGATCGCTCGCGCGTCGCGCGCGCCGCGTGGCGGGCACCGCGGTGACCGCGGCGGGCGGCTCGGCAAGCGCGATCCGGTCGGCCATCAGGGCGGCCAGGTGCGGGGCCAGATAGTCCGCGCCGCGGAACTTGAACGCGAGGAGGATTCGCCTGGCGGCGCCACGGTGGGCAGCCGCCGCTCGCAACGCGGAGAAGGCCGGGGGCGCGAGCAGGCATCGGCCGCAGAGAGGCGTCCTCTCGTCGGGAATCGGCTCGTCGCACGTCGCGCAGCGGTGCGCGGGCGGCAATTCCACGCCGTCCCAGCAGGCGGGACAGACGCCTCCCTCGAAGAGCCCTTCGACGCGGCGCTGCCCGCACGCCAGGCAGCGCGAAGGAAAGAGAAAACGTGCCAGGGCGAGAGCGGCCCCTCGCGCCGGCCCGGACGATCCGCGGCCCGTCTCCGTAAACACGCGGGGGGGATTGTAAGCGCGAGCCTGGAGACCCGAGGGTGGCCGCCTCCGGGTCGGGCGCGCCGCGAAAACGCGAGTTAAACTGCCGCGGGGAGGTGCCGGTGTCGATTCGAGCACGCGGGCTGTTTCTGTGTCTTCTCGCGCTAGGCGTCGCGCCGGCGGTCCTCGCCCAGCAGTGGGGGATCGGCGCCTCCTATGGCTGGTTCAACGACGTCGAGCAGAAGCTGAGCTTCGACGGATTCCACTCTCCCAACTGGGAAGGCTGGATCGACACCCGTCTCGGGGAGGACATCCTCGTGCGGGCCACGTACGGGTGGATGCGAGTCCGGGCAGACAACGTGGGGGAAAAGATCGTAATCGGCGGCTCGCCGGTGGTGATGCCCGAGTACCGCGACCGGATCCAGTATGTGACGCTCGGCGTCTCCTACCTGTTTCGGGAGGGCCCGTTCACGACCGGTCTCTTCGCGGGGATCGGAGGCTACGGCATCCGGCCGGAATCCGTCTCGCCGTCGCTCGATCCTTACCGCGACCAGAGGGAGAGAGTCTTCGGATGGCATGCGGGCGCCGAAGGAGACCTGCACGTCTATCGCGGGCTCGCCGTAGTCGGGCGGCTCGCCTACCACGGCATCCTGTCGGACACGAAGCGGTCGCTGCTGGTCGCCTCGACCGGGGTGGTCTACCGATTCTAGAAGGGGGCGCGCTTGCGACCGCCCCGCCCGCTCACTTCTTCTCGTCGGTCTCGGAGACCAGGGGCAGGAGCGTCGATTCCTTCTTGGAGGCGAGGGAAACCTGCGTGCGCACGTTGGAGACGCCCTTGATCGCGAGCAGGCGGCGCTGAAGGAAGTCGGCGAGTGTGGCGGGATCGGCGGCCTTGACCTTGAGGCGATAGGCGTACTCGCCGGCGATGTAGTGGCACTCCTGGACGCCCAGCAGCTTTTCCAGATCGTCGATGAAGCTCTTCTCGAACCGGGGATGCTCGAGCGCGACGTCCACGTAGGCGGTCAGCGGGAAGCCCATCTTCTCGTGATCGAGCAGCGCCACGAAGCCCTTGATCATGCCGTGGCGTTCCATCTTCTTGATCCGCTCGTTGACCGAAGGGGTGGTCAAGCCGACCGCCCCGGCGATCTTCGCCTGGGACAACTTGCCGTTGCGCTGGAGCATGTCCAGAATCCGGAGATCGATTTCGTCGATCGTCATCCCGAGGCCCTTATAAGATTAGAAGATTGCTTGTCTACGTCTAATATTATTAGACCGTGCCAGTGTGTCAATAGGCAAATTTCGGCGTCGCTATAATGCCGGCAAGGCATGAAAAAACGCGACTACTACGAGGTTCTCGGGGTCTCCCGGGGGGCCTCGGAGGCCGACATCAAGAAGGCATACCGGCGCCTGGCCCGCAAGCTCCATCCGGACGTCAACCCGGGGGACAAGGGCGCCCAGAAGAAGTTTCAGGAGGTCCAGGAGGCCTACGAGGTGCTCCGGGACGCCGAGAAGCGGAGGGCCTACGACCGCTTCGGCCACGCCGGGCCCGCTGGAGGCTTCGAGCCGGGAGCGGGGGCCGGGGCGCCCCCCGGCGGCTTCGGGGGATTCCCTGGAGGCGGCTTCGAGACCTTCACGTTCCAGGAAGGGGATCTCTCGGATCTCTTCGGCAACATCTTTGGAGGAGCCGGGCGGCGGGCGCGAACGCAGCCCGAGAAGGGGGAGGACTCTTCCGGCACGATCGAGATCCCCTTCCGGGACGCGGTCCTGGGCGGGATGACCTCGTTGTCGATCCGCCGGGATCGCGCATGCGAAAAGTGCGCGGGCACCGGGCGCGTCGGCCGCGGACCGTGCCCGGTCTGTCACGGAACGGGCCACGTCGCGAACGCGGAGACGGTGAGGATCAAGATCCCCGAAGGCACGGAGAACGGCGGAACCATTCGCATCCCGGGCAAAGGGGGCGAGGGCGCCCTGGGAGGCCCGGCCGGCGACCTCTACGTGACCGTGCGCGTCGCGCCGCACCCTTATTTCGAGCGGCAGGGCGACGACATTCACGGCGAGGTTCCGATCACCGTGAAGGAGGCCTACGCGGGGGCGGAGATCGAGGTTCCGACGATCCACGGCATCGTGCGCGCGAGAATTCCCGCGGGAACGCAGAGCCGGCAGAAATTTCGCCTCCGCGGAAAGGGTGTCAAGAGCCCGCGCACCGGAGCCACGGGAGACCACATCTACACGGTGCGCGTCATGGTGCCCAGGAGCATGACGCCGGCCGGCAACGACGCGGCGACCCTTCTCGAGTCTCTCTACGACTCGCCGGTCAGGAGGGACCTGCCGAAGGGGCTCTAGGATCCGGGCCCGGGGAAAGAATCGGGGCCGGCCGGGGTCAGGTCAGTTGCGCTGCGCCATCCCCTGAACGAGGGCGACGGCCATGTCGTAGGTCATGCCGTCGGACAGCGCGATGGTGCGAACCGCCGACCACGCGGCGCCGTCGAAGCGGACGTAGTGAAGGCCCGCTCCGTCGACCCAGTAGAGCGTCGGCTTGTAGCTCGACCCGATGACGGTGCCGACCGAGATCGAAGCGGCGTCGAACGAAGGCATCACAGCGATCGGGCCGGAGCTGGCGATCCCGACGACCGGAATGCGGCGACGCAGCCACGTGATGTTGTCGGCCGAGGGCTTCCCGAGATCGGTCGGGTACGTGAGCCGCACGACGTATTGCTTGTCGGAGTTTAACGCCGCGAAGCTCGCCAGGATCGCGCCGCCCGGACCTTCGGTCTGAAGAGACGGGAACGCGTAGGCGCCGCGCGGAATGTCCTGGAGATCCGTCGGCCCCTGGTCGTTCACCAGCTCCGGGAGGTTGTAGATGGCCACCTGCGACGGGTCGATCGACTCGTCCAGGAAGAAAGAGGCGTACCGCGCCTGCGCGTAGGCCGCCTCCTCCCACCAGACGACCGAGAGAACCG
>JBLMXY010000024.1:0-83422 GCA_050257975.1 Acidobacteriota bacterium
AGGGCGTCCTCGTGGCCGACGGGCCGCTCGGGCGGCAGGCGCTGAAGCGATCGCTCGAGCTGCCCGATCTCCTCCGGATCGAGCAGCTCCCGCAGCTCCGCCTCTCCGAGCAGCTCCTTCAACTGCGCCGCGTCGACGGACAGAGCCTGGGCGCGGCGCTCGGCAAGCGGGGCGTCTCCGTCGTAGATGAAGCTCGCGACGTAGGAGAAGAGCAGCGAAGCTGCAAACGGGGAGGGCGTGCGTGAGTCCACGGTCAGAACGCGGACGCGGCGGCTCTCGATGCGCGAAAGCAGGTCGATCAGGCCGGGAAGGTCGAAGACGTCGCGCAGGCATTCCCGGTAGGTCTCGAGCAGGATCGGAAACGTCGCGTAGCGCGCGGCGACCGAGAGGAGGTCCGCGGCCCGCTTGCGCTGCGCCCAGAGCGGAGAGCGCCGTCCCGGATGCCGTCGCGGCAGGAGGAGCGCCCTCGCCGCGTTCTCCCGGAACCGCGCCGCGAAAAGCGAGCCTTCGCCGAGGCTCGATGCGACCAGGTCCTCCACCTCCGCCGCGCGGGGAACGAAGGCCGAAGTCTCAGGGGGAGAGTCGGCCTCGGGCAGACGAAACACCATGCCGTCGTCGGACCAGAGCATCTCGACGCCGGCGCCGGCCTCTTCGCGCAGACGCGCCCGGACCGCCGTGGCCCAGGGGGCGTGCACGCGCGCTCCGAATGGCGAGAGCACGCAGACGCGCCAGTCGCCGACCTCGTCCTGGTACCTCTCCACCACGATGGCACGGTCGCTCGGAACCTCTCCGGTGGCCTCGGCCTGCTCGCGCAGGTAGGTCACGAGGTTTGCGGCCGCGCGCTCGTCCAGGCGATGGGTCTCCCGCAGCCGCCGCCGGGCGACCTCTTCGGGCAGCTCCGCCAGCTCGCGGGCCAGCGCGCCGATTGCGCGCCCGAACTCCGCGGGACGGCCCGGCCGGTCGCCGTGCCAGAACGGCATGCGTCCCGGCTGGCCGGGCGCCGGCGTCACGAGGACGCGGTCGTGGGTGATCTCGTCGATACGCCAGGAGGAGGCGCCCAGAAGGAACACGTCGCCCGGCTGCGACTCGAAGACCATCTCTTCGTCGAGCTCGCCCACGCGCCGGCTCGCGCGGGTATCGCCGCCGGAGAGAAAGACGCCGTAAAGCCCCCGGTCCGGAATCGTCCCGCCGTTGACCACGGCCACCCGGCGAGCGCCTTCACGGGCCTTCAAGACCCCCCGCGCGCGGTCCCAGGTCACCCTGGGGCGAAGCTGGGCGAACTCGTCGGAGGGATAGCGGCCCGAGAGCAGGTCGAGAACGCCTTCGAAGGAGGAGCGCGGAAGCTCCCGGAAGGGCGCCGCCCGGCGCACGAGGCGGTACAGGCTCTCGACGCGCACCGAGTCCATCGCCGCGATCGCGACGATCTGCTGCGCGAGCACGTCCAGGGGATTCCTCGGGTAGGCGGTCTCCTCGACCTTCCCCTCGATCATGCGCACCGTCGCCGCCGCGCAGGCGAGGAGGTCTCCCCGGTACTTGGGAAAGAGGATTCCCCGCGACACCTCCCCGGCCGAGTGGCCGGAACGGCCGATCCGCTGCACGCCGGAGGCGACCGACGGAGGCGCCTCGATCTGGATCACGAGGTCCACCGCGCCCATGTCGATGCCGAGCTCGAGCGAAGAGGTCGCGACGATCGCAGGCAGCTCGCCGCGCTTCAGGCGCTCCTCGATCTCCAGGCGCTTCTCGCGCGCGATCGATCCGTGATGCGCCTGCGCGATCTCCTCGCCGGCGGCCTCGTTGACCGCCGCCGCCAGCCGCTCCGCGAGCCGGCGGCTGTTGACGAAGACCATCGTCGAGCGGTGCCGTCGGATGAGCTCGACCAGGCGCGGGTGGATCGAGGGCCAGATCGAGCGGTCGACGCCCGACTCCGCCGACAGCGACATGTCCTCCAAGGGAACCTCGACCGAGAGGTCGAGCCGCTTGGGTCCGCCGGCGTCCACGATCTCGACCGGGCGCGGCTTCCAGCGCGCTCTCTTCCCGGCCGAGAGCTCGCCGCCGCCGAGCAGGCTCGCAATCTCCTCCAGAGGGCGCTGCGTGGCGGACAGCCCGATGCGCTGGAGAGGGCGGGAGCCCTTCGGGCGCAGCTCCTCGAGCCGCTCGAGCGAGACGAAGAGGTGGGAGCCGCGCTTGCTCGCAGCCACCGCGTGGATCTCGTCCACGATGACCGTGTCGACCCAGGCGAGCGTCGCGCGCGCCGCGGACGTGAGCATGAGGTAGAGCGACTCGGGCGTGGTGATGAGGATGTCCGCCGGGGATCGCGCCAGGCGCGCGCGGTCCGACTGCGGCGTGTCCCCGGATCGGATGGCCAGGGTCGGAACGCGGAAGGCCGTCCCTCTTTCCCGGGCGGCCGCCGCGATGCCGGCGATCGGGTGGCGAAGGTTCTTCTCGACGTCGACCGCCAGGGCCTTCAAGGGCGAGACGTACAGCACGCGGCAGCGCTCCCCTTTCGCCGGCTCCGGAGAGAACATCAGACGGTCGATTTCCGCCAGAAACGCCGCCAGCGTCTTGCCGGAGCCGGTCGGGGCCAGAAGCAGCGTCGAGCGCCCCGCGACGATCGGCGGCCAGCCGAGCCACTGCGCGCGCGTGGGCTCGGCGAAGCACGCCTCGAACCAGTCCCGAACCGGCGGATGAAAGGAGGCGAGCGGATCGGCGGATCGCGCCATCCGGCGATTCTAGTCCGCGCGATTCACGCTCCGATCCGCTGGGAGCGCGAACGACTTCTTCGGCGCAATTCCACGAACGCCTCTCGGCGGAAGTGCAGAGAAGCGGGCTAGGAGCCGGGCCGGCGCTCGTAGACGCGGATGAAGAAATGCGGCCATCCGACCGGAGCCTCGGGCGGCGCCTGCCCGAACCACGCGACCAGCCGGTAGCGCCGCTCGACCACGCTCCAGAAGCGGACGGCGTAGCCGCGCCCGAACGCGGCCGATTCGAAGGCCGGAGCCGGCTGGTTGACGAGCAGAAAGAAGCGCGGGCCGGCGGTCTCCAGCCGCTCCGCGGCGCGGGCCTCGGCGGCCGCGTCGAGGTGGCCGGGAAAGATCTGCTCCTGCCGCAGCGGACTTCGAAGGCCCGTCACGAAGTTGAAGAAGCCCGCCTCGGGAGCGCCCGAGAGGCCGTCGCCCGGCCGGGCGTTGTGCGCGAGGAACGCGAGCGCCTGCTCCGTCACGCGCGACCTCTCCGGCGGCAGCCGCAGCGTTCCGGCCGGAGTCTCGAGCCGCGCGGCCCGCTGCGGCGCCAGCAGCCGCCGCCACCTCCCGACCGCGAGGATCGCGAGCGCCAGGAAAGCCAGCGCGAGCAGCCGCCGGAACGTCTCCGGCGCGGCGAGGCGGCGGGGCAACCGGTCGACGACGAGGACCGCGGCCGACGCCGCGAGTCCCGGCACCGCGAGGATCGAGTACGGCGTCGTGCGGGCACCGTAGGCGAGGCCCAGAACGACGCGCAGTCCGACCGCGGCGGAAAGGCCGTAAAGCAGAAAACGCGCCCGCCCGTCCGGGTCGAGCGGCCGGCGCGCCACCGCGAGGGCCGCGAGAGCCGCCGCCACGGGCATCGGCGCGAGCAGAGGAGCGATCCGGTCCTCGATCCCGGCGCCGCCCGCGAGCAGAAACCAGACCGCGGCGGCGGCGCCGGCGCCCCACACCGCGACCGGGGCAAGCGGCGCCCTCCCGGCGGCGCGGGAGAGAAGAGCCGCCGCCGCCAGAATCAGCGCGTCGAGAAACAGGGCGGTCGCGACCGAGGCGAGGGACCGGCCCGGGTCGGCCAGGCCAGAAATCACACGGTAGACGGCGCGCCATGGCGCCGGCGGAGAGAAGAGCGCGAGGGGGCCTTCCGGCGAGAGTTCCGCCCACGGGACGCCGGAAAGAGCAATGCCCCACGCGAGCAGCGCCGCCAGCGCGCCGAGGCCGACGACTCGCAGCGCCCGCCCCGTCTCTCTCTTGCGGTCCTGCGCGCGAAGGCCGGCGACCAGGAGGACGACGGCCGCCGCCGCGCCGATCTCGGGCTTTGCGGCAAGTGCCAGCGCGACTCCCGCCGCGCAGAGCGCGTCGCGGGCGCGTCCCGCGGGCTCGGCGGCGAGCGAGACGGACAGGAAAGCCCCGGAGAGAGCGAAGAGCGCGTCGAAGGAGTAGGGGAAGAGGAACGATCCGCCGTTGGGGGCGCCCAGGCAGATGGCGGCGGCCCACGTCGTCGCGAGGCACGCGGAAAGGGGGCTCCCGGCGCGCGCGGTCAGGCGCCAGAGCGACGAGAAGAGAAGAACCGCGGCAATCAGGCC
Source organism: Acidobacteriota bacterium (assembly GCA_050257975.1). GTDB lineage: Bacteria > Acidobacteriota > Thermoanaerobaculia > UBA5066 > Gp7-AA6 > DATBFU01. The sequence continues at coordinate 4,322 of JBLMXY010000024.1, forward strand.
CGCACCCTCGAGCACGGCGAGGCGGCGGCCGAAGAGGGCGACGGCCGCGCCCTCGAGCCAGGGCCCCGCCGGCCCGTAGTGGTAGACCACGTCGCGATACAGCCGCTCCCCCGCGGCGACCCGCGCCGGCACGTTCATCTCGCGCGAGGCGTCGAGAAAGGGATTGATCCAGCGCTGCCAGGACGCCGCCACGGACGCCGCGCCCGCCAGAATCGGGAGGAGCCACGCCCAGCGGATCTTCGGGATTGTCCGAGTGGAAGCGATACCCCAGATTGCCAGAAGTCAACCCGCCGCGAAACCCCTTCGGCGTGGAACCCGCCGGGCGCGCGTTGGCCGGCGAAGCCTCGAGGTCTCCGCGGCCCCTGAGGCCCCTTGCGGGTCGCCGCGTCTATTCCTTCGCCGGGTGGATGTCGCGCAGAAGGTCTCCATCGAGGCGCAGCTCGACGCGGGTCCCCTCGGGGTAGCGAAAGTACTGCTGCTGCGTGACGGGAAAGCGATAGTGAAGGGTCTTGTCGTCTTCCCGAGCCTCGAAGGAGAGGTAATAGTTGCCGGATCCGCGGAAGCTGCCGCCGCCCGCGGACCCGGGCGCCTCGTACTCGCGCTCGGTCACCACGGCCTGGAGCGTGCGGTAGCCCTGGTCGGAAGAGTCCGATCGCGACTTTCCGGAGCTCGCGCAGGCGGACGCGAGCAGCAGGGCCGCGGCGCCCGCGCAGAGCGCCGAAAGATGCTGGCGCCTCATCGACCCCCGAAACCCGGGGCAGGCCGGCTCTATTTCGGCGCTATCGGACCCGCACCCCGCCCTTCAGGACCAGGTCCACCCGCTGCAGCAGATCGATGTGCGTCAGGACATCGCCGTGCACGGCGATGATGTCGGCGTACCGGCCGGGCGCGATCGTCCCGAAATCGTTCTCCTTCTTGAGCCAGGCGGCGGGCCAGCGCGTGGCGCCCGCGATCGCCTGCATCGGCGTCATGCCGAGCCGAACCCACGTGTCGAGCTCGCGCCAGGTCGAGTCCGAGTGGAAGTTGCCGGGCACGCCCGAGTCCGTGCCGACGAGCAGCGTCACCCCGGTCTCCCGAAGCTGGCGGAATTTGTTGGCGAGCGTCGGGATCCTCCGGCGCACGAGCGCGAAGTACGGAAGCCCCGAAAGGTTCGAGAGCGACTCCCGGATGTCCTTCACGATGTCGGGTGCCAGGCCCTCCTGCCAGCGCGGGTCGTTCAGCCGCTCGGGGAAGGTGTCCGCCGTGTACTGCGCGAGGAAGAGGGGCTCGACGGTCGGGCACCAGGCGAGCGACTGGTTTCTCTTCCGGATGCCGGCCAGGATGTCCTCCGGATAGGCGGGCTCGGTGCCCAGGCCCGTGTGCTCGAAGCAATCGACGCCGTACTTCAGACCGATCCGGATCTCGTCTTCGCGGTGCGCGTGCGCGACGACGGGCTTGCCGGCCTTGTGCGCGGTCTCGATGACGGCCTTCACCTCCTCCTCCGTCATCTGGTCCTGGTCGATCAGCTTGACGACGTCGACCCCGGCGTCCACGACCTTCTGCACCTTGGCGCGCGCGTCGGCGGGGCCGCTGACTCCCCAGCGGTATTCCTTCTCCCACTCGGTGTAGGGCGCGTGCTGGATGAACGGGCCCGAGACGAAGAGCCGCGGCCCGGGGATCTCCCCGCGGTTGATGCGGTCGCGCACGGAGAGGATGTCCTGCAGCTCGGCGCCCAGGTCCCGCGCGAACGTGACCCCGCTCTCCAGAAGCTGCTTGGCCGCCGCGGGCATGATCTCGTTGCGGAAGCGCGAGCGGTAGGTCTTGTCCCAGTGCTCGTAGTCTCCGTGCCCGACGATCATCAGGTGCACGTGCATGTCCGCCAGGCCCGGCAGCACGCTCATGCCGCGGGTATCGATGGTGGGCGTGCCGGCCGGCACGGGGACGCGATCGCGCGGCCCGACCGCCAGGATGCGCTCGCCGGCGATCAGCACCACGCCGTCGTCGATGGGCGCGCCCTCGTACCCGTCGAGGATCCGTCCGCCGACCAGGGCGAGGGTGGGCCGGGACGCCGGCTGCGCGGCGGCCATCGCCGCCAGAGACAGACCGACCGCGAGTGCCCAGAGAAAACGACGCATGATGCCTCCTTCCGCCGGCTGCGTATCCTAGCTCCGCCCGGGCGGCGCCGGACCGCGATTGCCTTCGGCGTCCGGACTGATTAGTGTTCTCGGTTTCCGGCGGAGGAACGGCCGTGCATCATTGGTCAGGCGCCCGCGTGGCGCTCGTGGGTCTGGGCCCGATCGGGATCGAGGTGGGAAAGGCGCTCGCCGGGCGCCCCGGTTTCGAGTTCCTGGGCGCGGCGGACCCGGCGCCGGCGATCGCGGGCAGAACGCTCCCGGAGCTCTTCGGAGCGTCCTCGGCGCCAACCCTCAAGGTGGATTCATCGGCGGGCGAGCTCTACGCCCGCTCCGCCGGCTCGCGCCAGAAGCGGGACGTCATCGTTCTCTGCACGGGCTCCAGGCTCGAAGCCGTCGTCTCCCAGATCGAAGAGGCTGTCGACGCGGGCTTCCATGTGGTTTCGACCTGCGAGGAGCTTTCCTTTCCGGAGCTCCGCCATGCGGCGCTCGGCCGGCGCATCGCTCGCAAGGCGGCCGCGCGGGGCGTCGGCGTGCTGGGGACCGGCGTCAACCCGGGGCTCGTCATGGACCGCCTGGCGCTGGCCGCCGCCGCCGCGTGCGTGCGGGTGGACCGGGTCAAGGTCACGCGGGTCGTGGACGCGGCCAGGCGGCGCGGGCCGCTGCGCGCGAAGGTCGGGGCCGGACTCTCGCGCGAGGAGTTCGCCGCGGGCGTCGCCTCGCGCAAGCTCGGGCACGTCGGCCTCTCGGAGTCCGCGGCGATCATCGCGCTCGGCCTCGGGCTTCCCATCCACGAGATCACGGAGACGATCGAGCCCGTGATCGCTCACAAGCAGACCGACGGCATCGCGCCAGGACGGGTCCTGGGGCTCCACCAGATCGCGCTCGTTCAGGCGGGCGATGAGGTCCGGGTGGTCCTCGACCTGACGATGGCGGTCGGCGTCGAGAACCCCTCCGACACGATCGAGATTTCCGGCGATCCTCCCGTGGACCTGCGCGTCTCGGGCGGGTTTCACGGCGACCGCGCCACGGTCGGCTGCGTCGTCAACGCCATTCCGTTCGTCGTGGGCGCCGCCCCGGGCCTGCACACCGTCGTCAGCCTGCCCCTCTTCGGGCTTTTCCCGCGCGAAGTCTAGAACCTGGACGCGCAACCCTTTTCGCGGCGAGGGGCTAGACTCGCCCTCCGGAGGCCCGCTTGTACGTCCTCGAGCGCTCGCAGCGCGTCCGCGCTCCCCTCTCGGAAGTCTTCGCCTTCTTCTCGGACCCGGCCAACCTCGCCCGGATCACCCCGCCCTGGCTGCGGTTTCGAATCGTCGGCGCGGCGCCGAAAAAGATCGCCGCGGGCAGCCGCCTCGAGTACCGGATCCGCTGGGGCCTGTTCACGCTCGGCTGGGTGACGCGGATCACGCTCTGGGAGCCGCCGTCGCAATTCCAGGACGTGCAGGAGAAGGGCCCGTACGAGACGTGGATCCACACGCACCGTTTCACGGAGGAGCCGGGAGGCGTCCGGATGCAGGACCGCGTCGAGTATGCGCTGCCCCTCGGGCCGCTCGGGCGCCTGGCGCACCGTCTTCGCGTTCGGAGCCGGCTGGAGGAAATCTTCGACTATCGCCGCGAGGCGATCGGAGAAATCTTCGCCGGCGCGTCGCGCCGCGTCGCCGCGGACGCCGGGCCATGACCGCCGGATTCTGGCCGCGTCTGCTCCTCTTCGGCGCGCTCTGCGCCGCGACGGCCGGAATCGGAGCGCGCTTCACCGCGCGGGGCCTCGGGCCGTGGTACGACGGCCTCGCCAAACCCCCGTGGACCCCGCCGGGATCCGTGATCGGCGCGGTCTGGACGGTTCTCTTCGCGCTGATCGCCGTCGCGAGCGCGCTCGCCGCGGGCCGCGGCCGCCCGATCGCGTATGTGCTGGCGCTCCTCGTGAACCTCGTCTTGAACGCCGGCTGGTCCTACCTTTTCTTCGCGCGTCGCGCTCCGGAGGCGGCGCTCGCTTTGCTCGTCGTTCTGGAGCTGACCTGCCTGCTCCTGGTGTGGCTGGCCTGGCCCGCGTCGCGCCTTGCCGCCGGGCTCCTCGTCCCCTACGCGGCCTGGGTCGCTTTCGCCGGCCTCCTCAACGGGAGCGTCGTCAGAATGAACCCGTGACCTCGATCGTCCACTGGTTCCGCCGCGACCTGCGGGTCGCCGACAACACCTCGCTCGCCCGCGCGGCGCAAGACGCAGACCGCGTGATTCCGGTCTTCATCCTCGACGACCACTACGCCGCCGACCCCAACGTCGGGCCTTCGCGCTACCGGTTCCTCGCCGAGAGCCTCGCGGAGCTCGCGCAGAATCTCGCCGTCCGGGGCGGCCACCTGCTCGTGCGTCGCGGCCCGGCGCGGGACGCCCTGCCCCGGCTCCTGCAGGAGACCGGCGCGGAGGCCGTCTATGCCAACCACGAGATCGGGCCCTACCCGGAGCGTCGCGACGGGCAAACGCGCGACGCGGTCGAGGCGGCCGGAGCGCGTTTCCGGCTCTTCCCCGACGCCCTGCTGGTCGAGCCGGACGCGATCGCCACGCGCGCCGGCGATCCCTTCACCCTCTTCGCGCCGTTCTTGAAGAAGTGGCTGGCGGCGGAAATGCGGGACCCCGAGCCCGATCCGCCGCGCCTCGAGACGCCGGAGCTTCCCGGCATCCCGCTCGGCAAGGTTCGCTCCTGGCGCGATCTCGCGCCGAACTCCTCGGCGACCCCGGGCGGCGAGTCGCAGGCTCGCGCGCTTCTCGAAAGGTTTCTCTGCGAGGCGGCCGCCGACTACGCGAAGCGCCGCGACTTTCCGGCGCGACGGGGCACCTCCCGCCTCTCGGCCCACCTGCACTTTGGAACGATTTCCCCGCGAACGATCCGGAGCGCCGCGATCGGGGCTCGCGACGCCGCGCCCCCCGACGCCCGCGAGGGCTTCGGCCGGTTCGTCGTGGAGCTCGCCTGGCGCGAGTTCTACCATCACATCCTCTTCCACTTCCCGCGCGTGGCGCAGGAGAGCTTCCGGGCGAATTTCGACCGGCTGCCCTGGCGGTCGAGCCCGGAATCTCTCGCCGCCTGGAAAGAAGGGAAGACCGGATTTCCGATGGTCGACGCCGCGATGCGGGAGCTCGTCAGAACGCACTGGATGCACAACCGCGCGCGGATGGTCGCCGCCTCCTTCCTGGTCAAGGACCTGCACATCCACTGGCGCGAGGGCGAAAAGTGGTTCGAGCGGCAGCTCGCCGACGCCGATCTGGCCAACAACAACGGCGGCTGGCAGTGGGCGGCGGGCAGCGGAGCCGACGCCGCGCCGTATTTCCGGATCTTCCATCCGGTGCTGCAGTCGAAGAAGTTCGATCCGAGCGGGGACTACATTCGCCGCTTCGTGCCCGAGCTCGCCCTCGTGCCGGCCGAAAGGGTCCACGAGCCCTGGAAGATGACCCACGGGGAGCAGCGCGCCGCGGGTTGCCGGATCGGGTCGGACTACCCGTTCCCCATCCTGGACCACGCGCGGGAACGGCAGGCCGCCCTCGAGATGCTCGCGGCGCTGAAGAAAAACTAGGGCGGTGAGCGCCGACCCTCTCGCCCCCTTTCTCGAGCGCCGCCCCGAGGGCCTCCGCGTCCCGGCTTTCGACGCGTTCCTCGATCCGCCCGCCTCCGTCCCGCGGGCGATCCTGTCGCACGCGCATTCCGATCATGCCGCCCCCGGGCACGGAGAGATCTGGGCGACGGCCGAAACGATCGCCCTCTACCGCCGGCGCCATCCGGATTGGCCGGGGAAGGCGCGGGCGCTCGCCTACCACGAAGAGGTCTCGGAGGGCGGCGTGGCGCTGCGGCTCGAGAGCGCGGGGCACGTGCTCGGCTCGGCGCAGGTCTGGCTGGGCCGCGGATCGGCTTCGCTCCTCTACACCGGCGACTTCAAGCGAAGACAGGGTTGGACCTGCCCGCCGGTCCGCGTCGCGCGCGCGACCACGCTGCTGCTCGAGACGACGTTCGGCCTTCCGGTCTTCCGCTTCCCGCCCCGGGAAGAGCTCGCGCAGCGCCTGGTGGCCGCGTGCCGCGAGGCGATCGCCCAGGGCGAGACGCCCGTTCTGCTCGCCTACGCGCTCGGCAAGGCGCAGGAGACGGCGGCGATCCTCGCCGAGGCGCGGATCCCGACCGTGCTGCACGGCGCGGCCTGGAAGCTCCTGCCCGTATATGCTGCGGCCGGCATCGCGTTTCCCCTCTCGCGCCCCGACGAGACGGGGCTCCCGGCGCCCGGCGAGGCGCTGATCGTTCCTCCGTCGTGCGCGCGCAGGTCGGTCGTCCAGAAGGTGAAGAAGCGCCGCGTGATCTATCTCTCGGGCTGGGCGATCCGCGAGGCTTCGCGCGCCGAGTTCGACGCCGACGCGCTGCTGCCCTTCTCGGACCACGCCGACTTCGACGACCTGCTGTCCCACGTCGCGGACGTCGCTGCGGAGCGCGTCGTGACGACCCACGGCTTCGCGCGAGACTTCGCGCGCATTCTCAATACCCGAGGCCTCTCGGCGCAGCCGCTCGAGGACGACGGCGCGGAGCGCGGCGCCGAGGACGCCGCGCCGTGACCGCGTACCGAGTGCTCGCCGAGACTCTGGACGCGGCCGCCTCTTTCCGCGGCAAGCTCGCGAAGATCGAGCGCCTGGCCCTGGCGCTCCGGCGGCTCGAAGGAGAAGAGCTCGTCGTGGCGGCGCGGCTGCTCTCCGGCTCTCCGTTCGCCGAGTGGGAGGAGACGGTGACCTCCGCCGGGTGGGCGACCGTGGCCCGGGCGGCGGCCGCGGTCACGGGATGGGATCTCCAGACGATCGGCGCCTGCGCGCGAGCGATCGGAGATCTGGGAGAGGCCGTGGGGCTCCTCTTGCGCGATTCTCAGGGAGAGCCGCTTGCGATCCTCGAGGTGGACGCGCGCCTGCGGCGCCTGGCGGCGCTGCGAAAGGCCGCCGAGAAGCGGGCGCAGGTCGAGGAAATGCTCCGGCGCTCCTCCCCCGTCGAGGCCAAGTACCTGCTCAAGACGCTTTCCGGGGGGCTGCGCGTCGGGGCCGACGTCGCCACGGTGGAGGAAGCCATCGCGCAGGCCTTCGGCGCGGATCGCGAGGCCGTGGCCCGGGCGCGGCGCGACTCGGGCGACGTCGGCGAGACGGCCGAGGCCGCGCACGCCGGCAGGCTTTCCGAGATCCGCTTCCGCCTCTTTCATCCCATCGCCTTCATGCTGGCCTCGCCGATCGAAGCGGCGGAGGAGGTCTCGGAAGAGCTTTCGGAGCTCGCCGTCGAGGACAAGTTCGACGGCATCCGCGCCCACGCCCACAAGGCGGGCTCCCGCGCCTCCCTCTTCTCGCGCACGCTCGACGACATCACGACGCCGTTTCCGGAGATCGCCGAGGCGCTGGCGCGGCTGCCGGGCTCCTTCCTTCTCGACGGCGAGATCGTGGCCTGGGACGCCGTCCGGAACCGACCCGATTCCTTCTTCAAGCTGCAGCGGCGCCTGGGGCGCAGGGCGCCGCCCACGGAGCTGCTTTCCGAGATCCCGGCCGCTTTCATCGCCTACGACTGCCTGGCCTTCCAGGACGAAGCGCTCTTCGAGAGGCCCTGGCGCGAGCGTCGGGAGCGGCTCGAAGAAGTGGGCCGCGAGGGCCTCGCCGTTTCCGAGGTCTTTCACGCGAGAACGCCCGAGGAGCTCTCCCGCCTCTTCGATGCCGCCCGCACCCGCGGCAACGAGGGCCTCGTGCTCAAGCGCGAAGACTCCGCGTACCAGGCGGGCAAGCGCGGCAAGCTCTGGCGCAAGTGGAAGAAGGCCGCGGCGACGCTCGACGCGGTCGTCACCGCCGTCGAGCAGGGCCACGGCAAGCGGGCCGGGATGCTGTCGGACTACACGTTCGCCGTGCGGGACGGCGACCGCTTCGTCAACATCGGGAAGGCCTACTCGGGCCTGACCGACGAAGAGATCCGGACTCTGGGAGCACGGTTTCGAAAGATCACGACGGAGCGCTTCGGTCCGGTGCGGGCCGTCGCGCCGGAGGTCGTCCTCGAAGTGAGCTTCGACTCGATCCAGAGGAGCGCGCGGCACAAGTCGGGCTTCGCGCTGAGGTTCCCGAGGATCGTGCGGCTGAGGCCCGACAAGACGCCGGAGGACGTCAACACGCTCGAGGACGTCGCGGCGCTCTTCGACAGGCTCTCCTCGCGCTGAGCCGGGGTGAGCGGCGGCCGCCGCCCGGCGCGGGAGCCTCCAGAGCGAGGGAGACCCGCAGCCGGCCGGACGGACTGGGAGCCACCGAGGTGGCTCCAGGAAAAAGGCGGCCCCGACTTAATTCACGTCGGGGCCGGGAAGGAAGGTATCGCGTGCTGACTCAAATAACGGCGGAGGACCGAAAAACATTTCCGTTCTAATTAAACTATTGATCTAAAAAGACTTCTACGATGGCAGGACCTCGAAGCGGCCAGGCGCCAGGGTGCCGTCCGGCTCGAGCTCGATTCGCACATCCAGGCCCGCCTGGAGCTCATCCAGCAAGCGGCCCTCTTCGGCCAGAAACCGGGCCAGGGAGTCGGGGACCCGCACGCGGACCACCTGCCCGGCGCCATAGAGAAGGGGCGGCCGCAGGAGCGCGCGGCGCAGGTCGAGGGCGGCGGTCAGGTCGGTCTTGACGCGCCCCGTCCCCGAGCAGGCCGGGCAGGGTCGGGTCAGGATGCGCTCGAGGTTGTTGCGGCTCCTCTGGCGCGTGATCTCGATCAGGCCGAAATCGGAGAGCTGCAGCACCCGCGTGCGGGCGCGGTCTCGCGCGAGCTCCCGCTCGAAGCGCTCGAAGACCTCCCGCCGGTGCTCGGGGTCCTCCATGTCGATGAAGTCCACGACGAGCAGCCCGCCCAGGTCGCGCAGCCGGATCTGCCGGGCGACTTCCGGGATCGCCTCGAGGTTCGTCGCGAAGACCGTCTCCTCCAGGTCCTCCTTGCCCGTGAAGCGTCCCGTGTTGACGTCGATCGCGACCAGGGCCTCGGTCTGGTTGATCACGCAGGACCCGCCCGAAGGAAGCGGCACCCGGCTCTTGAGCGCGCCTTCGATTTCCGCCTCCACGCCGAAGCGATCGAAGATCGGTTCTCCGTCGCGATAGACCTCGATGCGCGGGTCGAGCGCCGGAGCGACCTGCCGGGCGAGATCGGAGAGCCGCGCGGCGGCCGATTCCTCGTCCACGCGGATCGATTCGAAGTCGGCCGTGACCAGATCCCGGAAGACGCGCAGCGGCAGCTCGAGCTCGCGATGGAGGAGCGCCGGGGCCGATCCGCCCTCGGCCATTCGGGCGATCTTGGCCGCGAGGGCCTTCAGATAGTCGCGGTCGGCCGCAAGCTCCCCTTCCGACGCGCCGGCGGCCGCGGTGCGCGCGATGAACCCCCTGCCGTCGCCGAACCGCTCCAGGACTCGCCGCAGCCGCTCGCGCTCCGCCTCGTCGGTGATGCGCCGCGAGATCCCGATTTCGCGCGACGCCGGCAGGTGCACCAGCGTGCGCCCCGGCAGCGACACGTTGGCCGTGACGCGCGGACCCTTGCCCGCGATCGCGTCCTTGCTCACCTGGACGACGAGCTGTTGCCCCTCCTTGACGAGATCGTCGATGCGGGGACGATCGGCCGCCGGGACCTGCGCCGCGGCGGCCCCGCCCTCCTCGTCCTCGCCCGTCTCGAAATCGACCGGATGCGGCAGGGCGTCTTCGACGTACAGAAACGCGTCGCGCTCCAGGCCGATCGCCACGAAGGCGGCTTGCATCCCCGGCAAGACCCGGTGCACGCGTCCGAGATAGACGTTTCCGACGATCGCCTCGTCGCCCCGCCGCTCGTGGAACACTTCGACGGCGCGGCCGTCCTCGCAAAGCGCGACCCGCGTCTCCGCGGGAGTCGCGTTGACCAGAAGCTCCCTTCTCACGCGTTGGCGAACCGGCGGTACTCGACGCCGAGGATCAAGCCGATCGCGAGAAAGGTCGTGGCCACGGAGGAGCCGCCGTAGGAAACGAGCGGCAGCGGAATTCCCGTCGTCGGCAGGAGGCCGATCATCATCGAAGCGTTGATCACCACCGAGAAGAAGATCATCCCGGCCAGCGCGAGGATCAGGAAAACGCCCCCGCGGTCCCGGGCGACCTGCGCCAGCGTCAGGGCGCGCAGCAGCAACGCCGCGAAGAGCCCGAGGACGAGGATCACTCCGAGAAATCCCCACTCCTCCGCGATGACCGCGAGGATGAAGTCCGTGTGCTGCACGGGCAGGAAGCGCAGCTGGCTCTGCGTTCCGGAGCGGAAGCCCTTGCCGAAGAATCCCCCCGAACCGACCGCGATCTTCGACTGCCGAACCTGGTAGCCGGAGCCCAGCATGTCCGTGTCCGGGTTGAGGAACGTGCCGATGCGCGCCTTCTGGTAGTCCTTCAGCAGGAACCACGCCCCGCCGCACAGCACGACGACGGCCAGGAACATCACGAGCCACCACTTCCACGGGAGCCCCCCGAAGAAGAGCCCGACGGCGAGCAGCGGCAGGAACGTCAGGGCGAGCCCCAGGTCCGGCTGCAGGAACACCAGCAGGAACGGAACCCCCACGATCGCGCCGAGCTTGACGAACGCGCTCGGGCGAAGGCGCCGGTCGTCCTCGTTCTCGAAGAGATAGGCGAGCAGCAGCGCCGTCGCGATCTTGGCGAGCTCCGCCGGCTGGAACTGAAATCCGCCGAATCGAATCCAGGATCTCACGTTGGCGATCCGCTCGCCGAAGGCGAGCAGATAGAGGAGCGGCACCAGGCTCGCGCAGTAGATCGGGAAGGAGATCTTCAGGAGCACGCGGTAGTCGAAGAGGACGGAAGCGAGCATCAGGCCGATTCCGGCCCCGACCCAGATGCCCTGTCGGGTCGCCAGGCCCGCGAGCCTGCCTCCGGCCGTCGCCGACGCGACGAAGAGAATGCCGAGGGCCGAGAGCGAGAGCGCGCTGCCCAGCACGATCGGGTCGAAGCGGCTGCGCGCGGACAGGACACGGGAGATCATCGGCCCGCCCCGAGCGACGCGTTGGAGGCCCGGACGAGGCCGGGCGCCGAGGGCGAAGGCTCGGTCCCCTTTCCGAAACGGTGCTCGAAGAGCTGCTTGGCGAGCGGCGCCGCCGCCGAGGACCCGTGCCCCCCGTTCTCGACGAAGACGACCACGACCATCTGCGGATCCTGCACGGGCGCGAAGCCGATGAACCAGGCGTGGTCTTCGTACTTTCCGCGCGCGGCGAGGCCCGACTCCTTGCCCACCACCTGGGCCGTTCCCGTCTTCCCGCCCGCGTCGAGGCCCGCCACGCGCGACCCGTAGGCCGTTCCGCCCGGCTCGTTCAGGACGGCCCACATCCCGTTCTTCACGATGCCCGCCTTGTCGGCGTCGAGCGGAAGCCCCGTCTTCGTCTCGGCCTTGTAGCGCAGCCGGGCCCCGGTGCGCGGGTCCTGGGAGGCGAGGAAAAGATGCGGCGTGGGCAGACGGCCCCCCTCGATCAGCGCCGAGAGGGCCCGCGCGAGCTGAATCGGCGTGACGAGAACCGGGCCCTGGCCGATCGCGACGGAGATCGTCTCGCTCGGATACCAGCGCGCGTGGCGCTTGGAGAGGGCCCACTCCTCGGAGGGAACCAGTCCGCTCTTCTCGAACTGCAGGTCGACCCCGGTCGGCTCGCCGAAGCCGAACGCCTTCGAGATCTCGGCGATCCGGTCGATGCCGAGGCGGCGTCCCAGGTTGTAGAAGTAGACGTCGCAGGAGACCTTGATCGCGTCGCGCAGGTTGACCCACCCGTGGCCCTGCTTCTTGTGGCAGTGGAAGGTGCGCCCGTAGAAGGTCGCGTAGCCCGGGCAGAAGACGCGGGCCGCCGGGTCCACGAGGCCCGCGGCGAGCGCCCCGTAGGCCAGAAAGACCTTGAACGTCGAGCCGGGCGAAAAGGCGTTCTGGATCGAGCGGTTCTGCAGGGGATGGTGCGGATCCGACAGCAGCCCCGACCACTCCGACCCCGTCACTCTCCGCGTGAACCAGTTCGGGTCGTACGAAGGCGACGAAACGAGCGCGAGGATCTCGCCCGTCCTCGGGTCGAGAGCCACGGCGCTGCCCACCCGCTCGCGGAAATAGTCCTCGGCGATCCGCTGCAGGCCGAGGTCGAGGGTCACGAAGAGGTTCTGCCCGGGGCGCGCCGGGATCTGGCTCTGCTCGGCGATCTCGCGCCCGTGCGAATCCACGACGACGCGCCGCTCCCCGTTGACGCCTGCGAGCAGCGGCTCGTAGGTCGCCTCGATCCCCTTCTGTCCGATCCAGTCGCCCATCGCGTAGGCGTCGGGGGACGCCTTGATCTGCTCGGCGGTCGCCTCGGCGAGGTAGCCGAGGGCGTGTGCGGCCACGACGCCGTGGGCGTAGAGCCGCCGCTGCGAGACCGCCACGGCGAACTCCGGGTGCTCGGGCGCCCGCGCCTCGACGGCCGCCACCTCGTCGATGCCGAGGTTCTCCGCGATCGGCACGGCCACGAACTCCGGATACCGCAGCGCCCGTTCCACGCGCGCGTGCACCTGCAGCGGGGGAAGCCGCAGCACCCCGGCCGCAAACTGCTCCGAGCCTTCCAGGTTCTTCGTTTCCCGGCGGTAGAGCTGCAGGTTGTACGCCGGCTCGTTCTCGACGAGCGCGACCCCGTTGCGGTCGAAGATGTACCCGCGCGGCGCCGTGATCTTGACCGAGCGGATGCGGTTGTTTTCCGAGAGCGCGAAGTAGTACTCCCCGCGCACGATCTGGACGTACCAGTAGGAGCTCGCCAGCAATGCGAAGACGCTCCCGACGGCGATCCGGGCGATCTCGACGCGCCGGGAGAGCTCGCGCCGGTTCTCGCGGGCCCGGAACATCAGCGCACCTTCCGTCCCGTCGACCGCATCACCGAAGCCTCCTCAGGCGCCTCTTGACCCACCACTCGCGCCACGGAAACTTCGCGGCGGCTTCGAGGGCCGCCGCCGTGATCCCGGTCGTCGCCGCGCGCCAGAGCGACTCGCGCGAGCCGATGACGATCGGCGCCTGCATCAGAAGGGACGCGAGCACGGCCACGATCGCGTCGTTGGCGAGCGACGCCAGCGCCAGCGCCGCCCCCACCGCGACCGATCCCCCGACGATCACGCGCACCGCGACCAGAGCCAGGCCGTAGCCGAGCGCCGATTTGGCGAACGCGTTGAAGCCGAGCATCGGCTGCGTGAGCGCGTCCTCGAGCAGCCCCGCCCCGGCCCCCGTCAGCACCGCCTTGACGAAGTTGCCTTCCCGGGCGACCGCCGCGACGGCGATCAGAAACCAGTCGACCGGCCACGCGCCGCGGTGCCCCGAGGCGCCGAAGAGAAACGAGAGAGCCGCCGCGGCCGCGAGCAGCATCGCGATGCGGCGCAGTCTCACGGCACCGCACTCCCCGCCCCTCCCCGAACCTCCCCCGCCGCCGGCGAGGGAGCGAGCACGAGGACGTCCGTCAGCCGCGAGAAGTCGGCGGCCGGGCGGACGTGGATCTCGAGAAACAGACTGTTGCCGCGGGCGACCGCGTCGACCCGGCCGATGGGCACGCCGCGCGGGTAGATGCCGTCGATCCCCGCCGACTCGACCGCGTCGCCGGCCCGAACGGAGGAGGTGATCGGCACGTTGTTCAGGCGAAGTCCCCCGCGCCCGTCTCCGCGCACGACGCCGAGCTCCCCGGTGCGCACGATGCGCGCGCCCGCGGCGGCCGATGCGTCGGTCAGAAACTGCGCGCGCGACATCGACCGCCCCGCCGTCACGATCCGCCCCACCAGCCCCTCCGGAACGGCCAGCGGCGAGCCCGACGTCGCCCCGTTCGCCGTCCCGGCCCCGACGAGCGCGCTCTGGAGCCCGGCCCGGCGCTCGATCAGCAGCACCGGCGCGGCCGCGAGCACGTTGGGCAGGGCGGGACCGGCGGTCGCGAGCAGCCTCTCGCGCTCGGCCTGCGCCACCATCGCGCGCAATCGAAAGAGCTCCCGCTCCCGATCCGCGAGGCGCTCCTTCAAGGCCGCGTTCTCGGCGGTCGCCTGCAGCATCCGCGCCCCCGAGTCGGCGGCGCCGGTCGCGGTCCGGGAGACCGCCGAGACGGCCTCGGCGGCCGGAGCCACCGCCGAGAGGATCCACGACTGAAGAACCGACCCCGGACGGTTGCGCGCCGGCGCCTGCGCCGAAAGAAGCAGCACGCACCCGACCAGCACCGAGAGCAGCACCGTTCCCCCGCGGCGCGATCGGGCGCCGGGAATCTCGACGGCGGGGTTGGTGGCTCTCACGGGAGGTCGGGGTCGAGGCCCGAGGGGTCGAAGCGAGCGCGGGGCATCGAGAAGTCCATTGGATCCGTTCTCCGCCCGAAGGTTACGCCCGACGCCTCACGCCGTTCACGTGATCGAGATCTTCCGCAGGAGGTCCATGTCGGTCAGCATCGCCCCGGTTCCGAGCACCACCGAGGCCAGGGGGTCTTCGGCGTAGGAAATGGGCAGGCCCGTTTCCTCGCGCAGCCGGCGATCCAGGTTCCGCAGGAGGGATCCCCCGCCGGTGATGATGATCCCCTTGTCCATGATGTCGGCCGAGAGCTCGGGCGGCGTCCGTTCGAGCGCTACGCGCACGCTCTCGACGATGGCGGCCACGACCTCCGAAAGGGAGTCGCGCACTTCCTCGTCCGAGAGGACGAGCGTCTTGGGCACGCCCTCGACGAGATCCCGCCCCTTGACCTCCATCGTCATGGGCTCGTCTAAGGGATGGGCGGAGCCGATCTCGATCTTGACCTGCTCGGCCGTGCGCTCGCCGATCAGCAGGTTGTACTTGCGCTTGACGTATTGGATGATCGCCTCGTCCATTTCGTTCGACGCGATGCGCACCGAGCGGCTGTAGACGATGCCCGCGAGCGAGATGACGGCGACGTCGGTGGTGCCTCCGCCGATGTCCACGATCATGTTGCCGGCGGGCTCCGTGATCGGCAGCCCGGCGCCGATGGCGGCCGCCATCGCCTGCTCGATGATGAAGACCTCCGAGGCGCCGGCGCGAAGCGCCGAGTCCTGCACCGCCCGCTTCTCGACCTGCGTGATGCCGGAGGGAACGGAGATCACGATGCGGGGCCGCACGAAGAGGGAGCGGCCGTGCGCCTTTTTGATGAAGTGGTCGAGCATCTTCTCGGTCACCTCGAAGTCCGCGATGACGCCGTCCTTCATCGGGCGGATCGCCACGATGTTGCCCGGAGTGCGCCCGAGCATGTCCTTGGCCTCGGTGCCGACGGCTTCGACCCGGTTGGTCGCGTTGTTGACGGCGACGATCGAAGGCTCGCGGACCACGATTCCCTTGCCGCGCGCGAAGACGAGCGTGTTGGCCGTGCCCAGATCGACGGCGAGATCGTTGGAAAAGATCGAAAAGACCGATTTGACCGCCAAGAGGAACCTCCAGAAACCTAGTTTTCAGTTATCAGTCATCAGTTTTCAGTTTCCGGAACTGAGAACTGACAACTGACAACTGACAACTGACGACCACTATTCACATCGACTCCACGAAAACCTTGATCCGTCGGACCGTCTCGTTGCCCGAGGCGTCGGCCGCTTTCACGATGAGCATCGCATAACCGTCTCGGTCGATCGTAATCGTCTTGCGGAAAGAGCCGTCGGAATCGACGTCGGCCGTCTCGCCGTTGACCGTCACCGTCGCCGCGGGGTCCGTCTTCCCAAAGACCAGGAAGAGATTTCCCATCTGCTGCGGGGGCGAGACGGTCAGTGGCGGCGGCGGCGCGTTGGCCCCGACTCGCGGCATCTCCGCCAGCATCTTGAAGCGGCGCACGGCGCTCCAGTCCGAGGAGATGCCCTCCCGGGTGATCGTCGCGACGCGCCAGAAATACGCCCCCTCGCGCGAGACCTTCACGACGGCATAGGTCTCCGTGCGGTTGTCGAGGTCGACCTCGAGCGCGTCCGGCACGAAGAGCCGGGAGCGGGAGATCTGGAGCCGGTACCGCGTTGCCGCCGGAATGCTCGACCACCGAAGGTCGACCTGGTCGCCCGCCTTCAGGTCGTAGATCCGGTTGTCCGCAGGAAGCAACGGCTGCGGGGACTCGGGCAGCCGGACCTTGGAGGAGATCTCGCCCGTGGCCGCCCCCGCCGAGACCCTTTCGCGTTCCGCCAGCACGACGGTCTGGCGGCCGGTCGACACGGTCGTCTTGCCTCGGAAGCTCGTGACCTCGGTCTTCTGGCCCTTCTCGACGTCGAGGGCGGCCCGCGAGTCGCGGTCCACGTCCGCCGTGGCTGCGTCGGTCGCGATCTTGGACGTGGAGCCCGCGGTGAACACGTTGATCAGGCCGGAAACGATCTTGACCTGGCTGCCGGCCGATTCCGAGAGCGAGGGGCGGTGCACCTCGAAGAGCGAGCCGGGGCGCAGCGTGTAGAGCGTGCCGTCGGCGAACATGATCTCGGCCGAGCCGTTGCGCCCCGTCTTGACGAAGTCGCCGTCGAAGAGGGCCTGCCGCTGCCGGGCCGGCTCGAAGGTCGAGCGACCCGCGCTTTGCATCGAAACGTCTCCCTCGATCGAGATGAAGGACGCGTCCCCGGTCTCCTCCGCGCCGGCTCCTCCGAGCGCGCGGCGCGAATAGGACTGCGACTCGACGGCGAGGCGAAACGCTTCGTCGAACCGGCGTCCGCCGAAGGCGGCCTCGGCCGAACGCAGCGCGTCCCGGGCTTCGGCCACGTGCGAGCCGGGCCGCGCCGAACCGGAAGCGGCCGTCGCCTTGGTGAGCAGTGTCGTCGCACTGGCGATCTCCGAGCGCGCCTTGTCTTCGGGCGAGCGCCGCGAGCGGCTGTACAGAAAATAGCCGACCCCGCCCGCCACGAGGACGATCGCGACCACAAGGCTGACCTGCCGGATCCGCTCGATCGGAATGACAAACCAGTCGATATCCGATCCCACGGGCCGGCCGGGCTTCGGCTTCGCCATGAACCTCCGCTTTTACAGAGACTTATAGCATACGACAGCCCGAGGGATTTGACACAGGCGACCTGCGCATCCCGATGACGGCGCGGCAGCTTCACCGCGTCCTGCCGGCGGCCAGCGCCCGGGCCGACCCCGCAAACCGGCCTCCGGCCGCGTTATAGTCGCCCGTTCTCGATTTCGAGGGACGGAGGTCACCCGGAATGCTCAAAACGATGCGCGACAGCTTCCACCAGCTCAAGTGGACGCTATGGGCCGTCGTCGCCGTCTTCATCCTGGGCTTCGTTTATTTCAGTGGCTCGAGCACCAACCCGAACGACCGGTCGTCGCAGGTGGTCGCCCGCATCGGCTCGACGGAAATCAGCGGAGCCGAGTTCCAGCGCGCCTATCAAAACCGGCTGGACGCCTACCGGGAGCAATACCGCGGGAACCTGACGCCCGAGATGCTCCGATTCCTGGACCTGCCGCGGCAGGTCCTCGACGGGATGATCCTGCGCAAGCTCGAGCTCGAGCAGGCGAGGCGGTTGAGTCTCGCCGTCTCCAACGAGGAAGTCGCCCGCGCGGTGATGTCCTATCCCGCCTTTCAACAGAACGGGCAGTTCATCGGGCGAGAGAAGTACGTTCAGCTTCTCGGCCGCTACGGGTACACGCCGGAGCGCTTCGAGGAGGACCTGCGCCAGGACCTGCTCGCCGGCAAGTACGCCGAGCTCGTCCGCGCTTCGATTCTCGTCCCCGACGCCGAGATCGCCCGCGAGTATTCGGTGCGCAACGACAAGGCCACCATCGAATACGTCCTGATCCCGGGAAGCCGCCTCGAAAGCGGCGTGCAGCCGACCGACCAGGACCTGAAGGCCTACTACGAGAAGCACCGCGAGCGCTACCGCAAGCCCGAGCAGCGCCGGATCAAGTACCTTCTGGTCGACCAGGCGAAGGTTCGCGCCAAGGTCGCGCCGACCGACGCCGAGCTTCGGGCCGAATACGCCGCGCGGCGCGACGCCCTCAAGGTTCCCGAGCAGATCGTGGCCGCGCACATCCTGATCAAGAGCGACCCGTCGCAGGGCCCCGAGGCGGACGCCGCCGCCCGAGCGAAGGCCGAGAAGATCCTCGCGCGGGCCAAGGCGGGCGAGGACTTCGGAAAGCTCGCCAGGGAGGCGAGCGAGGACGCCTCGAACAAGGACAGCGGCGGGCAGCTGCCCCCCTTCTCCCGCGGCCAGATGGTTCCGGAGTTCGAGCAGGCCGCCTTCGCACTCTCGCCCGGCGAGATCGCGGGGCCGGTCAAGACGCAGTTCGGGTACCACGTCATCAAGCTGATCTCGAAGATCCCCGAGCACCTGCAGAGCTTCGAGGAAGCGCGGGGGGCGCTCGCCGCCGACCTCGCCCAGCGCAAGACCGAGGCCGAGACCAGCCGGCTCGCGCGCGAGCTCGTCGAGAAGGTCGGCAAGCTCTCCAGCGCCTCCGACGAAGAGCTCCGCAAGCTTCAGAGCGACGTCGTCACCTTCAACACCACGCCGTGGGTCGCGCGCGGCGAGCCGATACCGGGCGTGGGCGCCAACGCCCAGTTCTCCCAGGAGGCCTTCGGGCTCAAGCTCGGCAAGATCTCCAGGACGGCCGTGCCGACGGCGCGGGGGCCCGCGATCGCAAAGCCCGCCGAAGAGCGTCCGGCGGGAGTTCCGCCGCTCGAGGAGCTCAAGGAGCGCGTGACCGACGACTGGAAGGCGGACCGCCGGGAGAAGGAGGCGCTCGAAAAGCTGCAGCCGGCGGCTCAGGAGATCGCGTCGGGAACGCCGCTGCCGAAGATCGCCGCGCGGTACGACACCGAGGTGAAAACGACGCCCGAGTTCTCGCCGGGCGGGCCGATCCCCGAGATCGGCAACGCGCCGGAGCTGTCGGCCGCGGTTTTCAAGACGCCGCAGGGCCAGGCCGGCCCTCCGGTCTCGGTGCCGGGAGGATTCGTCCTCTTCCGGGTCATCGAGCGCAAGACCGCGGATCCAAAGGCGTTCGAGGCCCAGAAGGCGGAGCTCGCCGAGGCCATCCGCACGCGCGAAGGCGACAAGCTGCTGCGATCCTCGCTCCAGCAGCTGCGCGCCGAGCAAAGGGTCGAGGTCAACGAGGAGCTTCTCAAGTCCTTCCTGCCCGAAGAGGGGCGGAGGGGATGAAGAGTCGTCAGTGGTCAGTCGTCAGTTTTCAGTTCTCAGCCCTCCGAACTGATGACTGACAACTGACAACTGACAACTGCTCATGATCGGACGGCTCACCGGCAGACTCGCATCCAGGGCGCCCGATCAGGTCCTCCTCGACGTCGGCGGCGTCGGCTACCAGGTCTTCATTCCGCTTTCGACCTTCTACGAGCTCCCGGAGGAAGAAAGCCCGGCCTCCCTCTGGATCCATACCCACGTGCGCGAGGACACCCTCGCCCTCTACGGGTTCCTGACCGAGCGGGAGCGCGGCCTCTTCCAGCTCCTTCTCGGGGTGGCGGGCATCGGCCCGAAGGTGGCGCTGACGGTGCTCTCGGGGATCCCCCCGGCGGAGCTGGTCGAGGCGCTTCGCCGGCAGGACGTCCGGCGCCTGATCGCCATCCCCGGTGTCGGCAAGAAGACCTCCGAACGGATGGTGCTCGAGCTCGCGGAGAAGGTCGCCGTCTTCGCCGCCGCGGCGCCGGCCGGGGCGCCGGCCGAGGTGGCCGCCGACGACGTCATCTCCGCGCTGGTCAACCTCGGCTACCGCCGGGCCGAGGCGGAGCGCGCGGTGGACGGCATCGCGCGGGGCGGGCCCCCGGCCGACTTCGGCGACTACCTGAAGCTCGCCCTGAAGAAGCTCACCGGAGGATAGAGGCCGACTCGGTAAACTGTGGGCAGTTCCATGACCGACGACAAGGATCTTCTCGCCAGCACGCCGCTCGAAGACGACATCGCCGTCGAGCCGAAGCTGCGGCCCCAGACGCTGTCCGAGTACATCGGCCAGCCGAAGATCCGCGAGAACCTCGCCGTCTTCCTGGCCGCCGCCCGCGGACGCGGCGAGCCGCTCGACCACGTGCTTTTGACGGGGCCGCCGGGCCTGGGCAAGACGACGCTCGCCCACATCGTCGCCCGGGAGATGGGCGCGGGTCTGCGCGTGACCTCCGGGCCGATGATCGCTCGCGCGGGAGACCTCGCCGGCATTCTGACCAACCTCCAACCGAAGGACGTGCTCTTCGTCGACGAGATCCACCGCCTCTCCCCGGCGGTCGAGGAGATTCTCTACCCCGCGATGGAGGACTATCGCCTGGACGTCCTGATCGGGGAGGGCCCGATGGCGCGCACGATGAAGGTGGACCTGCCGCCCTTCACGTTGATCGGCGCCACGACGCGCCCGGGCCTGCTGTCCCAACCGCTCCACGCGCGCTTCGGCATCGCGCTGCGCCTGGATTTCTACGACGTCGCGGCGCTGGCCCGGATCGTCCGGCGTTCGGCCGACATCCTCGGCATCCGCATCGACGAGGCGGCGGCACGGGAAATCGGCGCCCGAAGCCGCGGGACGCCGCGCATCGCCAACCGCCTTCTGCGCCGGCTGCGAGACTTCGCCGAGGTGGCCGGCAAGCGGGCCATCGATCTTGCGACCGCGCGCGAGGCGCTGACGCGCCTCGAGGTGGACGAGCACGGATTCGACGAGCTCGACCGCCGCATCCTGACGACGATCATCGACAAGTTCGCCGGCGGCCCGGTCGGCATCGGGTCAATCGCTGCGTCGATCGGCGAAGACCGCGGCACCCTGGAAGACCTCTACGAACCGTACCTGATCCAGGCCGGCTTCCTGCAGCGCACTCCGCGCGGGCGCGTGGCGTCCGCGGCGGCCTACCGGCATCTGGGCATCGTCCCGCCGCCGCGGGACGGATCGCTCTTCTAGCAGGTTGCCGAAAAAGGGTGTGGGATGGCGTTACGAGCGGGGCCAGATGCAAGGAAGCGCGACGACGGCGATGCCTGAGCATCGTCGAGGAGCGATGACGACGCGGATGGCCCCGCGCCGCCGTAACCCGAAGGGTGGCCGGCATTTTGCCGGCGCCCGCGAGGAAGAACCAACGGAGAGATTGGTAACGTTTCCGACGGGCGCCGTATGCAAAATGCCGGACACGACGCCTGCATCCATTTTTCGGCACCCTGCTGGGCGGGCCTGAAATCGTGAACACGCGCCTGGAGGTCCCGACGACCGGCGAGCTTCTTCGGCCTCCGATCCCGTCGAGGCCGCCGATCCGAAAGGGCGTCCTCATCTACAACCCGACGGCCGGGCAGCGCGACCGGCGGCCCCAGATGGACGCGCTGATCGGGCGGATGCGCGCCGGAGGGATCACGCTGGTCAACGCGCCCACGATGGGGCCCGGCCACGCCACGGCGATCGTGCGCGCGTTTCTTCCCCTCAAGCCTGACGTCATCGCCGTCTGCGGCGGCGACGGCACCGTCTCCGAGGTCGCGCGGGGCCTGTCGGGCTCCGGCATCCCGCTGGCGATGCTTCCGGGGGGCACGTCGAACGTCCTCGCGCGCGAGCTCGGAATCCCGCTCGATCCGGAGCGCGCCGGCGAGCTGCTCTGGAACGGCCGGCTCCGGTCCGTCCGCGTCCTGCTCGCCAACGACCGGCCTTTCCTGCTCTGGGCGGGCACGGGGCTCGACGCCCGCGTCATGGGCCACATGAGCCTCGCGCTCAAACGGCGGCTCGGCCGCTCCGGGATTTTCTTCACGGCGGCCTCCGAGTTCCTCCGATACGAGTTTCCCCGCCTCGCCGTTCGGATCGACGGGGCGGACCACGAGGCGACCTTCGCGGTGGTCTGCCACGCGCGCCACTACGGCGGGGACTGGGTGATCGCGCCCGAGGCCTCGCTCGACTCCGAAGAGATGGACGTCCTGCTCTTCGCGCGGCGCAATCACTGGGATCTCTTTCGCCTCTTCCTGGCGATCAAGAGAGGCCGCAGCGCCCACCTCGCGCGCGGCCTCGCGCGGGTCGTGCGCGGGCGCCTCGTCGAGATCCGGTCCCGGGAAACCTATCCCGTCGAGGTGCACGCGGACGGGGACTGCGTCCTCGAGACGCCGGTGACGTGCCGCGCCACGGCGGACACGGTGGAGGTTCTGGTTCCGGCCTAGAGGCTCGGCGGCCCGCTATTGGCGTCCCGAAAGCACCGTCTTCTCGACGTCCGCGATCTCCCGCGGCGCCGAGCAGGAAAGGCATTCGGACCCGTCCCGGGTCACCAGGATCGTGTCCTCGATGCGCACGCCGATGTTCCACCACTTCGGATCGACGCCCGGTGCGTTCGACGGCACGTAGATGCCCGGCTCGATCGTGAAGACCATCCCCGGCTCGAGGACGCGGGAGGAGCCGCCGACCTCGTCGCGGCCCCGGTCGTGCACGTCGAGGCCAACCCAGTGCGAGACGCCGTGCAGCGTAAAGCGGCGGTAAGCCCTCTCCTTGAGGATCCTGTCGGCGTCTCCCGAGAGGAGCCCCAGCCGGAGGAGTCCCTCCGTCTGGACGCGCGCGCACTTCTCCTCGATCTCGCCGTGCCGCGCCCCCGGCTTCACCAAGGCGAGCGCCTGCTTCTGCGCGTCGAGAACGATCTCGTAGATCGCCCGCTGCTCGGCGGAAAACCGGCCGCTGACCGGGTAGGTCCGCGTGATGTCGGTCGCGTAATAGCCGTACTCGGCACCGGAGTCGTTGAGCACGACCTCGCCCGCCTCCATGCGCCGGTTGTTCTTGTCCCAGTGGAGGAAAACGCTGTCGGGCCCCGAGCCGACGATCGACGGATACGCCATCCGGCGGGCGCCGTTGGCGAAGCAGTAGCCCTCCAGGGCCTGCTGGATCTCGAACTCCCATTTTCCGGGCGCGGCGGCCTTCATCGCCAGGACGTGCCCCTGCGCGCTGATCTCGGCGGCGCGGCGCAGCATCCGGATCTCCTCCTCGTCCTTGACCAGGCGCATCCCGTGGAGGATTTCGCCCGCGTCCGCCACCGCCGCCGGGCCCGCGTCCCGGTCGCGAACGCTCCGATACGCGGCGCGAAACTTCTCGGCCCAGGCGCGGTCGTTGCCGTCGGAAAGCTCGAGCCGCTCGGCCTCCGCGAGATAGCCCGAGAAGCGGTAGGTGACCGGATCCCAGCTCGCGAGCCGGCTCGACAGCTCCGAGTCCGCGAAGGCGGCGTCGGCGCCGTACCGCGCGGCGGCGCCCTGCGGGCCGGGGCGCGGGCCCTCGTAGGACTCTCGCCGCGGGTCGCGGGGACGCACGAAGAGCACGTAGCGCTTGCCATCGGCCGGCTCGTTGCGCAGCACCGCCGTGGTGTCCGGCTCCTCGATGCCCGTCAGGTAGTAGAAGTCCGAGTCCTGCCGATAGAGGTACGCGGTGTCGTGGGACATCACGCGCTCGGGTGCCGAATGGAGAACCGCGACGGACCGGGCCGGCAGCCTGGCCAGGAAGCGTTCGCGCCGGGCGCGCAGGACTTCGGGCGAGGGGGTCGGCGCAAGCTCCACGGCGAGCCAGGGCGGCGCGAGGGCGAGCAAGAGGGCGGCGAGAAGCGGCGCTCTCGTCCCGCGTCTCCTCTGGAGGAGGAAGCGGCCTCGACCGGACGCCATCGTCACCTCTTGGAAATGAAGGACCAGGGGGCCGTCTCGCCCTTGGGCGGCACCGACTCCGGGCGCACGACGGACGCGATCCGGCCGCGGTGCCGCTTGACCAGAACGCGCACCGGCGTCCCCGCGGCCGCCTCTTCCAGGATGTCGGCGCCCGACTCGTCCATCTTGGCGAGATAGGCCTCCCAGACCGCTTCGGAAAGCGACATGCCCCGGAACTCCACGCTGCCCATCCGCTCGAACGCCCGCTGCAGAAAAGCGAGCTTGTCCTTGATGGACTCCTCCGGCGCGAGCGCTTCGTCCTCGTAGGGCGTGTGGGGCTTCGGGATGAAGGCGTTGACCGAAGCCACCAGCTTCGCGACCCGGCCGAAGGCGCGGCCTTCCGCGACCGCGATCTCCCGGAGGTCGGCGACCGTTCGGACGATGTCCTCGACATCCGCGTCGGTCTCCGTCGGGAGCCCCACCTGGAGGTAGAGCTTCAGGCGCGTGAAGCCGCGCGCGAACACGAGGCGCGCCTTTTCGCGCAGCATCGCGTCGGACACCTTCTTGTTGACGTGGCGCCGCAGCCGCTCGTTGCCGGCTTCCGGCGCGATCGCGAGGGACTTCTCGCCTTGCCGCGCCAGGACCTCGAGAATCGGATCCTCGATCGCGTCGATCTTGATCGAGGAGAGGGCGATGTGGTAGCCGAGTTCCGAGAGCCCCTGCAGGATCGGCGTGATCTCCGGATGGTCGCACACGGCGGTCGCGATCAGGCCCGCGCGGCCGGTCATGGGCCTCGCCTGCCGGGCGACGTTCAGGATCGACGCCGCCGGATACTGCTTGATCGGCGCCATGGCGTAAGCGGCCCAGCAGAAGCGGCACATCTCGGTGCAGCCGCGGGAAATCTCGATCAGGAGCTTGTCGGCCAGCTCCGTGCGCGGCGTCAGGATCGTCGTGTGCGGCACCTCGAAACCGGCCCCGATCTCCGCGCGCGACATCGGCTGCTGGATCACGACCTTCCCGCGGTCGGCGGCTTCGGCGCGCGGCCCCTGCACGCCCGGAACGAAGAAGCCCGGAAGCTCCGCGGCGGATTGCAGGAACGCGTCGCGGGAGAAGCCCGACTTGAGGAGCTCGGCGATCCGCGGAACCAGCCGCTCGCCGTCCCCCAGCGCGAAGATGTCCACGAACGGCGAGAGGGCCGCCGGGTTCATGCGCGCGACGTCGCCCCCGACCAGCAGCAGCGGATGGCGCTCGTCGCGCTCGGCGCGGCGCAGCGGAATGCCCGCCGCGGCGAGAGCCTTGAGGATGTTGACCGCGTCCATCTCCCAGGACAGCGACCAGGCGAGCAGGCCGAAATCGGAGAGCGGCGCGCCGGACTCGAAGGACACCGCCGGCTCTCCCTCCTCGTGGAAAAAGCGCTCGCAGACGAGGTCGGGCACGCGGTTGAAGAGCCGGTAGACCCACTGAAAGCCGAGGTTGGACATCCCGACTTCGTAGGAATTGGGGAAACCGAGCGCGATCCGGTAGGCCCCGAAGCGTTTGGGCTCCTCGGTGAAGCGCTCGAGTCGGGCGAGCTCCCGGTTCCTGGACGTCGGACGCATGGGCGAACCGGCAATTATAGGGGGGAACCTTCGCGGTCCGCCGGCTCTCGGCCGCGCCGACCCAGCCGCACGGCAAACACCCAGTCCGCGACGTTGGTACCCGTCGGGCCCGTGACCAGCAGGTCCGAGAGTCGCGCGAAGAAAGGCTCCGTCTCGTGGCGTCGAAAGGCCTCTTCGAAATCGAGGCCGCGGCGGCGCGCCCGAGCGATCGTCTGCCCGTCGGCAAAGGCGCCGGTCGCGCGCGAGCTGCCGTCGCGGCCATCGGAGCCGGCCGCGAGAAGCAGAAGGCCCTTCTCGCCCTCCATCTGCCGCGCCGCGCCGAGGGCAAGCTCGAGATTGCGCCCCCCGCGGCCGGGACGGGACGGAAGGGCGACGGTCGTCTCGCCTCCGGCCAGAAGGACCTCGCCGGGAGAGAGCTTCCTGGCGCGCTGCGCGAGCCTCGCCCCCGCCTCGCGCGCCTCGCCGGAGAGCCTCCGCAGGGCGATTCGGGGGGAGAATCCCAGGCGGCGGGCTTCCCGCGCGGCGGCCTCGAGCCCCATCGCGTTGGTGCCGACGAGGCGAACCAGGTCGCCCCGGCGTCCGCGGATCGTGGGGCCCGAGCCCACCAGGCCGGGCCGATCCCCCGGCACGTCGGAAATCACGAGGGTGACGAGCCGGGCCCTGGTGGCGCGGCCGAGAGCGCCGCCCTTCACGGACGACAGCGAGGTGCGCAGCCGGTTGATCTCCAGAATCGAAGCGCCGGAGCGCGCCAGCCGCGCCACGGCGCGCCGCTTCTGCCCGAGCGTCACGCCCGGCCGGGGAAGGGCGAGAAGGGACGAGGCCCCGCCCGACACGAGGCAGAGGAGGAGATCCTCCCTGCCGAAGGTTCGAAAGAATGCGAGCGCACGCCGGGCGGCGGAAACGCTCGAGCCGTCGGGCTGGGGGTGCGACGAGAGAACCGTCCCGACGCCCGGCGCGCGAACGCGGCCTGATCCCCGGGGCAGGACGGCGAGACCCCGCCGGTACCGGCCGAGCGCCCCGCGGAGCATGCCCGCCGCGGCCTTGCCCACGGCGAAAACGCCGACCTCCCGCGCCTGCTCCAGCGCCCGCGTGATCTTGCGATCGCGCAGCGCCTCGGCCACGCGGCGCTCCGGATCCACCCCTTCCAGCGCCGCCCGGTAGAGACGCCGCGCCACCGTTCGTCCCAGCCCCGCGTTCATCTGCCGTTCACCATCCTGACGTATATGATCGCCGCCGCGGAGAGTCGGCCGAAAGCGGCCCTATACAAGAGGAGGTCGTTCGATGAGGAAGACTACGTCTCGAATCGTGATTGCGGTCTTGTTCGTGGCCGTCGCGAGCTTCGTGTTCGCGGCCGACATGGGCTCCTGGACGGGCTGGGTGACGGACACGTTGTGCGGGGCCAAGGGCGCCAGCGCCAGCCACGCGGCGTGCGCCGAGAAGTGCGTCAAGGAGAAAGGCGCCAAGTACGCCCTCTACAACGAGGCCGACAAGAGCGTCTGGGTTCTCTCGGATCAGGAAGGCGCCGCGAAGATGGCGGGCAAGATGGTGACGGTGAAGGGAACGGCCGACAAGGAGAAGAAGACGATCACGGTTTCCTCGATGGAGCCGGCCAGCCCCCACAAGATGTAACGCGAGCGAACTCATCGCTCGAATCGAAAGGCCCCGGCTCGCCGGGGCCTTTCCTTTTTCGGGATCGAGACGGCCGACCCTCGCCGCGCGCGATCTGTCAGAATAGGCGGCTCCGGGGCGGTCCCCGGCAACGTGTCATGAGCGCCAACCCCTCTGCGACCCCGACCCGGCCCGACGAATACCCGCCTGCGGGCGGGGAGCACCATTGGGCGAAGGCCTCGCGGCCGCTGCGCCACCGCCTGACGCAGGCGGTGCCCCACGAGATCTTGAAGGATCTTCACCGCAAGAGCCCGGCGCGGCACTTCGCCATCGCGATCCGCCAGTTCCTGCTGATCGCCGCGGCCTCCCTGATCTCCTGGAAGTTCCCCCAACCCTGGATCTGGATCCCGTCCGCCCTCGCGGCCGGATGGACGGCCTTCAACTTCACGGTGCTGCTCCACGAGGTCGTCCACCGGGCGGTCTGGAACGGGCCGCGGCCGCGCGCCGAGAGGCTGCTCGGGATTCTCTACGCGATCCCTTCCGGGATCTCGGCGCTGCAGTTCACGCGCTGGCACCTGACGCACCATGCCGAGCTGGGCGACGAGGAGGCCGACCCCAAGCGCCACTACCTCTCCCCGAAGATCAACAAGGCGTGGTACAAGCTGCTCTACTTCACGCCCGCGCTCTTCCCGATCTACTTCCGCGCGGCCCGCAAGGAGACCGCAAATTACCCGCCCGCTCTCCAGAAGCGAATCGCCCGCGAGCGGCTCGCGACGATCGCCATGCATCTGGCGGCGATGGCCTTGCTCTACCTCCTCGGCGGCTTCGGCGTGCTCGCGCGCGTCTACCTGGTGCCCTACTTCCTCGTCTTCCCGATCGCCTTCGCCTTGAACCGGCTCGGCCAGCACTACGCGATCGACCCGCAGGACCCCGCCAAGTGGGGCACGGTGATGAAGCCCTCCCGCTTCTGGGACTTCTGGTACCTCTACTCGGCCTACCACCTCGAGCACCACTACTTCACTGCCGTCCCGCTCTACAACCTGCGCCGCCTCCATTTCGCGCTGCGCCCCTTCTTCGACGAGATCGGCTGGAAGCCGGTGACCTACCGGCGCCTTCTCTACGGCTGGATCGTCGAGAACAAGGCGCCGCACACCGACTGGCACCTGGAAGGGTAGTTGTCAGTCAGGTGTCAGTAGTCAGTTGTCAGTGGCCAGTGGTCAGCGCGCCCTTCGGAGAATCTCCTCCAGGGCTCTGACGTCTCCCCTCTCGCTCGCGGTTTCCCCCGCCCGGTTGTAGACCGTTTGCCCGCGGCGGTCGAGAAACGTGACGTGCGGGATGTAGCCGCCGAAGAAGCGGGAGACGAGCGCGCGCTGATCGGGCGACGGATGGTCGAGGTCGACGACCAGGAACCGCGCCTCCCCGCCGTGGCGGCGGTAGAGCTGGACGAACCGTTCCGCTTCGCGGTTGGTGTTCCAGCAGTGCGAGGTTCCAAAGAAGATGGCCGTCGGGCGGTCCGAGGCGATTCGGCCGTCGGAGAGGCTCTCGCCCCGGATCGGGAAGTTGCTGCTCGAGTCGTCGGTGAAGGAAAGGCCCGGGGCCAGGGTCAGGTTCATGGCGCCGCCCGGGCCGGCGGGCGCCACGGGGACGCCGCCGGCCGGGGGCCTGTCGCTCGCCACCAGAACTCCCAGGGCGAGAACCGAAAGCAGAGCCGTCACGAGAGCCGGGATCTTCGTCATGGCCTGATCTACGGCGCCCTGCGGCCGGCCGGTTCCGGCCTTCAGG
This sequence comes from Acidobacteriota bacterium, assembly GCA_050257975.1. Classification (GTDB taxonomy): domain Bacteria; phylum Acidobacteriota; class Thermoanaerobaculia; order UBA5066; family Gp7-AA6; genus DATBFU01. Next base: position 32,931 of record JBLMXY010000024.1, read on the forward strand.
ATGTCTTGAGCCTTTTCCCCCCGACGCGGGCGCCGCCGGTTTCCGTATGATCAGGGCGGCTTGGAAGACACGGAAGACATCAACCGGCTCATCCGCGAGCTGAACACCGGCGTCCGGGCGGGCGTCGAGGCCGATGCGACCCGGCTCACGAGATGGCTCGCGGCCCTGACCGAGCGGGCCGGCAGCGACCTGCTTCTCGTGGCCGGCGCGCCCCCGTCGATTCGGGTCGACGGCGCGGTCCTTCCTCTCCCGGACGGGCCCCTTTCCGGCGACGAGATCGAGGAGGCGGTCCTGCCGGCCTTGAGCCCCTCGCTGCAGGCGCGCTTTGCCCGGGGGGAGATCGCCGACGGGTCCTACAAGGCGGCCGGGCTCGGCCGCTTCCGGGTCAACCTGCACCGCGAGCGCGGCCGGGCGGCCGCCGCGGTTCGCGCGCTGCCCGCAAAGCCCCCGCGCCTCGCCTCGCTCGGGCTTCCTCCCGGCGCCGAGGCGCTCACGAGGCTGCCGAGGGGCCTGGTTCTCATCGGGGGACCGACGGGCTCCGGCAAGACCACGACGCTCGCGGCGCTCGTCGAGGAGATCAACCTGCGCGAGGCTCGGCACATCGTCACGATCGAGGACCCGATCGAGTACGAGCACGCGCACAAGAAGAGCCTCGTCGAGCAGGTGGAGATCGGGGTCGACGCCCCGGACTTCCCGACCGCGCTGCGGGCGGCCGTGCGCCAGGCGCCCGACGTCATCGTCGTCGGCGAGATGCGCGACCCCGAGACGATGCGCATCGCGCTCGCGGCGGCCGAGACGGGCCACCTGGTCTTCTCGACCGTGCACACCGCGGACGTCGCTTCCGCCGTTTCGCGCGTGGCCGATTCGTTTCCGCCCGAGCGCCAGCCCACCATCCGTCAGGAGCTTTCGATGGCGCTCGCCGCGGTGCTGACCCAGACGCTCTTGCCCCGCAAGGGCGGCGGCCGGGCCGCGGCGGCGGAGCTTCTGCTTGTCGGCTACGGCGCGCGGCAGCACATCCGAAAGAACGCCCTCCAGCACCTCCACCAGGAAATCACGCTCACCCGGCGCCAGGGGTCGGCGACCCTCGAGGAGTCGCTCGCGCGCCTCGCGCGGGAGGGCGTCGTCGAGACGGAGGAGGCACGCTCCCGCGCCTCCCACCCCGAGGACTTCGAAACGGCTCTGCGGGCCGCGCCGGGATAGGGGCGCGGCCTGCTTTCCCTGCTCGCCCTCGCGCTCCAGGCCGCCAGTCCCGCTCCCGCCGCGCCGGCCCCGGCCCCGACACCGGCGACGATCGAAGCCGCCGAGCTCGGCTCCGTCCGCGCCGAAGTCTCCTGCGAGCCCGCGCGCGACCGCGCGGCCTTCTGCGCGCCCCGGCGCCTGACGATCGCCCGCGAGGGATCGCCGGCCTTCCAGGAGAGCTTCACCGGCGAAAGCGCCTTCCTCGCGCGAAGAGAGGGCGGGCGCAAGCCGCTCGAGGTCCTGGACCTGAACGGCGACGGCGAGCCGGAGGTCCTCTTGAATCTCTACTCCGGGGGCGCCCACTGCTGCGACTCGACACGGTTCTACTTCTTCGTGAAGGAGCCTCCCCACTACGGCTCGTTCCTTCACGACTGGGGCAACCCCGGCTACCGCCTCGAAGACCTCGACCGGGACGGAAAGGTCGAGCTCATCACGGGGGACGACCGCTTCGCCTACGCCTTCACCTCCTACGCCGCGTCGCGCCTGCCGCCTCGCGTCTGGCGCTACGCGGACGGAGGGCTCGTGGAGGTCACGCGCTCGTTTCCTTCCCTTCTCGAGGAAGACGGCGCGAGCTGCTGGAAGGCCTTCCTGGAAGGGTCGCCCGGAGATCCGACCGGCGACCGGACGCGGGGGCTTGCCGCGGCCTACCTCGCCGATGAGTGCCTGCTCGCGCGCTGCTCCGAAGGCTGGCGGAGCCTGATCGAGGGCTACAAGAAGCCCGATCGCAAGAAATTCTTCGCCGGGCTGAAGGAGCTTCTCGCGAAAGCCGGCTACACGTCTCGCTAGCGTGGCGCGGAGCGCGCTCCGTTACGGAAACGCGATGCCAAGCCCGAAGAGACCGTGAAAGGCGACGTTGGACGTGCTGGCCTTGCCGCCCTCGACCGAGACCTTCGCGTGGGCGTAGGTCACCTTTCCCTCGAGCGCGCCGAAGAAGTGGCGCGTGAAGGGAAAGCGTCTGCCGACTCCGACCTGGAGCGCCGGGCCGGCGAGCTCGTACGAACCGGAGTCCCGCAGTCCCCGCACGGCGCTCTCCGTGTGCGCCACCAGGGCGCCGGCTCCGGCCCGGAACACCCAGCCGCTTCGGATCCAGGTCCGTTGCAGGGTCACCATGTTGAAGCCGTGCGTGATCTCGAACCGGGCGACCTCGGGGGTCGGGTTGTCGAGATAGATCTTGTGGTGCAGAAGCTCGAGCTCCCAGCCTCCCCGCGGACCGGACCGCCCCGCGCGCACGTTCCAGTAGAAGGGAGAGGTGAAGGGCCGCGTCGCCCAGCGCGCCGGCACCTCGAGCCCGGGCTGTCCCTCCTGGCGCACCGTGAGCGTCGTGTTCACGTTGGCGGCGGACCCTCCGAAGGCTTCCAACGTCCAGCGCGCGTCCTCCGCCCTGGCCAGGAAGGCCGCGCCGATCGTCCCGGCCGCGCAGGTCGCGGCGAGCCTCGCGGCCGCTCGGAGGCCGGAACGCATCAGATCTCCCGGCGAAAGAGCACCCGCGTCAAGACGCCGCACACCAGCGCGAAGGTCAGCAGGAACACCCAGTCCGCGTAGACCGTGGACGGCGGGCTGCCCCGCAGCAAGAGATCGCGAAGGGCGTTCAGGCCGTAGGTCAGCGGATCGATCCGAGAGATCGCCTGCAGCCACCGAGGGTAGGACTCGACGGGATAGAGCGCGCCGGACGGGAAGAAGAGCAGCGCGTTGATGATGCCGAACATGCCGCGGAGGATCGAGGCGCTGCGCGCGCGCGCGAAGAGCAGGAACCAGATCGCCGAGATCGCGAGCGACGTCAGGAAGACCGTCGCCGCGCCCGCCGCCGCGGCGCGGCCGCCCGCTGCCGTGACCGGGGTCAGCAGCAGCACGGCCCCGAGCACGAGCATCCCCGCCAGAGAGGCGACCACCGTGCCCGCCAGCACGTTTCCCGTCACGAGGGCGCCCGTCGAGATCGGCGTGACGAGATACCCTTCGTGGTAGCCGTACATCCGGTCCTCCAGCACCTGAAGGCCCCCGGACACCATCGAGCCCATGAAGATCGACAGGCACACGACCGCCGGCCCCAGGTAGGTGAGGTAGTCGAGGTACGGATACGCCTCGAGCCGGACCGCCGCCTGGATCCCCTTGCTCTCCTCGCCGCGCGACACCTCGTCCCAGATCTGCCGCAGGGCGCCGTCGAGGGCGTCGAAGGAGAAGCGGTCGGTGTTGTCCCCGACGAACGCCGGCGCCGGCCCCTTCGGGGCGACGCGGAACGGGAGGATCCAGACCCCGCGATATCGGCCGCGCCGCAGCCCGCGCATCGCGTCGTCCCGGTCGGCGAGGAAGACCGCGTCCACCAGCTCCCGGCCCGTCTGGAGCGCCATGACGCCGCGGCGGCAGGAGGCGGAATACGCGTTTCCGGCCTCGTCCACCACGGCGAGCGGGATGTGGCGCAGCTGCCGGTTGAGCGAGTTGCCGAGGACGAGCAGGTAGACCAGCGGAAAGAGCATGGTCGAGATGATCAGGATCGGCTGACGCCAGAGGGTCAGGTACGCGCGCTGGCAGATCGCCGCGATTCCGAGCAGCGCCAGCCCGACCCCGCGCGCGGGCCGCGGCGGCCCGTCGGTCCGGCTCATTCTCCGCGCAGCCCCCGTCCCGTGTAGGAGAAGAAGACGTCTTCGAGAGTCACCGGCGCGATCGTCAGGTGCCGGACCCGGTGGCCCCGCTCCTCGAGCCGCTCCGCCGCGAGGCGCCCGACGCCCTCTCCAGGGCGGGACTGAAACTCGACGCCGTTGGCCGAGAGGACCCGCCAGTTGCGCGCGCCCAGGGCAAGGACCGCGTCGCGGTCCGCCGGCAGGAGCGCCCGCTCGGTCTCGATCTGCGTGCGCTCGCCCGTCTCGAGGGATCGCTTCAACGCGGCGGGCGAGTCTTCGCACAGCAGGCGCCCCTGATCCAGGATCGCGACGCGGTCGCAGAGAACGTCGGCCTCGTCCATCGCGTGCGTCGTCAGGATGATCGAGAGCTCTTCGTCGTCGGCCTTGAGCTCCCCCAGCATTTCCCAGATCGAGCGGCGGCTCTGCGGGTCGAGCCCGGTCGTGGGCTCGTCCAGGAAGAGCACGTGCGGAGAGTGGAGCACGCCGCGAGCGATCTCGAGCCGCCGCCGCATTCCGCCCGAAAGCCCCCGCGTGATCTGGCGCCGTCGCTCGGTCAGGCCGACCTGGGCCAGCCGGCGGTCGATCATGCGGCGCAAGCCCCGCCCCGACAGGCCGTACATCTTGCCCTGGACCGAGAGATTCTCCTCGACCGTGAGGTTCTCGTCCGTCGTGACGGCCTGGGACACGGTCCCGATCAACGCGCGCACGGCAGGCCGGTCCCGCACGATGTCGCGTCCCCGGATGCGGGCGGTGCCGGAAGTCGGCGGAAGCAGCGTCGTCAGCATCCGGATGAGGGTCGTCTTTCCCGCGCCGTTGGGGCCGAGGATTCCGTAGGTTTCGCCGACGGAGACGGAGAAGGAGACCGCGTCGTCGGCGGCGACCTCCTCGAACTTCTTGGTCAGCTTCTCGACCTCGATGGAGGCGGCCCGCCGCCGGGCGGCGGGCCGCGCCGTCTCGTCCAGGAAGGGGGGCGCGTCGAGGAGCGGTTCGAGGGAGCGGATCTCCCGCGCGGTCAACTCTTCCCCGCTTCGACGATGAAGGTCTGTCCGCTGATCACCGTGGCGCCCTGCGGGGCGAGGCGCACGGAGAAGGTCTTCAGATCGCGGCTCTGGAGCCCCCAGTTGCGCCGCGTCGCGTACTCCGAGCGAGGCTTGACCGAGACGATGCGTGCCGGGAAGCGCTCCTGCGGGCGGGCCTGCGGCCAGACATGAACGCTGCCCCCGATCGGGAACGTGGACAGGCGCTCCTCGGGGACCTCGACGCGCAGATACGGCGCGCCGACCTGCAGCGTGACGATCGGCTGCCCGGCCTCGACCCACTCTCCCTCGCGGTGGTGCCGCGTCAAGACGGTGCCGGCCACCGGCGAGAGGAGCGTGCCCTGGTTCTCGAACTCCCTGACCTTGGCGACCCGCACCTTGAGGGTATCGTCCTGCGCCTCGAGCTGCCGCTTCTCGGTCTCGAGCGCCCGGATCCCCGCCTCGGTCGCCTCGCGCCGGTGGCGCAGGGACTCGAGGTCGGCCGCGGGCGCGATCCCATCGCGCACCAGGCGCGCCATTCGCTTCTCGTCGCTCACGATCTGGGCGAGCTCCGCCTTGGCCTTCTCCACGTTCTGGCGCCGGGTCAGCTCGCGGGCCATGATCTCGGCCCTCTGTCGCTGATAGTCGGCCGCGTCCTCGGCGAGGCCCGGTTGCTCGACCCGGGCGACGACGTCCGCGCGAGCAACCGCCTCCCCTTCGTCGGGAACGCGGGTCAGGATGCGGCCCGCGCGAGACAGGGAGAGATCGAGCGTCTGGTCCTCGGCGATCGCGAGCAGCCGCACCCGGAGCCCGCTGTCGTCTTCCTGGCGGACCAGGGCGCCGTATCCCCAGGCCCCTGCCACCGCGATCACGATCGCCACCCCGACCCAGGCCGCCCTTCTCATTGAAGCCTTTCGCCAGCACAGATCTTAGCGCCAATCGAGCGCAAGGGATCGGTGCCCCCGAAGACCCGGGGTTAGACTCCGCCAATGGACGGCCCTCTGGTCGGCATCATCATGGGCAGCAAGTCGGACTGGGAGACGATGCGCCACGCCTCCGAGACGCTGCTGCAGTTCGGGGTCTCCCACGAGTGCCGCATCGTTTCGGCCCACCGGACCCCCGGCTGGATGACGGAATACGCGTCTCGAGCGGCGGAGCGGGGCCTCGAGGTGCTCATCGCCGGGGCCGGGGGCGCCGCGCACCTGCCCGGCATGACCGCCGCGCACACGACGCTTCCGGTTCTCGGCGTGCCCGTCGAGAGCGCGGCGTTGAAAGGGCTCGACTCGCTGCTTTCGATCGTCCAGATGCCGGGCGGGGTTCCCGTGGCCACCTTCGCCATCGGCAAGGCCGGCGCCACCAATGCCGCCCTCTTCGCCGTCTCGATCCTCGCCGCCAAGCGGCCGGATCTGGCCGACCGCCTGCGCCGCTTCCGCGAGGAGCAGACGCAGAAGGTGCTGGGAGAAACCCTGCCTTGACGGCGGCCGTGCTCCCGGGCGGCACGGTCGGCGTGCTCGGGAGCGGGCAACTCGGGCGCATGTTCGCGATCGCGGCGCGCCGCATGGGCTATCGCGTCCACACCTATTCGCCCGAGTACGACACGCCCACCGGCCAGGTGGCCGACGTCGAGGTGGCGGCGCCGTACGAGGATCTGGCCGCCGTCCGCGATTTCGCGCGCAACGTCGACGTCGTGACCTTCGAGTTCGAGAACGTGCCGGCGGCGGCGGTGGACGCGGCGGCGCAGCGGGCGCCGGTGCGTCCCGACGGCTCGATCCTCCACACGACGCAGCATCGCCTCCGCGAGAAGACGTTCCTCGCGAAGGCGGGCTTCCCGGTCACTTCCTTCGCCGAGGTCCGCTCGCCGGCGGATCTCGACCTCGCGCTCGGCCGGATCGGCTACCCGGCGGTCCTGAAGGCTTCCACGATGAGCTACGACGGCAAGGGGCAATCGCGGATCGACGCGCCCGGGGACGCCGCGAAGGCCTGGGAGACGCTCGCCGGCCGCGAGGCGATCCTCGAGGGGTTCGTGCCCTTCGAGAGGGAGGCCTCCGTCGTCGTCGCGCGCTCGCTCGATGGCCGGCTCGCCGATTTCGGCCTGATCGAGAACACCCACACGCGCCACATCCTCGACTACTCGGTCGCCACGGGCGACCCGGACGCCCCGGCCGCGCGCGAGGCGGTGCGGCTGGCCCGCGCCGTCGCCGAGGCGCTCGGCGTCGTCGGCGTCCTCTGCGTCGAGCTCTTCGTGGCGCCGGAAGGCAGGCTCCTGATCAACGAGCTCGCACCGCGCCCGCACAACTCGGGCCATTTGACCGTGGACGCCTGCGTGACGAGCCAGTTCGAGCAGCAGCTCCGGGCGGTATGCGGCCTTCCGCTCGGCTCGACGCGATACCTCCAGGCCGCGGCGATGGCGAATCTCCTGGGCGATCTCTGGGAGAAAGGCGAGCCCGCCTGGCCGGCCGTTTGTGCCTTTCCCGACGTGAAGCTGCACCTCTACGGCAAGAGCGAGGCGCGGCCGCGCCGGAAGATGGGCCACCTGACGGCGTTGGCCGACTCGGCGCACCAGGCGCTGGCGCGCGTGCTCGCCGCGCGCGAGGCTCTGACGCCGCCGGCGTGATCCCCGCCGCTCGGCATGCGGGTCATCTTCGGAGCGAGTCCCGAGCGACGGCGAGTGAACCCGGACCCGGCAGGCCTCGAGCCGGCCGGCAACCGGGATCCGCCGCCCCGCTCAGGACGATGCCCGGATCACAGGCGAGCCCGCCCTCCCTCGCGCGATCGTCCGGAGCCGTTCCCCGGCCGCGCAGGCCTGGCCATCTTCCGACGGGCCTGTTTCGCGCGGGCGGCGCCGATCGCGGTCTTGACGTCCTTCTTTTCCTCGGGCGGGGGAAGGACCGCGGGCATGCCCAGGGACTCGATCCAGAGCTCCCGGCACCATCCGGTCGTGTGGTACAGGTGCTCGTCCTCTTCGTCCTCGACCTGCCCATGCGCCTCCTCGAGGGGGTCCTTCTCCTCGCCCTTCGACTTCTTCGCGCACTCGCCGATCAGCTCCCAGTTCAGGTGATCCTTGGTTTCGGCCAGGACGACGCACTCCGCCGCCACGACCTGCGCCGCGTCCGGGCCGCCGGCGTCGCGCGCCATCTTCATCGCCGCGACCAGCGACTCGCCGATGTGGCGAACGACGGCTCGTCCCGGCGTCTCCCGCTTCGGATCGAGACCCCTCGCCTGAAGGATTTCGCGCACGATCTCGACGTGTCTCTGGGTCTGGTCCAGATACTCCTCCCACTCCTTCTTCAGATCCGGATTGACCGCGCAAGAGACCGCGGTCCGATAGATCTGGACGCCGCCCAACTCCGTTTCGAGCGCCTGGTACAGGAGCTCGTTCAACTGCCTTTTGTCCGGGCCGCCGTTCTTCTCAGCTTTCATCGCGACACCTCCGCGCGGCGACGTTGCACTCCCCGTGCCATCGCGACGGCGCGCTCCGCGAGCCTCTCGATCCGTGGCCGGAAGGGCCGCGGATCGGCCTCGAGCGGGCGCGGGGCCGCCCCGCGCGCCGTCACTTCCTCTTGCGAGATCCGCTCGACCGCTTCGGCACCTTGGCGCCGGATCGTCGCGCCTCGGAAAGACCGATCGCGATCGCCTGCTTGCGGCTCGTCACTTTCTTGCCGGACCGGCCGGAGCGAAGCGTGCCGCGCTTTCGCTCGCGCATCGCCCTCTCCACCTTCTCTTGCGCCTTCGGGCCGTAACGGCGCCTGCCCGATTTCGTCCTTGCCATGTCCATGCCTCCTTCGCGAAACTCGTGCAAGAGACGCGCCGCGGTAGCGAGCCGCCGCGCGGCCCCCTGAAGGCAAGGAGCCTCCGGCGGGCCGTGGCTCACCGGAGCTGCCCTGCTCGACGCGACTACTCGGCCTCCCGGCTTCCCGACGGGCCGCTGCCGCGCGAGGGCTCGTTCTGGCCGCTCTCCTCGCGGCCCGATGGCATGCCCGTGCCGCGCCCGGAACCGGGCTCTCGAGAGCCGGGCGCTTGACCCTCGCGTCCGTACTTGTCCCTCTCCCGCTCCTCCGACGGCTCGGTCGTTCCCGGCTTCCTGTCGCGGGGGTCTTCGCGTCTGATGTCCCGATCGCGATCCTCGAAATTCGGCATGGGTATTCCCTTTTCCCGTCTGCCGGGCGTGATTGCCCGACTCTTCGCGAGCGCAGAATCCATGCCGTTGCTTGCCCGCGGCCGTGCCTGGCAGCCGAATTGCTGCTCGATTCCGATGGAAGAACAGGAGGTCTCATGCGCCCCATGTGGAGCGGACACATTGCCTTCGGGTTGATCTCGATTCCCATCTCGCTAACCTCGGCGATCGAGGCGTCCGAAAGAATCTCTTTTCGCCTGCTGCATCGCAAAGACCGCGCGCCGATCAAGTTCAAGAAGTTCTGCAGCAAGGAGAACGTGGAGGTCGACAACGACGAGATCGTGCGGGGCTTTCAGACCGCGAAGGGCCGATTCGCCCTGGTCGAGAAGGAAGAGCTCGAGAAGGCCGCGGAGGAGGCGATCGGAGAGGACGAGGAGGGAGCCGTGCAGGTGCTCGAATTCGTCCCGGCCGAGTCGCTCGATCCGGTCTCTCTCGACCACCCGTACTTCGTGCTGCCGCGCAAGGGAGGCGAGCGCGCGTACGCGGTCCTTCGGGCCGCGCTCTCCGAGTCCGACCGCGTGGGCGTGGCGCGGCTGCCGCTGCGCGGCCGCCCGACGCTGGCGGCGCTGCTTCCCGAACCCCGCGTGATCGCTCTGGTCACCCTGCGCCCCTTCGAGGAGCTGCGCGATCCGCAGGAGCTGTCCCTGCCCGCCTCCCGCGTCAATGCGGGCGAGGTCAAGATGGCGAAGCTCTTGATCGATCAGCTCTCTTCGGAAGGCTGGAAGCCCGCCGAACACCCCAGCGCCTACCACCGCGCCCTGCGCAGGCTCCTCTCGGCGAAGACTCCTTTCGACCTGAAGGCGGTGGCGCCGGAAAAGAAGGAGAAGGAGAACGTGATCGACCTGATGTCGGCGCTGCGTCAGAGCCTGGATCGGGCCAGGGAAAAGCCGCGGCGGGCCGCTTCGCGCCGGCGCGGCGCAGCGTGACCCCGGACGCCCCTTCAGGCGCTGAGCCTTCTCAACCCCGCGATCAGGAAGAGCGAAGACACCGCCGCCGAAAGAGTGGCGAGCCAGCCAGCCAGCGGGCCCGCCGTCAAGAGACCCAGTGCCGCCAGCAGGACGGCAGCGGCGAAGAAGGCGAGCGAAACTCGAAACATTGCGGCCTCCGTTCGTTCGGAATCGATCTTGCGAAAGACATGCCCGGCTGCGAACCGCTCACCGGCCCTTCCCGCCTCGCCGGCGCCAGGCCGCGGAGGGAGGGCGTCGAAACTCGCGCACGGCCAGGCGCGCCCCGGGCGCCTCGCGCGAGAAGCCGTCCCCGCCGAGCGCGTCCGGGACGACCCGGCTCCGTGACTCAGGAAGCGAGCAGTGCGTCGATTTCCGGCAGGGAGATCTCGGCGCGCTCCGCGATCGCCAGGTCGACGCCGTCCGATGCGCCGGTCGCCTCGGGGTTGATCTCCGCGGTGAAGGCGCCGCGTCGGCGCGCCTCCGCGAAGAAGCCCGCCGCGGGATAGACGACCGAGGAGGTTCCCACCAGGAGGCACACGTCGCAGTCGAGCGCCGCGAGGGACCGCCGGAAGACCTCGGGGTCGATCGCCTCGCCGAACCAGACGACCCCGGGGCGCAGGAGCCCGCCGCAGTGCGGGCAGCGCGGCGGCATCTCCGGAAACGGCATGCGCTCGTCGCTCCACCGCACGGGCGACTTCTCGCAGGACTCCCAGCAGCCCACCTCCCAGAGGGAGCCGTGGAAGCGGATGACGCCGGAGGTTCCGGCGCGCTCGTGCAGGCCGTCCACGTTCTGCGTGATGAGCGCGAACCCCGGGAACCGGCGGCTCCAGGCCGCCAGCACCTCGTGGGCGCGGTTGGGCCGCGCGCGGGCCACGAGCTCGCGGCGCCAGGCGTACCACTCCCAGACGGTCCCGGGATTTCTCGCGAACGCTTCGGGGGTCGCGAGCTCTTCCGGGCGGAAGTCCTTCCAGAGACCGCCGGCGCCGCGGAAGGTCGGAATGCCGCTCGCGGCCGAAACGCCCGCGCCGGTGAGCACGGTGACGCGGCGGGCGCCGCGCAGGCGGGCCGCGAGCCGCTCGGCGGGCTTCACGGCTCGGCGCGCCGGAAGACGGCCAGCTCGTCCACCGGGGCAAACCCCAGGCTCTTCGCCATCGTCCGCGAGGCCACGTTCTCCTCGAGCGCGCCCCACACCGGCTCCTTGCCGTGGCGGCTCATGTGCTCGATCAGGAACTCGCAGCACGCCCTGGCGAGGCCCTTGCCCCGATGCGCCTCGAGAGTGTCGATCGAGATGTCCCAGAGCCCCTCGGTCTCGTAGACGGCGTAGCAGAAGGAGACCGGCCGTTGCTCGACGAAGGCGGCGGCCACGTGCGAAAAGCCGAGCGCGGTCGAGATCTCCTCCCGAAGCGGCTCGGGCACGTGCGAGAGCGACGCGGCGTCGCGCCCGGAGAGCATCTCGACGCGCGCGGTCGAAGAGTCGGACGGGCCCGCGGAAACTCCTCCGCCTCTGCGCGAATGAATCACCGCCCGCGCGCGGGTCCAGCCCGGGAGCGCCGCGGCGAGGCTTTCGCTGGCGTCCGCCGCGCAGAGAACCGCGGTTGCGCCGAACCGCCGGGCGGCCGCTTCGAGCCCGGGCAAGGCCGGGTTGCCGGACACGCAGATGAGGCCGAAGTCCGTGCCGCGGGCGATGAAGTCGACCGGACCGGGTCCCGGCGCCTCCAGCAACTCGGATCGGCCCGAGAGCAGCATCCCGCGCGTCTCGACCAGCCGCGGCAGATCCGGAAGCAGGGCCGCGAGCTTCGAGAGCATCCCTCGATTCTCTCGCAACGTCGCGTTGACCCCGCAGGCGGGGCGGGAATACGCTGCCCGGACTTGTTCGAGTACCAAGCCCTCTTCGACGCGCGGGGCGCTTTCTACAACCGCGCCAACCGGCTCTACCCGGAAGCCCGAGCGGAAGAAGCCCGCGCGATGCTGCGCCATCTGGCGCTCTCGGCCGCCTCCCGCTGGCTCGACACCTGCGCCGGGGGCGGCTACCTGTCCGCGCGCGCGCAGGCGGAGGGACTGCCGTCCGCGCGGCTCGCCTGCGACGGGTCGCTCCAGTTTCTCCGATCCTCCAATCGCGCGCAGCCGGCCTGCGTGGCGAGCGGCGCGATCCTGCCTTTTCCGGACTTGAGCTTCGACGCGGCCGCCTGTCTCGCGGCGCTTCATCACGCCGAGGATCCGGCGGCCGTCTGCCGGGAGCTCCTGCGCGTCACCCGGCCCGGCGGCCGCGCCGCTCTGGGAGACGTCGCGGAAGGCTCCGCGGCATCGCGATTCCTGAACGGCTTCGTCGACCGGAGCACCGGGACCGGACACCGGGGCCGCTTCGACTCCCTCGAGGCGCTCGCCGCCTTCTTCCGTGGGGCGGGCGGCCGCGGGATCTGGTGCGAGCGCGTCGAGATCGCCTGGCGGTTTGCGTCGAGAGAGGACGCGCTCCGCTTTTGTCGGGACCTCTTCGGACTCGAGCCCTCGACTCGCGATTCGGAGATCCGGCAGTCGCTGCTCGAGCTCGGAGGCGGTCCGGAGGACGGGGGCTTCCGGATTCCCTGGACCATGCACTACGTTTCGGCGCGACGCGAGTGAGGGTGGCAGACCTCCTTCCGCAATCCCTCCTTCCTCCTCTCTCCGCGGCGCTCACGCGCCCGGGCCGAGAGAGCGGGATCTCGCGCGATACCGGCTTGTCGCGCGAGCAGTGGCGCGACCTCGGGCGCGCCTTTCCGGCGCTCGGTCCCGACCCGGGCCCCGCCGCCGCCCGAGCGCGCCGGAGGCTCCAGTTCCTGGTCGGCCGCGCTCTTGCCACCGAGCGCCACGGTCCTCGATTCCGTCCCGCTCCTCCTCCGGCGGAGCCGGCCGTCTACGTCACCGCCCACCTGGGGGACCTCCGGAGTCTCCGGTACCTGCTGCGCCGCCACATCCCGGTCGCGACGGTCGTGCTGACGACGGAAGAAGAACGCGAAGCGATCGCGCGAGAGGACCGGGCCTTCGACGCGCGAACCCCCCGAGACTTCCCGCACGCCTTCTCTTCCCGGCGCCCGCATCGCCTGCGCCGGGCGCTCTCCCGCGGCAGTCTCGTCTTCGCGGCCGACCTGCCGGCGGTCGAGGGCGCGGCGTTTCCCTGCCTGGGCGGCCGGATTTCGCTCGACCCGCGGCCCATCCGCCTCGCGAAAATTGCGAAGGTTCCCAGCCGGCCGGTCTTCCTGACCGCCCCGCGAGGGCGCCTGACGATCACGGTGGGGGGCGACCTGCCTCGGGAGGAGGACGCGGCGCTTCAGGACTTCGCCGGGGTGCTCGAGCGCGTCGCCGGGGAATCTCCCTTCGAGATCGACGGACCGACCTGGTGGAGCCGGCTCGGCTTGCGATGACCCCGACCGAAGCCCTCCAGGAGCTCTCGCGCCGGCAGCCGCGTGGCCCGGCCCTGCGCCGGGGGACGGAGGCTCTCGACCGGGAGGCGCTCCGGGCGCGGATCGCGGCGCGCTCCGAGTCGCTCCTGCGGGAGGCTCCGCATCGACCTCTCTCGCTCGACGCCTCGGACGCTTTCGCGCTGGTGGTCGACTTCTTCGCCGCGCGCGGGCTGGGCCGGACGGCCGTGGTCCATGCCGAAGGCGTGACCTCGCTTCTTCGGCAGGAGCGCGAGGAGCTCCTTCGCGGAAAGGTTCCCCCCTTCTCCTCGGAGACGGTCTTCTACTCCTCGGGAAGCGTCGGCCGCGGCAAGGCGATCCCGCTCTCCGACGAACAGCTGCTGACGGCGGCCCTCGCCTATCCGGGGCGCACGGGCATCGCCCCGGCCGACCGGGTCGCCGTGGCCGTGCCGCTCGGCCAGATCTTCGGCTTCATGCGCGGGGTCTTGAACTCCCTGCTCGTCGGCGCCGAAGTCCTCTTCTTCTCCCCGAAGCGCGATCCCCTGGGCGAGGCCGCGGCGGCCGGCGCGACGGTCGTCCTGCTTTCCCCGGAGCAGGCGCGTCTCTCCGCCCGGTTCCCCGGATCAACCGGCCTGCGCGGCGCGCTCTCGGCCGGCGGGCCGATGGCCGACGCCGCGGCGGAGCGGATCGAATCCGAGCGCGGCGTCCCGGTGCGTCTCGGATACGGAATGACCGAGTCGTCGGGCCTGGGGACCCGTCAGCATTTCGACCGCCCCCGCCGCCCGGGCGGCTCGGGCCTTCCCGCGGCGGGGCTCTCGATCGAGATCGTCGCGACGGGCGGCCACGCCGCCGCGCCCGGCGAGACCGGCGAAATCCGCCTGTCGGGCAAGCCGGTCTTTCGCGGCTACGCGGACCCAGGCGAGGTCGCTCCGTTCGACGAGCGGGGACGCCTGCGCTCGGGCGACCTCGGCTTCTTCGACGAGGAAGGGGAGCTCCACGTGCGCGGCCGGGAGGCCTCGAGCATCGCGGCGCACGGGCGGTACCTGTGCGCCGAAGAGCTCGAAGGCGCCGTGCTCGAGAAGGCGGGCGTTGCGGAGGCCGCGGCGGTTCCGCTGGGCGACGCCTTCGGAATGCTGCTCGTCGCGGAAGACTCCTCGGAGGCCTTCCTGCGGGAGGTCCGCGACCACCTCGCGGCGCGCCTGCCACTCTTCGCGCGCCCGAGGCGGGTGCGGCGCGTCGAGGCGATCCCCCGCTCCCCCTCCGGCAAGCTGGATCGTCTGGCGGCGGCCAGGTGCTTCGAGACGTCCTGAACCGCCGCGTCCTCGCCGCGGCCGCCCGCCAGGCGCGGGCGCGCGGGACGCCGTTCTATCTCTTCGACGAATCGCAGCTCGTCCGCCAGGCGCGCGCGTGGCGCCGGGCCGCCGAGGCGGTTGCGCCCGCGGAAGTCTTCTATCCCTACAAGTGCAACCGGACGGCGCCGGTCGTCGATCTTCTCTCGCGCGAGGGCTTCGGCGCGGAGGTCGCTTCTTCCGCCGATTTCGACGCCGCCTCCGGGCGGGGGTTGAGCGGAGAGCGAATCGTCATCCAGGGACCTGCGAAGGAGACGCACCTGATCGACGCCGGCCTCGGAGCCGGCGCGCTCCTCGTGGCCGACGGACGAGAGGACGCCCGGGCGATCCTCTTGCGAGCCCGCGCGCTCGGTATCGAACCCCGATATTTGCTGCGCCTTGCGCCATCGAGCGCTGCGCGGGAGCAGCGCCGGTTCGGTCTCGCGGCCTCCGAGCTTCTGGCGCTCGCGCGCGAGATTTCCCGGCGGCGCGCCCCACGGCCCGAAGGGCTCGCCTTCCACCTCGGCACCGGGATCGCGTCGGCGCAGCCCTATCTTCGAGCGCTGCGGGAGGCCGGGAAGGTCTCCGCCGCGCTTGCCCGTCTCGGAATCCCCGTCCGGACGCTCGATCTTGGCGGCGGCTTTGCCGCAGAAACCGAGTCGCGCCTCGATGAGCGCGGACAGCCGCGCGCCGCCGGAAGAATCCCCTCGGACCGCCTTCCCCGCCTCGCGCGCGAGGCGCGCCGCCGGATCGGACCGGGCCTGCGCCTGCTCCTCGAGCCGGGCCGCGCGCTCGTGTCGGGAAGCTTCCACCTCGTTTCGCGCGTCGTGCGGGTCAAGCGGTCGCGGCCGCGCGCCACCATCTACCTCGACGCCTCGTGCGTGTCGCACGCCTTCTTCGTCGCGCATGGGAGGCACCCGACTGCGGTGATCCCGCGGCGCCGGGGGACGACGCGATCCGTCGCTCTGGCCGGCCCTCTCGGCGTCGGGTTCGACCTCTTTGCGCCGTCGGTGGCTCTCACGCCGGTGGCGCCCGGCGATCTCGTCGTGATCGGCTCGGTCGGAGCCTACAACCAGAACGCCGCGAGTGCCTGGGCGGGGCCCGTCCCGGGCTCAAGGCGCATCATGTAGACCCGACCCGGCAGGCAGGATCCGCTTGCTCTCCGCGATGAAAGACATTCCGCCCCAGGCGAACTGGACATAGGGGATCAGGCGCCAGTCGGGATTGGCGTCGAAGAGCTCGACGCAGGCTCTCCGGGCTCCGGACACCTGCGCTCTCGGCGGCGGTCCGAGGCGCCGGCAGGCCCCGGAAGGAATCGAGCGCCCAGAAGAAGCGATTCTGCCTCTCCCGATGACTCAGAAACGCCAGCTGCCGGGCGGCCTTCCCGTTCTCCTCCCAGGCCAGCCCGAACGTCGTACCGGTCTCACAGCCGAACTCGGCGTAGTCGCCGGAGATGCCGTTGAAGCCGAGCGTCAGGAACGCCTTCCGGAAGAATTCGCGGCGGTCCTCGAGGTAGTGATCGACGCCGTAGGCGCTCATTGCAGGTACCCGAGCGCCCTCAACCGGCGGACTTGCTCCGCGACGTCCGGGGCCTGACCGGCCCGGCGCCCGGCCGTCGCGGTCCAGCTCGCCCACCCCGAAGCCAGAGGATTCGTCTGGGCAACGGGCAGGAGGCGCTCTCCGTCCGCGGACAGATCCGCCGAGGAGACACCGAGGTCGGTCCGGTCCGGCACGAGCCAGGCGCGCACGGCGCCGTCGTCCCGAATCGAGACGCGCACCTGGTCGCGCGAGAAGGCGAAGGTCTCGCCGTCGCGCGGGAAGAAAGGGACCAGCCGCGTCAGAAGGCCCGAGTAGCGGACGGTTCCCTCGATTCGCCCCCCCGCGCCCGGCCCGCGCAGCGCAACCCAGCGGCCGGGCAGCGCCTCCGAGAAGGACCGCAGCACGACGTCGCGGGCGGCGCGAAGCGCGGGTCCCGCCCCGGCGGCCGAGGCGAGGTTCGAATTCTCCTTCGGGTCCCCGGCGAGGTCGAAAAGGGCTTCGCGCGGAAGAAGCGCTCGCACCCGTTCCTCGCCGAAAGTGTGGTCGGTCACCGGGCCGAGCTCGCCCGGGCCCTTGTTGAAAAAGATCGCCTTCTGCATGCCCCGCTGCACCGCCACACGGAGAGGGCCGTAGTGGTAAGTCTCCGCGAGAAAGGTCCGGTCGGGCGGAACCGTCCCGCCCGACAGAGCGCGGGAGAGATCGACGCCCCGCCAGGAGCCGGCCGCCGCGCCCGGCTCGAGCCGGGCGAGCCCGGCGATCGTCGGGAGAACGTCGATCAGACCGACCGGTCCGGAGATCACGCGGCCGGCCGGGATTCCCGGGCCGGCGACGACGAGAGGGACCTTCAGCAGCTCGTCGTAGAGGGACCAGCCATGCCCGAGGAAGCCGTGTTCCATGAACTCCTCTCCGTGATCGGCCACGAAGACGACGTAGGTTCGCTTCCGGACGGAAGGCTCGATCGCGTCGAGCACGCGGGCGAGCCCCCGGTCGACCAGAGCGACCTCCTCGGCGTAGAGCCGCCGCCACTGCCCGAGCGTCGCGGCGTCGGGCAGGGGGCGCTTCCCGTAGAAGGAGAGGCTCATGTCGCCCGGGACCGGGGCGGCGGGATCCTTCGGTCGCCGGTCGGGCGGGCAGTAGGGCGAGTGGGGATCGACGAAGTGGACGTAGGCGAAGAAGGGACGCTCCTCGTGGCCGTGCAGCCATTCGGCCGCGCGGCCGGCCGTCGTCAACGCGTCGGTCCACATGGAAGCCTCGGTCGGAGGCGCCCAGAACGTGTCGAAGCCCTGCGCGAAGCCGTCGTCGCGGTTGATCAGAACGTTGGCGGAGAAGGCCGCGGTCTGGTAGCCCTTCGCCCGGAAGAGCTCCGCCATCGTGACCGCCTCCTCCGGGAGCCGCTGCGGCAGGTCCGCCCAGTCGGTCACCTCGTGGCACCAGCGCGAGGTGAAGAGGGAGGCGACCGACGGAAGCGTCCAGGAAGACTGGGCGCGCGCCTGGGCGAATCGCGCTCCGGAAGCGGCCAGCGCGTCGATCGCCGGCGTGCTGCCGCGGGGCGCTCCGTAGGCGCCGACGGCGTCCTGGCGCACCGTGTCCCCGAGGACGATCAGGACGTTGGGAGGAGGAGGCGGCGCGCGCCGGCAGGCGGGCAGCGTGGCCGCCGCCAGAAGGAAGGCGAAAACGCCTGGCCGCGTCGTCCGCTTCCCTGGAGCCGCCTGCCGTTTGCGCTGCATCCTCTTCTCGCCCGGAGGATAAACGATCGGTGAGAGAGGCCCCCGCTATATCAAGACTGATATAGAGAAGAAGGCGCATGGCACTTTCGTGCCTTCCCGGTAGCACCCCGCGGCCATTGGCCTGGATTCGGCGGGCGCCTAACCTGACTCGATGTCATCGAGAGAGAGTGAGGTCCTTGCCGTGACGCCTTCGACCAAGCCGGACGCGCGCTCCCCCGCAAAAACGCCGCTGTCCCACGAGGCTCCGGCCCCGGGGCCGGCCGCTTCGGTTCGCCCGGCCGTCACGGAGCGAGGCGTTTCCGTCCCGATCGAAACGACCCGCGACCGGGAGGCAGACCGAAACATCCTCTACGAGAGGCTGACGGGCGAGGCCGCCCGCCGGCGCGCCACGGCCCCCGAGCCGCAGGGCGCGGGCATGACGCCCGAGGACGTCGAGAAGGTCGAATACGTCGAAGTCTGGAGCACATCCGCCCCCGCCGACGGGTACGACTTCCGCATGTATACCTTCGGCGGCGCCCTGATCGCTTCCCGCACGACACGCGGTCACTGAGAATCGCGCGGGCTCGCGGCTGCGGAGGCCCCTCAGCCGTTCGCGGCGACGAGGGCCGGCGCGGTTTCGCTGACCGCGCGATAGCGCTCGCCGATGTCCTCCCAGTCCCAGACGCTCCAGACGGCCTCGAAGAACTCCTTCTTGCGATTCTGGTACTGCAAGTAATACGCGTGCTCCCAGGCGTCGAGCACCATGATCGGCAACCCGCCCTGGGGGAGATTGGACTGGTGATCGTAGATCTGTGAGGCCAGGAGGCGCTGGGCGACCGGCTCCCAGATGAGGGCGGCCCATCCCGAGCCCATCACCGTCGCGGCGGTCTCCGTCATCTGGCGCCGGAACTTCTCGAAGCCTCCAAAGTCGCGGTCGATCGCGCGGGCGAGCTCCCCCTGCGGCTGGCCGCCGCCGTTGGGCGCGAGGTTTTGCCAGAAGAGCGAGTGCAGGACGTGACCCGACAGGTGGAAGGCGAGCGCCTTGTCCAGCGCCGCCAGCCGCGAGGAGTCCTCCTTCTCCCTCGCCTCGTCGAGCTTCTCCAGCGTCTCGTTGGCGCCCTTGACGTAGGCCGCGTGGTGCTTGTCGTGGTGGAGCTGCGTGATGCGGCCCGAAATGTGGGGCTCGAGCGCGCCGTAGTCGTATTCGAGGTCGGGCAATCGGTAGACGGCCATGGACATCCTCCTCCGAGTCTCCCGAAGCACGATCCGTGCCTCGACCGGGACGCCCCCTCGCCCCTCCGCCCCTTGCCAAACCTCACCTTCTCTTGGCATCGGCGTTGCTAACTCCGATTCGCAGGCCGCTCGCGAAGCCATATGCTCAAGAGACCGATGAAACCCGGGGCCGGCGTCCGCACCGCGTTCGGCGTCACGCTCACGGCGATCCTACTGGTCGGCCTGGCCGTGGTCACCTACCAGAACGTCGTGCGACTGATCGAGGCGCGCGACCGGCTGGCGCACACGAACGACGTCCTGGACCAGGTCAACCGGCTGATGGCCGGCCTTCAGGATGCCGAGGTGGCGCAGCGCGACTACTTCCTGACGGGAAGCGAGGAGCGCCGGCTCGATTTCGACGCGAGCCGGGAGGCCCTCCCCGTTGAGCTGGGGCGCCTGCGGGAGCTCGTGCGCGACAACCCGGCACAGATTGGCCGCGTCACCCGGCTGGAGAGCCTCGTCTCCGAACGCATACGGCTGATGCAGTCGAATGTCGCCCTGCGCCGGGAAAAGGGCCTCGACGCCGTCGCCACGGTCCTGTCCGGCAGTCTTTCCCGCAGCCAGGCGGGGAGCATCCGCGACGTCGCCGCCCAGATCGAGGGCGAGGAGCGCCAGCTGCTCCAATTGCAGGGCACAGAGGCAGAGCGAACGGCCCGGGCCACGCTGATCTGGCTCGCCCTCGGGGGCGCCCTCCTCTTCCTCTTCCTCGGCCTGATCTGGGCCCTGATCCGGCTCGACCTTTTGAAACGGTGGGCGGCCGAAGAGGAGTCGCGTCGCGGCGAGGCCGAGCTGCGAACCACGCTGCGCAGCATCGGCGACGCGGTGCTGGCAACGGACGCCGCCGGCCGCGTGGCGTTCGTGAACCCCGTTGCGGAGCGCCTGACCGGCTGGACGGAGTCCGAGGCCCTCGGCCGGAACGTGGGCGAAATCTTCCGGATCGTCAACGAGATCGACGGGAAGCCCGGCGGCGAGCTGGTCGAACGGGTTCTGCGCGACGGCCGCGCCGTCGACCTGGGAAATCACATGACGCTGCTCGCCCGGGACGGCGAGGCGTGCCCGATCGCCGACAGCGCCGCGCCGATCCGGGGGGGGGACGGGCGGATGCTCGGGGCCGTCATCGTCTTCCGCGACATCCGCGACAAACGCCAGGCCGATCGGGAGCTGCAACGGCTCGCTTCGATCGTTTCTTCCTCCGGCGACGCCATCATCGCGGAGGCCCTCGACACGACCATCACCGCTTGGAACGCGGGCGCCGAGCATCTCTTCGGCTACACGGCCGACGAGGTCCTGGGAAAGTCCGTCGCCATCCTCGAGCCGTCCGGAGACGAAGACAGCACCCTGTCGCGTCTCGCTCGAATCCGCCAGGGAAAGAGAATTCAGCAGTTCGACACAACGCGGATGCACAAGGACGGCCACCTCGTCGCCGTGTCGGTGTCCGTCTCGCCCATACGGGACGCGGAGGGAACCGTCGTCGGCGCTTCCAAGATCATCCGGGACATCACCGAGCGCAAGAAGGCGGAGCTCGCTCTGCGGGCGAGCGAGGAGCGATTCCGCGTGCTCTCGGATGCCGTCACCTCCCTGGTCTGGGCCTGCGACGACCAGGGAGCCGCCACCTACCTGAACCGGCGCTGGAGCGAGTACACGGGCCTCGACCCGGAGGACCTCCTGGGCGACGCCTGGACCAGGGCCGTGCATCCGGAGGACCTGCCGGGCTGCCTCGAGCGCTGGCAATACAGCCTCGCAAGCGGTCAGCCTTACGAAGCCGACCTGCGGTTGCGCCGCCGCGACGGCTACTACCGCTGGTACGTGTGGCGCGCCGAGCGGATCCACTCCGAATCCGGCCCCCTCTGGATCGCCACGGCGACCGACATCGACGACCTGAAGAACACCGCCGCCGCGCTGCGCGAGGCCAAGGAAGCCGCGGAGGAGGCCAGCCGGGCGAAGGACCGGTTCCTCGCGGTCCTCTCCCACGAGCTGAGGACGCCGCTGACGCCGGCGCTGGCGACCTCGCAGCTGCTGGAGCGACGGCGCGACATCTCCGAGGACGTCCGCCGGTCCCTGGAGCTGATCCGGCGAAACGTCGAGCTCGAAACGCTGCTCGTCGACGACCTGCTCGACCTGACCAAGATCAGCCGGGGGACGATCGAGCTGCGGCGCAAGCCCGAGGATCTCCACGCGGTGATCCATCGCGTCGTCGACATCTGCCGCAGCGACCTGCTCGGGAAGCGGCAGCGGCTCACCCTGGATCTTCTCGCCGCCGAGCACCACGCGGAGGTCGATCCCGCCCGGATCCAGCAGGTCTTCTGGAATCTGCTGAAGAACGCGGTGAAGTTCACGCCGCAGGGGGGCGCCATCGCGATCCGGAGCGAGAACCCGGAGGCCGGCCGGATCCGGATCTCCGTCGCCGACAACGGAATGGGGATCCCGGCCGGCGTTCTGCCGAGAATCTTCGAACCCTTCGAGCAGGGGCCGCGCTCGATCAGTCCGCGCGTGGGCGGCCTGGGGCTGGGTCTCTCCATCTCCCGCACCCTCGTCGATCTGCACGGAGGCCGCATTCGGGCCGAGAGCGAGGGAGAGGGCAAGGGCGCAACGCTCTCCGTCGAGCTCGAGGCCTTCGAGGAGAAGCGGCTGACCTCCGCGGACGACGAGACCGGACGGCGCGCGCGCCCGAGGCGCCCCCTCGCGATCCTCCTCGTGGAAGACCATGCGGACACGGCCGGCGCCCTGACCCAGCTGCTGCGCGAGGAGGGGCACCGCGTGAAGTGCGTCGCGTCCGTCTCGGAGGCGGTCGACCTCTTCCGGAAAGAGACGTTCGACCTGCTCGTCACCGACCTTGGACTTCCAGACGGCAGCGGCCACGAGCTGCTCGGCGTTCTGCGCGCCATTCGGCCGATCCGCGGGATCGTCCTGTCCGGTTACGGAATGGACGCCGATGTCGCGCGAAGCCGGGCGGCGGGCTTTGCCGAGCATCTGACCAAGCCCGTGCAGATCTCGCTCCTTCTCGCGGCGATCGACCGGACCGGCGCCGAAGGCTGAGCGCCACGCGGGCGCGCCATCCTCCGCGCCGCAAAGGCAGGATCCCGGCCCGCGCTGCCGGCTGGCGGGCCGCCCCGATGGGCAGGGGCGGCGAGGTCAGCGACCTCCGCGGGCGGGAAGGGCGGGTGGCGGGCTCCCCATGCCAGAGCGCAAGACCGCTCCTGCGGAGGAGTTGTCGGCGGGACGGTTCGAGTCTTCCATAGAACCCTGCCGCGAGGAAAAGCAAGACGGGTGCCAGCTGCGGAAGCCCTGGAACGGGACTTGCTCTGCTTGCCCTCGAGGAAGCCTGGACGATGCCGACCAGACCGAAGCAGGAGCCGCTGCTCGAAAGATTTTCCCTGCGCGCGACGCAGTGGGCGGGAAGCTCCCGCGCGTTTGCCGCGGCCTGTGTGACCATCGCGCTCTGGGCCCTGACGGGCCCCCTCTTCCGCTACTCGGACACCTGGCAGCTCGTCATCAACACGGGAACGACGATCGTCACGTTCCTGATGGTGTTCCTCATTCAACGCGCCCAGAACAAGGAGGCTCGCGCCACCCAGCTCAAGTTGAACGAGCTGCTCGCGGCGCTGCAAGGCGCGAGCAATCGCCTCCTGAACGCGGAGGACCTGACGGAAGAGGATCTCGAGAATCTCCGAAAGCGCTACGAGAAGCTTTCGCGCCTGGCCGAGCGCGAACCGACGCCGACGCGGTCTCACTCGATCGATGAGTCCGCGCGCCGGACCGCGCGAAAGCCGGGCCGTCCGACGCCCGAGAAGACGTAGCTGGCACGCGCCATGCTTTCTCAGGGGCGAGAGGCCTCGCTCCCGGCGCACGATGCGCCGGCGGCAGATCAAACACGGCGGGCCGAGGCCCCGCGATCACCGAGGAGGAAGCCCATGCTTCGTTTCAAATCCCTGGTCTCTTGTCTGGCGGTCGTTCTCGCGGCGGCGCTGGCCGCCGGATGCACGACCACGCAAAGCGCCGGCCGGCAGATCGACGACGCCTCGATCCACACGGCGGTGAAGGCCAAGCTCACCGCGGATCGCTTCTCCAACATCGTCAACATCGACGTCAACGTGACCAACGGCGTCGTGACGCTCGCCGGCGAGGTCCCCAACGCGATGGTCAAGGCGGACGCCGAGAGCGAGGCGCGCTCGGTCGACGGCGTCGTCCGGGTCGTCAACAACCTTCAGGTCAAGAGCCCGCCGGTCTCCTGAGCCGCGCGGGAACGATGAAAAAGGAGGGACGCATCATGCTTCGATACGCGCTCATCTTCTTCGTGGTTGGACTGGTCGCAGCGCTGCTCGGTTTCACCGGAATCGCCGGCGCCTCCTTCGCGATCGCGAAGGTCCTCGCCCTCGTCTTCGGGCTTCTGTTTCTGCTGTTTCTGATCCTGGGACTGGCCGGCGCAAGCCGGGTCGCCGGCCCCTGAAGCAGCGGCTTCGCGAGCCGCTCGGAACAAGGAAGGAGCCTCGACCGGAAAGTTCCGGCGAGGCTCCTTACCGTTGGGAGTCCGCAGACCCCGGAACCGCCTTCAGGGCGTCGGAGTCGTCACGGGCGAGGACGTGGTCGTGGTCGTGGTGGTCTGAGTCTCGACGCTCGAAGGGGTCGTCGTGTAAGCGCCGCCTTCCGTCTTCTTCTCCGTTTCCGTGGTCGTGACCTCCTTCTTCTGACAACCCGCCAGGAGAACGGAGCCGAGCGCGACGGCTCCCGCCAGCCGAAGCATCTTCCTCATGGATTCCTCCTTCGTTGGGCCCGACCCGGGAACCGGGACGGCGTCCTTGAACAGGCTCCTGCAGGAGGCATGCCTGTTCTCTGCCCCGAGCCGCCGCCGCGTTCGCGGCACGGTCCTTGCTGCATCCTGCTGTTCCGGGTCGCAATGAAGCGACACCGGGTAATCGAAAGGAGCGGGGTATGAAGAAGGCTCTCGGGGTGGCGCTGGCGGCGGTGATCGTGTTGTCGGCCGTTGCGATGGCGACGGGCGACAAGGCGGTCAGCGGAACGATCTCCCGGCTGGACACGGCGTCGAAGTCGATGGTGATCAAGGACACCACCGGCAAGGAGGTCACGGTGTTCTGGGATGACGCGACGCGTGTGACCGGCGGGGAGCTCCGCGAAGGCTCTCAGGTCGAGGTCCAGACCAAGGATCAGGACGGAAAGAACTTCGCGACGTCGATCCAGATCCGCGCCACAAAGCCCTACTAATCCGCCGGCGCTCGGTTTCCCGCCCCGGGGAGGAGGTCCTCCGAGGACCTCTCCCCGGCTTTTTTTTGGCTGCCGACGTTGACGGGCGCCGGGATCGAGGAAGGAGTCGAGAGTTCCCGAGGGGCCGATCGGCCTCCCGCGATCAAGCGAGGGCCCTCGGCCCGGCCGATCCAGCGGCCACCGCGGTCCTGCCGAAGCGCCGTGATGAGCCCTCCGTTGCCCGGCTCGACGCCCCGCGTTCCGGCTTCGTCCCGCGCGAGGGCGAACGGGAGACGACGATCCGATTCATCCGGCCCTCCGGACGGCGCGGTCCCGAAGGGCCCCGCGAGAGTTCACGGCCCTGCGCCAGCGTCTCAGAAAATCCGCAGCTCATCGGGGGGATGGAGCGCGCCTCCTCCGGCGGAAAGGGTGAAAAGCCATCGGGTTCCTGTCGTGCAGAAAACGTGCCGGGCGGAGGTCGCCTCGACTCTGGCAGGCGAATTGCTCATTTCCTGCGCGATAGGAGGAGATGCCGATGAGCTGTCAACACCGAGGTTGCCGCTGCCAGGAGACGAACGTGGAGCGGGAGGGCCGCAAATTCTGCAGCGAGACGTGCGCGGAGATGGAGACGACGGGAGCCCATCGCGAACACTGCACGTGCGGCCACCTGGATTGCGCCGCGGTCTGAGCCTGCCACGAGCGACCCGCCCGATCCGGAATCGAAGAGAGTCGAAGCAACGCTGCGGGCTCGCCGCAGCGACACATTGACAACGTTCCAAGGAGGTACGTGATGAAAACCGTTCTCGACGAGCCGCGCGTCTTGTCCTCGACCACGCTCAAGGGCGATCTGGTCCGCAACGGCGCGGGCGAGAAGCTCGGGAAGATCGAGGAGATCATGATCGACCTGCCGACCGGGCGCGTCGGCTACGCGGTTCTCTCGTTCGGGGGATTCCTCGGCGTCGGAGACAAGCTGTTCGCGATTCCCTGGGAGGCTCTTGCGCTCGACACCGAGAGCCATGAGTTCATCCTGAACGTGGACCGGAAGGTGCTCGAAAACGCGCCCGGCTTCGACAAGAATGACTGGCCCGACTTCGCCGACCGAACCTGGGGCGCCGGGATCTACGGCTACTACGGCTACAAGCCCTACTGGCAGTAGCCTGGGCGGCGGCGCCGACGGCGGCGCCGCCTTCTTCGATCTGTTTCGGGCGGCAATTTCTCTCTCAGACGACCGTTCTCCCCTGCAGCAGGCGGATCACCAGGACGATGATCGCGAGCACGAGAAGAATGTGGATGAAGCCCGAGATCGTGTAGCCGGAAACCAGGCCTAGCAACCAGAGCACGAGCAGGATCACGAAGATCGTCCACAGCATAGGGCTTTCCTTCTCTCTGCGGGCGGCCGACGCGGCCGTGCGCTTCCGCCGAGAGAGAAGAGCGAAAACCGTGCCACGCGAGGAATCTTCTTGCGGCCGGGAGAAGGGCGCCCCGGGATGGGAACGGTTCCTGTCGAGGACGGACGGCTAGCCGGCCCGGCGCGCTCCGCGGGCCGGCCCCCTCGGCCCGGCCGACTTCGGCTTCTTCGTCTCGGACCCTCCGGCCTGTCTTGCTTGAGCCGGAGCGGATGGAAGCAGCTTTTCGACCACTTCGGCCAGAATCGTGTCGCCCTCGGTCATGATGTAGGCGCGGTGCACCATGTTCCGCAGCTCCCGGACGTTGCCCGGCCACTCGGATCGCTGAAGGAGCTCCATCGCCCGCGGCTCGAACCGGAGCACGCCCTGCTTTTCCTGCTCCTCGACTTCCCTGCGAAAGTGCTCCGCCAGCAGCGGGATGTCCTCCGGGCGCTCCTTGAGCGCCGGAAGGCTCAGCGGAAAGACGTTCAGCCGATAGAAGAGATCCTCGCGGAGCTTGCCCTCCCGCACGCCCTCCCGCGGGTCGCGGTTGGTCGCCGAGAGCAGACGCACGTCGGTCGCGATATCCTGCGAGCCACCCACGCGCCGGAGGGTTCGCTCCTCGAGCACCCGAAGCAGCCGCACCTGCAGCTCGGCGCTCATCTCGGTGATCTCGTCGAGAAAGAGAGTTCCCCCGTTGGCCTCCTCGAAGTACCCGACGCGCCGCCGGTCCGCTCCGGTGAAGGATCCGCGCTCGTGGCCGAACAACTCGCTCTCGATCAGCGTCGGCGAGACGGCGCCGCAGTTGAAGGCCACGAAGGGTTTGCCCGCGCGCCGGGAGAGCCGGTGAATCGTTCGCGCGGCGACCTCCTTGCCGCTGCCCGAGGGACCCGTGATCAGGACGGGCGCGTTCGTTCGGGCGACGCGGCGCAGCTCTTCGAAGACTCTCTGCATGGCCTCGGACCGCCCCACCATCTCGCCCAGGCGGCCGGTCTCCTGAAGCTCGCTGCGCAGCGTGTCGACTTCGAGTTCCAGCCGACGGCGCTCGGAGATCCGCTGGTAGACGGCCTCGAGCTGCGCGGGCCGCAGGGGCTTGAGCAGATAGTCCGCGGCGCCGGCGCGAAGGGCCTCGATGGCGTGATCGATCGAGCTCGATCCCGTCAGGACGACGGCCTCGAGCTCCGGCTGCGCCTCGCGGGCGGCCCTCAGGATCTCCAGGCCGTCCCCGTCGGGGAGAGCGATGTCCACGATCAGCAGGTGCGGCTGAAACCGGGATAGCTCGGCCTGCGCCTGCTTCGCCGTGCCGACCGCGCGCGGTTCTCCCCCGTACCCCTGGACCGCCTCTGCCAGGCCGCGGCGGGTGCCGGGATCGTCTTCGACGATCAGAGTCTTCATCGCGGCGCGGATCCCCCGGCGGCCGAGGGCTCGCCCAGCATCTCGGCTCTCCCGCGCTCGAACAGGTCGAAGGCTCGGGTCAGCTCCCGCCGGGCGCTCGCAAGAGCGTCGGTGGGATCCTCCCCCTTCGCGACACGGCGGGTCGCCGTCTCGAGCTGCAGCGCAACAGCCGAGAGGGGAGCCGCCAGATCGTGCAGGAACCGGCGAAGCCTCCCTGCGGGATCCGGCTCGGGCGCCTTCTGGTCTCGTCTCATCGAGACTTCATCCTATTCCAGTCCGCGCATCGAGGACTCGCGCCGCTCCGGCGGAACAAAGAAAAAGCCCCCGCGGCGCGAGGGCTCCTTCCGGCCGGGCCGAGGAAGACCGCGCTACGCCTTGCCCTTGTAGCGGGCCACGACGGTCACCTGGTTTCCGGCATCCCCCTTTCGATACGAGACCTTCACGCGGTCCCCCACGGCCACGGGACCGGCCATGGACGCGTTCTCGTCCAGATCGAAGCGGTACTCCTTGTTGTCGGGACCGGTCACGACGATTTTCTTGCCCGGGTCGAACTCCTTGACGACGCCGACGACGGTCTCCGTCTTCACCTTCGTGTCGGCCGCTCCGGGCACCTTGTGCTTGACCGTCGTCTCGGAATGCGAACGGGGCATCGTGGCGGCGCCCATGGCCTCTTCGGAAGCCGCCGAAATCACGGTCACGTGCTCGCGGCCGTCGGCGTCCTTGCGATAGGAGACGTCCGCCATCTGGCCCTCGACGATCGTCCCCTCGACCTTCGCGCCCTCGTCGAGATCGAAGGAGTAGGTCTTGTCGTTCGGCCCGGAGATCTTGATCTTCTTGCCGGACTCGTACTCCTTGACCGTCCCGTGCACCTTCTCGATCTTGACCTTGTCGTTGGGGCCGGGCCCCGTGTGCTTGACGACCGACTCCGTATGCGTCTTCGTCTGCGGGGAACTCGCGTCTTGAGCGAGAACGAGTGCCCCGGCGCCGAGCAACAGAGCCGCCGATGCGCCGATGATGCGTTTCATTGAAGACTCCTTTCGTAGGGCCCCGTCGCCGGGACCATCTCCAAAGACTTGTGACGAACCTCTAACCGGCGCTCAGGCGGTCGGCCGCCGGCGCACCAGGACGAGACTCAAGAGCCCGGCCGTCAACGCCAGCACGATGTGCATCAGGCCGGACACGCCGTAAAGAACGACCAGACCGAGGATCGAGAGAATCAGCAGCGACGCGATCAGATCCCGCAGCAAATCGATCGAGCCTCCCGACAAGAGCCAAAGCAAATTGCCTGCCATCGCGGCGAATCCTTCTGTTCGCCCCGAAAAACAAGTCCGGCGGGCTCGAGGCCCGCCGGATCGATTCGCCGGGGAGCAGTCCTACCGCTCTTCTTCGGCGTCGGAAGAGCCCTGGCCGCTCGAGCCGGAACGCTGCCCGGTCCGGCCGCCCCGCTCCCGCTCGCGGCCCGAGGAACCCGATTCCTCGCCCGGGATCCCCGACGTGCTCTTGTCTCGCCCCTCGCGGGAATACTCGTCGCTTCCCTGGTGCGGACCGGGAGTCGTCTGCTTCTCTTTTTCCCCGGGATCACCACGCCTCAAGGACTCGCGATTGCGATCGCTCTCATTCGCCATGACGGTCTCCTTCCGAATGTCGGGCTCCATTGCCCGGGGCCCGGGAGGCTGCAGGATCCATGCCCGTGGGGGCGCGAGGGATCCCCTCCAGACGGAGAGACGAACGCGGTCTGCGCCCCCGAAGAATCTCGACGTCCGTCTGATCGGCGCCGCGCTTCGCCAGCACGTCGATCGTTTCCTCGCCGACCCGCAGGTCTTCCAGCTTCACCCAATCGACAAAGGACGGCAGGAACGGGCGATCGGACTGGATCGGCCGCCGCGCTGCCCGAATGGAGATCCCCGGGCAGGCCTGCAGCGTCAAGAAGACCGCGCCGGCCCGGCGTTCGAAACCGCAGAGAACCTCCGGCATGCCGAGCATGCCCGAAAGACCGCAGGCTCGAGCAGACCGAGGTAGGGAAGCGCGGTTCCTCTCAGCCCGCGACCGTGATGAGAACCTTGCCCGTCGTGCCCCGCCCGGCAAGAGCGCGGTGGGCGTCGGGAAGGCGCTCAAAGGAAAACCGCGGCCCGAGGACCGGCCGGATTCGCCCCGCCTGCCACGCGCCGAAGATTTCCTCGGCCGCGCGCGTCAGCTCGCCGGTCCGCCCCGGAAGAAGCGACAGGTTGAAGCCGATCAGCGTCCGGCAGGACTGCACGAATCCGTAGGGCGAGAAGAGTCCCATCGCGAGCAGCTCGCGGGCGGCCGACAGGGGCGCAACTCCGCGCCCGCCCGAGGCGGCGGCGAAGCCGTACAGGACGTAGCGCCCGCCGCGGTCCAACCGCCGCCAGAGCCGGCGGAAGACGCGCCCTCCGACGGCATCGATCACGACGTCCGCGCGGCCGCCGAACCCGCGATCGAGCGCCTCCCCCGCCGATTCGTACGATCCCGTGTCGGCCGCGCCGAGCTGCCGGCACAGGGACCGCTTCGTGTCCGAACCTGCGAGCGCGAACGTCTTCGCGCCGCGCGCCGCCAGAAGTTGCAGCAGCGCCGTGCCGACGCCGCCCGCGGCAGCCGTCACGACGACGCGCTCCGCCGCGGCCACCTCGGCCCGCGCCAGGGCGTACGAGGCGGTCAGAAAGGCCACGGGCACGGCGGCCGCCTCGACCAGATCGACGCCGTCCGGAAGGGGAAAGACGCGCGCGGCGGGAACGAGGACTTTTTCGGCATGGCCGCCGAAGATCGGCACGGCGGCGACGGGCCGGCCCGGCCCGACGGCGGTCACACCCTGCCCGACCGCCTCGACCGTGCCCGAGATCTCCATGCCCGGCACGAACGGCGCCCGGGGGGTTCCCGGGTAGACGCCCGCACGCACGAAGAGATCGGCGAAGTTCAGGCCGATCGCGGCCGTCCGAACGAGCACCTCGCCCGGACCCGGCTCGGGATCCGGCCGCGCGCGCAGCGTGAGCCGCTCGGGACCGCCGACACGGTCGACGAACCATGCGCGCGACTGCCGGAACATCGCCGGCGATTATCTCCGAGGGAAACCAGACCGACGCAAGACCGTTGCGTCGTCCGTCCTCTCGCGACGGCGGCTCGTCAAAAAGAAGCCGCGGGCGTCGCCGCCGGAGCATTCCCGAAGGAGCGGGCGGCACTGGAATCGGCATAAGATTCGTCGCGGTTCCGAGGCCCGGACGCCTGGAACCCGGAGCCGCCGATGACGCCCTCGAAGCCGCCACCGCTTCGGCCCTTGCTCTTCGCGCTCTACGGCGCGGCATCGCTCGTCCTTGCGCCTTCGATCCTCGCGCAGAAGCCCGATGTCCGGGCGAAGGTCGTCGCGCCGTCCCGCCTCGCCGCCGGTTCGAAGGCAACCCTCGCCGTCGAGGTGGCGATCGGGCCGGACTGGCACGTCAACAGCCACACGCCTTCCGAGACGTTCCTCATCCCAACCGACCTCGTCCTCGCGGCGTCGGCCGGTACGCTCTCCCCCGTCCGGTATCCGAAGGACGTGGAGAAGCGATTCGCGTTCTCCGACAAGCCGCTGCGGGTCTACGCGGGAACCGTCCGTTTCGAAACGGATCTCGAGCTGCCGCCCGGCGCGAGCGGCAAGGTCAAAGTCGGCGGGAACCTCTCCTACCAGGCCTGCAACGACCGGCAGTGCTACGCGCCGGCGAAGATCCCCCTCGAGGCGAGCCTCGACATCTCGGCGAAGTAGCGGGTCGGGACCCTACCGGCGGATCGGTTCGGGCCGCATGGCGCGCTCGAACTCCTCCAGCAGTCGGTCCGCGACGCTCGACGAGGAAAAGCGGCGGGCCTCGAGGGGCCCGAGCCGGGAGAGCTCGCGCCGCCGCGCCGGATTCTCCAGGAGAGCCCCGAGGGCCCTTTCGAGCGCGTCCGGGTCGCCGCACCGAAAGTAGTCCGCGGCCTCGCGCGCGATGTGCCGGTGGCCGGGCGTGTCGGACAGCAGAACCGGCAGGCCCGACGCGAGGGCCTCCAGCACGGGCAGCCCGAAGCCCTCCTCGGGATGACACGCCGCGATCAGCAGATCCGCCGCCCGATAGGCCGCCGACATCTGGGCCGGCGTCAGAGACGTCTCGTACCTCGGAGCCAGCCCGAACGCCTCTTCCTCGGCGCCGAGCGGCAGCGTCGAGATCCGCCACAGGCGGAACTCCCGGCCCCGACGCCGCGACGCGCGCAGGGCGACGAGCGTCTCGCGAATCCCTTTCACGTCCGCCTCGAACGGGCCCACGAGCAGGATCCAGGGCACCGCGACGTCGAAGGACCGGTCCTCGCGGCGGGGGAACTCGGCGGGGTCGAAGCACTGGCCGACGAGCGACACGGGCCGATATCCAGCGCGCTCCAGCCGCTCCGCAAGATGCGGGGCGACGACGAGCTTGCGCGTCGGCATCCGGTACGCCTCGAGGATCTCCTCGCGAACTCCGGCATAGAAGGAGTGGTCGGCCTCGTACCCCTGGCAGAGGTGAAAGACGGGCCCGCGCGCGCCCTCGACGGCCGCTCGAACCGTCGTCCAGAAGGTCGCGACGCGAATGTCCGCCGACTGAAGGGCCGCGGAGGCTCGGAAGTCCGACCGTTCCCACCGCGCCGCCTTCAATGCGAACCAGGTCGGCGACGGCGCGGGCGAAACGACCGTGACGTCGAGGCCACGGCGCGCGAGCTCGTCCGCCTGCTGGAAGATGACCCGCTGGCCGCCGGCGATGCTGCTGTCCGGCGCGAGGTAGGCGACCCTCACGGCGCCACGGGCGGAACGCTCAGGAAATCGCTCGGCGGCCGAGCCGCTTTGCCGGGATTCAAACGGAGCTCCGGAGCGAATGTTATCCAGACTTTCAGAGCCGCGAAACCTACCACGACCGCGACCGGGGCGATGGAACGCCTCGGCCGACGGCGAATCTAACCTGAAGCTAAATCGGCGCGCCGATGCGATCTTCGCAGGGGACAGCGTTGACTCCCGGCGAGGTCAGGCATCGCCGTCACGGCTCCCTGGCGGCGGACAGGAGACGCCGTTTTCTCGCGCTTTGAGATCGTCTCGTCGGCGTGCAAGCCCTGGCCCGACGTTTGCTGATCTTCGCGTCGCGGAGGCACCCGACAATCGAGAAGGCAAGGTTCTTCGCCTCGACGTTCGCCCGATGCCCCGGGCGCCGGCGGCTTTCCGTCGCTCTCTTCTTCTTCATCCTGGCCGGCGCCGCGGCCGGGCTCGATCGCGCTCCCGCCGTGAAGATCCAGGACCTGGACGGGAGACCCTTCTCGCTCGATTCCTTGAAAGGCAAGGTCGTCGTGCTCGACTTCTGGGCGTCCTGGTGCGTCCCCTGCCGGACGAGCTTTCCCTTCCTCGACACCCTGCAGGCGAGGTACGGCGCGCAGGGACTGGCCGCCGTCGGGCTGACCCTCGAGGAGGATGGCGATGCCGTGCGCGCCTTTCTCGAGCAGGTGCCTGTCCGCTTTCCGATCGTCCGCGATCCCACGGGGCGGGCGGGAGAGGCGTTCCGGGTCGTCGCGATGCCGACGACCTTTCTTCTCGATCGGGAGGGGCGCGTCGCCGCGCGGTTCGAGGGAGGAGACCGGCGCACGCACGCGGGAATCGCGGCGGCGGTTCCGATTCTTCTGTCGGGACGGCCCCTGCCGGAGGGCACCGGCGTGCGCGTCGGGGCCGGTCTGGAGGCGACGAGCCGGGTCAAGGCGTGGCAGCGCGGCTACCTGGCGGACCCCTCCATGAACCTCGACGGCGACCCCATCACGCGGGTCCTGCGCGAGCACATCCACGCCAGCAAGGAGGCGGCGGCCGGCGACGGCGGCGCGGCCGGGGGCGGTTGTGGCTGCAACTGATCGCGCCGCCCGGCGGCGGGCGCGGCGTCGAGGCTCGCGCCTTCTCCGCGAGCTTCCCTGGCTCGCCACGGGTCTCGGCGCGCTGGCCGCCCGCGACGCGCTCGGGCAGACGGCCGTCGACACGCGCTTTCTCTTCTACAAGGAGTCGGACGCCCGCACACAGGTCATCAACCCGATCATTCTCCTTCAGCAGAATCTCGGCGACGCCTACGGTCAGCTCGATCTTCTGCTCGGCTACGACTCCATCTCGGGCGCCTCGCCGACGGGGGGATACCCGACCTCCGACGTGACGACCTCGGCGTCGGGGCACCTGATCGCGAGCGGCAGCTTTCCGCAGGCGCAATACACGGACTCGCGCAAGTCGGCGTCCCTCTCCTACGGCCGGAAGTTCGGAGCCCATCTGCCGTCGGTGGACGTCTCGTACGCCCGGGAGAACGACTACACCGCGCGAGCCATCGGCTTCTCCGATTCCTGGACGATGGTTCACGGCCTGGGCGCGCTTCACTTCGCCGCGTCGTTCGCGCGAGACATCGTCGAGCCCGTGAAGAATCCCGAGACCAACCCCGAGGGGCTCGCCCTGCATCTTCCCAAGTCGACCAACGGTTTCTCCCTCGGCTGGACCTGGATTCTGGGCGAGCGCGACCTGCTCGACGTCTCCGCGTCCCTGATGAACCTCTCCGGCTACCTCGACGATCCCTACAAGATCGTGCCCATCGGAGCGGACGCGGCGACGACGGTCCCGGAGCACCGCCCGGACACGCGCTCACGGCGCGCCCTCGTCCTGAAGTACGGCCACCATTACTTGTGGGACGGCGCCGTTCGCGTGACCTATCGTTACTACAACGACAGCTGGTCGATCCAGGCGCACACCCTCGAGGTCTCTTACGACCAGCACGTGCTTTCCGACTGGATCGTGACTCCGCAAGTCCGGCTGTACACGCAGACCGGCGCGTCGTTCTATGCGAGCTCCCTTCCGGCACCCCGCGCGTACATGTCCGCCGACTACCGGCTGTCTCCGCTGAGCAGCATCCTGGGAGGCCTCACGATCACGCGCGTGCTCGACCCGAAGCTCGCCGTCAGCCTCGGCGCGACGATTCAGACGCAGTCGGGGCGCGACCGGGTCGTCCCGATCTCCACTTCTCCCGGCGAGGAAGGCGGAATCCCGGCCGTGTCCGCGGCCGACATGACCGTGCTGACCATCATCGGCGGTCTCACCTGGCATCCCTGAGAGAAGGCGACGTCCTCTACACGACGCGCTTTCCCCTGATGGGCGGAGGCGCGCTGGTGCAGTTCGTCGACGACCGCGGGCGGGAGCGCGCCGAACGCATCGCGCGCGCCATCGAAGGCGAGGCCCGCCGGATCGAGGTCAAGTTCTCGCGGTACCGCGAGTCGAGCGTCGTTTCGGAGATCAATCGCAACGCCGGCCGGACTCCGGTCGCCGTCGACGAGGAGACCGACATGCTCCTCGAATCGGCGCTCGAGCTCTCGCGGCAGACGGGCGGCCGGTTCGATCCCACCGTCGGCGCCCTGCGGCGCGTCTGGGACTTCAAGTCGGGCCGCGTGCCTTCGGACGAGGACATCGAGGCTCTCCTGCCCCTCGTCGACGCCGCGGCCGTCTCCCGCCGCAACCGGACGGTTTTTCTGCGGCGCGCCGGAATGGAAATCGATCTCGGCGGCGTCGGAAAGGAGTACGCGGTCGATCGCGCCGCGAGCTTCCTGCGCGAAGAGGGGATCCGATCGGCCGTCGTCAACTTCGCCGGAGACGTTCGCACCGTCGGCAGCCGCGGGGACGGACGCCCGTGGAAGATCGGGGTCATCGACCCGAGAGCGCGCGGACACTGCCGGTTCGCCGTGCGCCCGATCTCCGACGCCGGCATCGCGACCTCCGGCGACTACGAGCGCGGCTTCGTGAAGGACGGCATCCGCTACCACCACATCCTCGACGCGAGGACGGGACGGCCCGCTCGTGGCGTCGCTTCGGCGACGGCGATCGCCGAATCCGCCTTCCGCGCCGGATGCCTCGCCACGACCGCCCTTCTCCTGGGACCGGAGGCCGGCCTCGCGCTGCTCGAAGAGGCCTCGGGCGTGGAAGGAGCCGTGATCACCGAGGCCGGCGAGATCCGGGCGACGTCCGGGATGAGATTTCTCTCCGATCTTCCCGGAAGTGCCTGGGACGGGTGCCGCGACGCCTGATCGGCGAGCCTCGGAGAGCTCCCGGCCTACCAGCCCCAGTCCATGTCGCGCAGACCCGGCAAGCGGATGACGTATCCGCCCTGCGGTCGGGGACTCCGTCCGCCGCTCCCGTCGTTCTCTTCCCGGTACCCGGGGGGAACGTCGAGCGTCGGATCATCGTCGTCCGGCTGGCGGCTCGGCCGCCTCACGGGGATCTCTTCGTCGAGAACGTCGTACTCGTGCATGAGCGCCTCCTCCTCTTCTGCCGGCGCGCCGCCTACACCCGGCCCGTCAGGACCAGGATCACCACGATGAGCAGGACCAGACCGAGCACGCCGCTCGGCCAGTAGCCCCAGCTCCGGTTGTAGGGCCACGCGGGAACCGCTCCCACCAGCAGGAGGATCAGAAGGATCAGGAGTATCAGACCCATGCTCGCCTCCTTTCACTCGAGGCCATCGCAGGCAAATGCGGGATCCGTGCCACCGCTCCAGGTGGCACGCCGCTTGCGGCGTGGGGCTGTCGGACGCCTGCTCGGGAGCAGGCCGCGGCCAGCGCCCGTTTTCACCGTTTCCGGGCGCGAAGCGGGATCCCAAGCGCAACGGTGTCAGGATCCGGCGGTGCGGCTGCTCCCGGGCCGGGCGCTTCAATCCGCGGCGGCTCGCGCCCGTCGCCCCGAGACCCCGTGGACCGGATCCGCGGAATGTCTTTCTCCGCGTAGCACCTTCTCGACGACCCGATCGCTCTTCCCGTCCAGGGCGGCCGCTTCCAGCGCGGAATGGTCTTTCAGGACCTCGTCGCTCAAGGAGTCCTTCAGCCAGACCCGCTCGACGATCGGGTAGGCCGCGACGACCGGCAGGACGAGCAGCACCCCGGGAATGCCGAAGAGGCTCCCGCCGACAATCAGGGTCACGAGCACGGCCAGGCCCGACAGCCGCAGCCGCTTGCCGTACACCCTCGGGATGATCACGTAGTTCTCGAGCAGGTGGTAGAGGCTGTAGAGGACGATCACGACGCCTGCGGTCAGCGGGGAAACCGTCAAGGCCAGAAGCGCGGCCGGCGCGGCGGAGACGATGAAGCCGAGGACCGGGATGACGTCGCCCGCCGCCGCAAGCAGCGCCAGCGGCACGGACGCCGGGACTCGCAGGATCGTCAGCACGGTGAAGGCGAAGAGCCCGTAGAGGAACGACGTCAGGATCTGTCCCTGAACGTACGCCACGACCACGTCCGAGACTTCCGGGATCGTCTCCGCCATTTTCTTGCGATGCTCGCGGGGAACGTAGGCGAGAAGCCACGCGTAGACGCTCTTGCCGTCGAGCAGCAGATACAGCACCAGAACGAGCAGGAGCGCGCCGCCGGTCAGACCGACGACGGCCGCGCGGCCCCAGGCGAGCGGCCTCTTCAGGGACGCCGCGACCTCGGGAGACGAGGGGAGATCCAGGATCTGGACCGCGACCTGCTTCAAGAAGGGATATTGCGTCGCGAGCTGGCCTTCGACGCGCTCGCGGTAGACGCGATAGTTGGACGCGAGCGCGGAGACCTGCGCCGTCAGGGACGGAAGCACGAGCGCGAGGAATCCTCCGACGGCGGCGAGAAGGAGAACGCCGATGACGCCGACCGCGACCGCTCGCGACAGACCGCGCCGCTCCAGAAAGGAAACCGCAGGCGCCAGAGTGATTCCAAGCAGAATCGCCAGAACGAAGAGGAAGAGCTCGGGCAGAAGCCGCACCACGGCCCAGGCGAGAGTGACCGTCAGGAGGACCTTCACGATCGTGACCAGGGGCACGCGGATCTCGACCCGCCGCACGGGCCGCCCGGGGAGAGCTTCGACAGGGAGTTCGGACACGAGTTTCTTGCCCACGAGCGTCCGTGAAGCAAGAGCCGGGCCGGCTTTGAAGCGATCCTGGGTCCCTCGGTCGTCCTCGCCGAAGAATGGCATGGCGAGCTTGTGCGTCGCGCCGACAGGCGCATCGGGTGGCACTGCGATTGCACCCGGAGAGTCGCCGGCGGCCGTTCCCGCCGCCGAGGAGGTTCCATGAGGTTCCCTGGATTGGCTCGTGTCGCGCTTCCCGCCGTTCTGCTCGCCGCCGCCGTGTCCTGCAAGGACAACAACGACGTGACGGGCGCCCCGGGCGCGTTCGGCTCCCTGACCGTGACCTGCCCCGACTCGGCCGTCTCCGGTCACGCCTTCAACGTGGACGTCAAGGCCCTGAACGTCGGGATCTCCGGCATCCACAACGGAATGGTCCAGATCACGCTGCCGGCTCCTCTCTCGGTCAACGGTGTGACCGCTTCGCCCGGCACCTCGGCGA
The DNA here is from genome assembly GCA_050257975.1 of Acidobacteriota bacterium. Taxonomy (GTDB): domain Bacteria; phylum Acidobacteriota; class Thermoanaerobaculia; order UBA5066; family Gp7-AA6; genus DATBFU01. The sequence continues at coordinate 70,502 of JBLMXY010000024.1, forward strand.
CCTTCACGGCCGGCAGCGCGACCTGGACCCTGAACACGCTCGACTCCAACACGCAGTCGACGCTCGCGATCGCGACGGTCGGCACTCTGCCGGCAGGCTCCCCCGCCCAGACGGCGAGGATCTCCGCGACGATGACGGCCGACGGGATCAAGCCGGGAGACGCGACGGCCTTCAAGGACGTCCAGATCACGCCGTAGGAGGGCGCGCGGTCCGGCCGTCGCGGACGATACCGCGATTCTTCACCCTCTTCGGGCGCTCCTGAGCCTCGAGTCCCGGGCGATCGGGAGCGCGCGAAGAGATCCCGCAACAGCCTCATTCCTCCCGATTTTCCCGGCCGCACGCCGCGCTCGTCGATTCCTTCTCCGCCTGCCGGCCTTTCGGATCTCGGGCGAGCACGGCGACTTCTGATTCGTTCGCATCATGCCGCTCCCTCGAAGGCCCCGGAGACTCGGGAGTCGGGCAGCGCCGCAGAGCGCCTGCCCGGAGAGGGGTGGCATGTCATCCAGGGATGTGACGGTCGCGATCGTCGGTTCCGGAGGAGACGGTGTCGTGACGCTCGGAGACCTCGTGGCCCAGGTCGCGGCGCAGCAGGGTCTCCACGTCATCAAGACCGAGGCCTACGGGCCTCAGATTCGGGGAGGCGAGTCGTCCTGCACGGTCCGACTTTCCGCCCACGAGATTTTCTCGCAGGGCGGGACCGTGGACGTGCTCGCCGTATTCGGATGGGCGAACTACGCCCGGTTCCGCGGCGAGATCGCCGTCGCGCCGGACGCGCTGGTCCTGTACGAGGCCGCGGAACAACAGCCGCCGCCCGAGGAACTCGGCCTCCTGGGCGGCGAAAGCCTCCAGTGGCACCCGGTGCCCTTTGCCGAAATCGCCCGGACCGCGGCCGGATCGCCGGGCTCGAAGAACATCGTCACGCTGGGCATTCTCGGGGAGATGCTGGGTCTTCCCGCCGAAAGCCTGAAAAGGGCGATGGCCCGCCGGTTCGGCAAGAAGAAGGCGACGCTCCTCGAAGCAAACGAGCGGGCCCTGGAGGCCGGGCGGCAGTTCGCCGGCACGCAGGCCGAGTCCCTCTTCCGCCGGAAGCTCGACTACACGCCGTCCTCGCCGCGCCTGTTTCTCTCCGGCAACGAGGCGGCGGCGATCGGCGCGCTTCACGCCGGCTGCCGGTTCTTCGCCGGATACCCGATCACGCCGTCCTCCGAGATCCTCCACTTCCTGGCGGAGTGGATGCCCCGCGCGGGAGGCTCGGTTCTCCAGACGGAGGACGAGCTCGCGGCGATCGGGGCGATCATCGGCGCCTCCTTCGCCGGGGTCAAGTCCATGACGGCGACCTCGGGCCCGGGTCTCTCGCTCATGAGCGAGATGCTCGGCCTCTCCGCGATGGCGGAAGTGCCGATCGTCATCACCGACGTGCAGCGCGGCGGTCCCTCGACGGGAAACCCCACCAAGAGCGAGCAGTCGGATCTGATGCAGGCCCTGCACGGCACGCACGGCGACGCGCCCCGGGTCGTCCTCGCTTGCACCGACGTCGAGGACTGCTTCCATGCCACGGTCGAGGCGTTCAACATCTCCGAGGAATTCCAGCTGCCGGTTCTCGTCCTCTCCGACCAGGCGGTCGGCCAGCGCAAGGAGACGGTCTCGGCCGACCGCTTCGTGCACGAGGTGCGCGACCGCATCCAGCCCGCCACGGAGGACCTCGAGACCTATGAGCGCTATCGCGACACGCCGAGCGGCGTCTCGCCGATGAGCATTCCCGGCACCCGCAAGGGCATGTACCAGACCAACGGGCTCGAGCACAATGCGCAGGGCCGGCCGGACTCCCAGTACCTCACCCACGAGACCATGAACGCAAAGCGCTTCCGCAAGCTCTGGCCGGTCCGGGAGCGGTACCACACCTGCTGGCGGTACGGGCCGGAGCACGCGGAGGTCGGCGTCCTCTGCTGGGGCTCCTCCAAGGGAGCCGTTCGGGAGGCCGTCGCCGCCGCCAACGCGGGCGGCGCGAAGGTCGCCGCCTTCGTTCCGCAGGTGCTCTATCCCTTCCCGAAGAAAGACTTCGAACAGTTCCTGGCGAGCGTCGATTCGCTGCTCGTCGTCGAGCTGTCCTACACGGCGCAGTTCTACAAGTACCTGCGAACCTTCCTCGACCTTCCCGAGGGGCGAACGCGCGTCTTCAAACGATCCGGAGGAAAGGACCTGACCATGGAGGAGGTGGCCGGGGAGATCGAAAAGGCGCGGGCGGGGACGGCCGAGCGCGAGGAGGTGATCGCATGAGCGAAGTCGAACTGCCGGTTCTCCAGCCGGCCGACTACAAGTCGGATCTGAAGCCCGTGTGGTGCGCCGGATGCGGCGACTACGGCGCGCTCGCGTCGCTGCACCGGGCCATGGCGAAGCTCCAGCTCGCTCCCTGGGACACGGTCGTGATCTCCGGGATCGGCTGCTCGTCGCGTCTGCCGGGCTACGTCTCGACCTACGGGTTCAACGGCGTTCACGGCCGCGCGTTGACACTCGCCAGCGGCGTCAAGGTCGCGCGGCCCGAGCTGAACGTCATCGCCGTCGGCGGCGACGGCGACGGCATCGCGATCGGCGGCAACCACTTCCTCCACGCGGCGCGGCGAAACCTCGACATCGCCTACTTCATGATGGACAACGAGATCTATGGCCTCACGAAGGGCCAGGCGGCGCCGACCACGCCGGCGGGAGACAAGACCAAGTCGACCTACTGGGGCAACCCCGAGCCGCCGGTCGATCCGTGCGAGCTCGCGATCTCCTTCGGCGCGACCTGGGTCGGCCGCGGATTCTCGGGCGACCCGAAGACCCTCACCGAGCTGATGGCTCGCGCGATGCAGCATCGCGGTTTCGCCTTCCTGAACGTCCTCTCCCCGTGCGTGACGTGGCGCGGCGACGAGCAGTTCAAGCAGCTGAAGGCGAAGCTCGCCTTCGTCCCCGCGACGCACGATGTGGCGGACCGGACCGCGGCCCTGCGCTTCACGCGGGAGACCGACGTCCTGACGACCGGGGTTCTGTACGAAGTGAGGCAGCCGACGCTCCTCGAGCGCATGGAGGAAGTCCGCAAGAAGGCGGCGGAGGTCGGCGAGGTGACGAGCACGGCCCAGATTCTGGCGGCGTTCGCGCCGCCCGGCTGAGCCGGCGCTGGCCGCTCTTCTCCCTCCTTCCGGCGGGAGAGGGTCCGAACCGAAAAGGGTCGAGCGGATCGCTTGACCCCCTCGCCGGCGGGTAGACTTCCAGGCCGGATGCCTTCCGATTCCGTTCTTTCGCTCGTCGTCTATGCGCCCGTCGTGGCAGGCGCAATCCTCGCGATTTTGTCGCCGACGAAGAAGGCCGCGAGGTGGGCGTGGGGGCTCCTCTTCGTCCTGATGGGAGTCGCGGCGTACCTCGCGCAGGCCGAGCAGGGCAGGCGAAGAGACGAGGCGGCGGCGAAGAACCGGGGCGAGCTGTCGAGCCAGATCGCCGGTCTGCGAGACCAGAACTCCAGGCTGCTCGGCGACCTCGAGAACGCTCGCAAAGAGATTGCCGCCCTCAAGGACAAGATCGAGGCCGAGCTGCCGAATCCACGACGGCTGTCAAAGAAGCAGACCGAGACGCTCGTCGCGGCGCTGCGTTCACACACTTCGATCGTCGTGATCCGGCATGCCCGGACAGCCGAGGCCCAGGAATACGCGGGGCAGCTCTCCGACGCGCTGACCAAGGCGGGCTGGATCCCCGGATTCGCAAGATTCGATCCTCGGCAGACCGACGCGGCCGGTGTGTACGTCGTCACGCATGCCGGGGCCGAGTCTTCGCCGGGCGCACTCGCTCTCACTCGGGCCCTGCGGCGAGCAGGGATCGCGGTGAAGACTCGCGTCGACGAGGAGAACATCGAGCCGTTGACCCTTTACGTCGGCATCCAGTCGGCGAGAGCGAAAAACGCCAACGTGACTTCGGCGACGAGATAGCGGAGCCGGGCGCGCGCCGCCGTCAGCCGAGCACGACCGCGATCCGATGTTCGCGGCCATCGTCGGCGAGCGGGATCTCGCGGCCCGAGACGGGTCCGCCGTCGAGCGTGATACTCGTCACGCCGCGCATCGCGCCGCGGGGATTCTCGACCGACAGCCGGTAGCGGGCGGAGTGGTAGCGAAAGACGATCTCGTACCGGGGCCATGGGCGCGGAATGCAGGGATCCACGTGCAGCACCGCGCCGCGCAAGCGGAAGCCCAGGATCCACTCCACCCCGGCGCGATACATCCAGCCGGCAGAGCCCGTGTACCAGCTCCAGCCGCCGCGCCCCGCGTGCGGACGCTCCGAATAGACATCGCCGGCCGTCACGTACGGCTCGACCTTGTAGCGATAGAGACCGGACCGCGTGCTCGCGTGGTTGATGGGGTTCAAGATCGCGAAGAGCTCGCCGGCCTTGTCTCCGTCGCCCAGGGCCGCGAATGCGATCATGGCCCAGACCGCGGCGTGCGTGTACTGGCCCCCGTTTTCCCGAACACCGGGCGCGTATCCCTTGATGTAGCCCGGCTCGAGCTTCGTTCGGTCGAACGGAGGCTTGAAGAGCAGAACGAGCCCGTCTCCCCGCCGGATCAGATGCTCGTCGACGGCCGCCATGGCCCGCCGGCCCCGCTCCGGATCGGCGGCGCCCGAGATGACTCCCCAGGACTGCGCGATCGAGTCGATCCGGCACTCGTCGTTGGTCGCGGATCCGAGCGGGGTCCCGTCGTCGAAGAAGGCGCGGCGATACCAGTCGCCGTCCCAACCCTCGCGATCGAGGGCGCTCTTCAATGATGCGGCGTGGCCGAGCCACGCGCTGGCGCGCTCGCTCTCTCCGCGGCGGGCGGCCAGTGCGGCGAACTCGACCAGGTTGGTGTGCAGGAACCAACCGAGCCAGACACTTTCGCCCCGACCCCCGACACCGACTCGATTCATCCCGTCGTTCCAATCGCCGGTCCCCATCAAGGGCAGACCGTGGCGACCGACCGCGAGACTGCGGTCCAGGGCACGGGCGCAGTGCTCGAAGAGCGAGGCAACCTGGTCGGAGATCTTCGGCTCGAAGTACCGATCGGTCTCCTCCTGCTCCAGAGGCGGGGCCGTGAGAAACGACACCGACTCGTCGAGCACGCCGTCATCGCCCGTGACCTCGACGTAGTGGCGCGTCGCATAGGGAAGCCAGAGGAGGTCGTCCGAGATTCGGGTCCGCACGCCCTTTCCGTCCGGGCCGTGCCACCAGTGCTGCACGTCTCCCTCCACGAACTGCCGTGACGCCGCGCGCAGCAGATGCTCGCGCGCCAGCTCGCGCCGCGCGACCGTGAACGCCATCGCGTCCTGCAGCTGGTCCCGGAAGCCCCAGGCGCCCGCCGCCTGATAGAAGCCGGAGCGGGCCCGGTAACGACAGGCGAGCGCCTGGTAGAGGAGCCAACGATTCAGCATCAGGTCCATCGAACGATCCGGCGTGCGGACCTGAAGAGCGGACAGCGTGTCCTCCCATTCGCGACGAACCGCCGCCAGCTCCGCGTCGAGGTCGGCCGACCGGTAGCGCGCGACCAGCCGCCGGGCGTCCTGCGTGTCGGCGCCCTGACCCAACAAGAATCGGATCTGCGCGCGCTCTCCCGGGTCCAGCCGCAGCCGCACCTGGAGAACGGCGCAGGGATCCAGGCGCGCACCGTCGCTCTGGGACAGCGCCAGTCCGGGAGCGAGCCCCGCCGGAGCATCCAGGCCGCCATTGCGCCCCAGGAACTCGGTTCGGTCGGCCGTCCACCCCGCCTGGCGGCCTCCGGCGTCCGCGAACGCGACGCGTCCCGCGTACGGCTCGTTCCAGAAGTTCCGCGCGAAGAGCGCTCCGGTCTCGTCGAGCTCGGTCACGATGAACGGGGCGCCAACACTGCGCTGCGGACCGAGAACCCACTCGGTGTAGGCGGTCACCGTCAGCGTCCGCGCCTGCCCCGATCGGTTCTCTAGGTTGAGGCGGGAGATCTTGACGGGATCTTCGCGAGGGACGAAGACGAGAAGCTCTGTCCCGATTCCGCGATGCTCGTGCTCGAAACGGCTATACCCCTGACCGTGACGAACGACGTGCGAGCCTTCGTCCCGGATCGGGAGCGGCGTGGGGCACCAGATCTCCCCGTCTTGCTCGTCACGCACGAAGAAGGCCTCGCCGGACGAGTCGCTGACGGGGTCGTTCGACCATGGCGTGAGCTGGTTCTGGCGGCTGTTGCCCGACCACGTGTAACCCGCCCCGGATTCCGACACGAGACAGCCGAAGGTCGAGTTGGCCAGAACATTGATCCAGGGGGCCGGCGTCCATTGCCCCTCTCTCAGGATCGTGACGTATTCGGCGCCGTCGTCGGAGAAGCCGCCCAGACCGTTGAAGAACTCCAGGGGAATGCGCGGCGGAGGGACGTCCGTGGCAGGCGGCCGGGAGAGGATCGCCCGGGCGGGCCCCGTCGCGGGAGCGCGCCCCAGGAGACGGATGACCTGCTCCGACAACGTCCCGTGGCGTGAGAGCAGGATGGCCCGCGCGGCCGCGGCGAGCGCGTCGCGCTCTTCGCCGGAGAGCAGCTCGCCGCGCAGGACGAACACGTCGCCGGTCGGATTCTCCGCGGCGGCGCCCGACACCCGGGTCCCCGCGCGGACCAGAGACTCGAGCGCCGAGCCTAGCTCCGGAGAGTACGAGACAGGCTGCTCGTTGATGATGACCAGATCCACGCCCAGGCCCTTCAATCTCCAGTACTCGTGGGCGCGCAGAAGCTGGCGGACGATGCCCTGGTCCTCGACCTGGTCGATCCGGACGAGCACGATCGGCCGATCGCCGGAAATTCCGTGTCTCCAGAGAGCCGAAGGCCCCTTGCGATTGCGCTCGAGCGTCTCGGCGGGCGCCCGCAACGTGGGATCGGAGTACAGGATGCGGGTTCCCAGGCGCTGAAACAAATGCGCCTCGTCGCTGGTGACGCCGAGATGGCGCAATTGGACCTGCGCCTGCGTCCAGGCGAGGCTGGATACCCGATCGAACGTGCCTGGATCCCGGTACTTGTCGGCCAGAGCCAGCGCGCGCTCGCGTGACCCGGCGACGATCAGGGCGAGCTGGATGCGGACGGTCGCCCCGGGGGCCAGCCGCACGCGCCGACGGATGCTGAAGATCGGATCCAGAACCGTGCCCACCGTGTTCGAAAGGGGCCGACGCTCCGAGATGGCGCTCGGATTTCGGATGCCACGGCCGCGCCCCAGGAAGCGGCCGCGATCCGTCTCGTACTGCAGCGTGCCCGTCACCTCGCCCTGCACCGTCATCACGTGCGCCGCCCAGACCGGTTCCTCCCGATCGCGAGGCCGACGAAAGGCGAGCAACGCTTCGGTCGTGGAAACGAACTCGGTCTGGATGAAGAGGTTCGAGAACGCGGGATGCGCCGCATCGGCCGCCGGCGGCGCGAGAACGACCTCGGCGTAGGAGGTGATCTCGATCTCTCGCACGCGCGCACCGTAGTTGGTCAATGAGATCCGCCGCATTTCGGCGTCGTCCTCCGTCGAGACGAGGACCTGAAGACTCGTCGCGATCGGCCCGTCTCGCCGATGAATCTCCACGCGGTCTTCCGAATAGACCGCCTCGTAGACGTCGGCCTCGACTCCCGCCGGCTGGTAACCGGCAGACCAGGTCTTTCCCGATTCCGTGTCGGTCAGGAAGACGTAGGTTCCCCACGCATCGCAGGTCGTGTCCTCACGCCATCGCGTCACGTCGAGGCCCCGCCAGCGGCTGTAGCCGGAACCCGCGGCGGTCATCATCACGCAGTACTGTCCGTTGGACAGGAGGTGCGTGCGGGGCGTCGGATCGTGGGGCGAGCGAAAGCGGCGCAACACGGCCGGGACCTCAACGCGGACCTGGAGCCGCGTGGGTTCCTCTGCGGTCACCGGCCGCGCCACGGCGACCGTGCGCGGCGTGCGCTCCTGAAGGAGAAGGTCGGTGGCCTGGACGGTCGGGTCGGCGCCAAAACGGCGGCGCATCGTCGATTCGAGGAGCAGGTTCGTCAGCGCCACGATCGTCATCCCCTGGTGGTGTGCCATGTAGGCCTTCACGACCGCGAAGGACTCGCCTTCGGGCAGCCGCGACGCGGTGTAGTCGATCGACTCGTAGAAGCCGTAGTGGCCAAGGGCGCCGATCGACGCCAGACGCTCGAAGTTTTGAAGCGCCGCGACCGGCTCGACCATGGCGGCCAGGGCCGTGGCGTACGGCGCCACGACGAGATCCTCCGAGAGGCCGCGCTTCAACCCAAGACTACTGACGCCGAAGTTGGAGTACTGGTAGGTGAAGTTCACATCCCACGCGTTGTAGGCGGCTTCGGAGATTCCCCATGGGACTTTGCGTTCCTCTCCGTAGCGGATCTGACGCCGCACGGCGAGACGGTTGGTCTGCTCGAGCAGGCTGCCCGACGGCGCCTCGAGCACGAGGTCGGGCATCAGGTACTCGAACATGGATCCGGACCAGGACATCAACGCGGACCCACGGCCGACGGGGGTGAGGGGGCGGCTCAAGTGGAACCAGTGCTCCACGGGCGCGTCCCCGCGCGCGATCGCAACGAAGCTCGCCAGCCGTGCCTCCGACGCGAGGAGGTCGTAGTGTCCGGAGTCCAGCGTCCAATCCGACAGACGGTACCCGATCGAAAAGAGTTCGCGGTGTCGATCGAAAAGAAACGTGAAGTCCATCTCCTCCGCGATGCGGCCGGCGTCGGCGGCCACCGAAGAAAGCCTCCGGGCGAAGGCCTCGGCGGCATCGTCCAGCCCCCGCATGGCCTCGCAATCGCGCGCATGGCTCGAAACGCAGTCCCGCAAGGCCTTCGCCCATTCGAGCGCGGGCCCGGTCTGCGACCCGTCGCCTTCCTGTTCGAGAGCGAGCACGATGTCCGCCAGCGTCTCGGCGTGCCTGGACAGGAGACCCAGACGCTCTTCCCATTCGGAGAGCGAGCCGGGCACGGGCGCGAGCAATGCCCGGGCTTCCTGGAGGGCGTCCTCGAGCTGGCGGGCGGTGACGATGCGGCCCCGACTGCGCCCCGCGGCGACCATCGCGGATTCGCGCAACAGCTCCAGCGCATCGGCGATGCCGTCGAACGCCCGCTCCATCTGGACCGGCTCGTCCAGCCGCTCCAAACAGGCTTGCCGAAGCGCGATCAGGTGGGCCGCGAGATTGCCGCTGTCGACTGTCGAGACGTATCGGGGCTCGAGCGGCTCGAGATCGGCCGTGCCGTACCAGTTGTAGAAGTGTCCTCGGAAGCGCGCCAGGCGCCCCATCGTGGCGAGCGTGGCTTCGAGACGCTGCACCATGTCGCCGGTCCCGATCCACCCGAGGTCGTTGGCGGCGACGGTCGAGAGGAGCGCGAGCCCGATGTTGGTCGGCGAAGTCCGGCTCGCGATCCGGGGCTGGGGCTCTTCCTGAAAGTTGTCCGCGGGGAGGTCGTGCGTCTCGGGGCCGACGAATCGCTCGAAATAGCGCCAGGTGCGGCGCGCGATCCGGCGGAACTCGCGCGCTTGAGCCGGAGACAGCCGGGTCCCCGCCGATTCGCGCGGAGGCAGGCTGACCCACCGGGCGACCAGCGGCGACACGAACCAGAGCGCCACGAACGGCGCGCCCCACGTCCACGCGCCGGGCCCGGAGCCCGCGACCAGAAAACCCGCCGCGGCCGCCAGCCCGATTGCCGAGCGCATGCGGCGATAGAAGCCGGAGATCTCCAGATCCAGGGCGCGATGCGCCTGCGCAGCCGGTACCCACTCCAGCAGATGCCGCCGCGACACCGCCATCCGCCAGAGGCTGCGCGCGATCGCGTCGGTTCGGAGCCATGCCGCGTGCGCCAGAAAAACGAGGCGCACGGCGGCTTGCGCGAGCCCGATCGCGAAATCCGAGACGACGCCGCGCAAGAAGCTGCGCTTGGCGACGCCCCTGCGATCGGGGAGGACGTTCGTGAAGAAGGAGAGAAGCGTCGGGAACAAGAGGACCGCAAGGACGAAGAGCGTCCAGACACCCGCGCCCGCTCCCGGGAGGCACCAGCCGGCGAGCAGGGTCGCAAACATCGCGGGCGCCGAGAGGCTGCGCCGGAGGTTGTCGGCCATCTTCCAGCGTCCCATGAGCGGGATCGCGCTTCGGGCTCCGCTTGCGCGCGGCCCCCGGCCCACGATCCAGGGCAGCAGTTGCCAGTCGCCGCGCACCCAACGGTGCTGGCGCGAGGCCGCCACCTCGTAATGGCCAGGGAAGCCCTCGAAGAGGTCGACGTCCGAGACGAATCCCGCTCGGGCGAACAGCCCCTCGAACAGATCGTGGGAGAGCTGCGTATTCTCCGGCACGCGGTCGGAAAGCGCGCGCTCGAAGGCGTCCACGTCGTAGATCCCCTTGCCCGTGTAGATCCCTTCGCCGAAGAGGTCCTGGTACACGTCGGAGACCGCGAAAGCGTACGGGTCGATGCCGCGGGGGCCCGAGAATATGAGCTGGAACAGCGTGCCGAATCCGGTTTCGGGCAGCGTGGGAGCCACTCGAGGCTGGAGGATCGCGTGGCCCTCCACGACCCGTCCGGCCGCGGAATCGAAGATGGGCAGGTTCAGCGGGTGCGCGATCGTGCCGACCAGCCGGCGCGCCGCGTCCCGCGGAAGGCGCGTGTCCGCGTCCAGCGTGATCACGTAAACAATTCCGGAGGGCGCGGAGACCCCGCGCTCATCTGGCAGGAAGGAGGTGTCCGTCGCGCCGCGGAGGAGGCGGTTGAATTCGCGAAGCTTCCCGCGCTTTCGTTCCCATCCCATCCAGACGCCTTCGCGTTCGTTCCAGATGCGGCGGCGGTGAAAGATCCAGAAGCGTTCACCTCCTCCCGCCGCGGGGCCGTGCCGGTCGTTGAGCTCCCGGATAGCGGCGCGCGCGGCCGCGAGGAGCTCCTCGTCCTCCGGCAGGCTCTCCGTCGGCGAATCGGACCAGTCCGAGAGCAGCGCGAACCGCAGCTCGGGATCCGGATTGGCCAGGTAGTGCACTTCCAGCCGCTGGACCACCTCGCGGATCTCGGCCTCGTCGGTCAAGAGCATCGGGATGGCGACCAGAGCGCGAACCGACTCCGTGACGCCAGCGGACAGCTCGAGCTTGGGCAGGCGCCGGGGCCCCACCAGCTGCGTCGCGAATCGCTGGACGAGCGCGCTCGCCAGATCCGAAGCGGGCACGGCCGCGAGGATGGCGAGCAGGACGACGGACAGTGTGGGAGCGCCGGCCACGACCGAGAGCGCCACGGGAACGGCGAGAATCGCGACAGCCCAGAGCGCGATTGAACCGAGGTACAAGGGTGCCGTCGCGCGGAACCACGCGCGCCGCAACCAGTGCCGCGCGGGAAGCCGGAAGTCGAGATCCGCCTCGAGCAATGGCCGTCCCCCGGAAATGAGGTAGTAGCCGGGGTCGGACAGACGGGGATCGGCCGGCGAGGCGGAGTTGGCCGGCGATGCGGCGCCCTGGGCCAAGCGCACGGAGCGGCGCGCGACCTCCAGCTCGTCATGGAGCGATCCCCGCGAGAGCTCCTCGACCGCATGCCGGTACCGGTCGCGCGTCGAGAAGTCCATCTCCGCGACGCGCGTGCCCGCGCAAAGGGCTTCGTGAACGAGGCTGACGCTCTCGAAGAAATCCGCCCAGTCGGCGGACGAAAGCAGCCGCATGCTGGTGATGACGTTGCGCACCGTCGCGTGCGTGGCCACCTGAGCCTGATGCTCGGCGTGGACCGCCTCTTCGGCCGTCGTCCCTTCGCGAGCAAACCGCCGATCGAGCCAGTCGAGCGCCGGCGTGACCGTCGGGTCCTGCTCGCGGAGCCTCCGGGTGAGCTGGACCGCGAAGGCCGGCGTGAACGGCAGTTGTTCCAGCATCTGAATCACCACGGCCGGGTCCGCCTTCGGGATGCCGCCCGTTCCCAGCTGGGCGTCGGCGATCGCGTCGGCCTGTTCCCGCGCGATGCCCCGCGCGGCGATGCGCTCGGCCAGGCGCCGGAGGTTCTCGACGAGCACGACGCGCAGCGAGATTGCCAGCGCCCACAACTCGCCGATCGTCAGCGGTTGGACGCGTTGGTAGGCGCGGACGAATCGGCCGAGCGTCTCGAGCTCGATCCGGCTGTCGGTGTGCGCGACAAACGACCAGGCCAGCCCGTACACGCGCGGATAGCCGTCGTGCGGCCCGGAGGCGAGTTTGGGCAGCTCCCGATAGAACCCCGGCGGCAGGTCCTCCTGGATCTCTCGAACCTGTTCCTCGACGATGTGGAAGTTGTTCAGCAGCCACTCCGCCGCGGGAGAAACCGTGCGGGTCTGGCGGCTCGCCTCCGCGATCGCCCGCTGCGACCGGATGAGGACTCGCGCGTTCTCTCGCAGCCTCGGGAGCAGCCGCCGCCCGCGCCTCTTCCGGGGATGGACGAGCTGTTCGGCCGCCAGTGTCGCGGCGAACTGTTCCAGATGCTCCGCCGAGAAGAGTTCCGCCCGAATCGGGCCGGCGGGTGTGGGCATCGGCCTTCTTCTTACCACGGGCAAAAGAGAGCCTGGCCCGGTGTCGAGCCGGGTCGACGATGGAAGACGAATGGGTAATAGACTCTGGCCGCGGCGAGATCCGAGAAGGAACGATCATGCGAATTCTCAGTGCCCGGATCCACGGAATGCTCGACTTCGTCGTCGTCGCCGTCTTTCTGCTCGCGCCGCTCCTCGTGGGGCTCGGCGGATCTCCCGCGGCGATCTCATACGCGCTGGCGGTGGTCCATCTCCTGCTGACCCTGATGACCCGTTTCCCCGCGGGCCGCTGGAAGATAGTCCCCTTCTTCGTTCACGGAATCGTGGAGCTCGTCGTCGGGATCGCGCTCCTGATCCTGCCGTCCTTCGCGGGCTATTCGCCGGGATCTCCCGCGCGGCGGTTCTACCTGGCGATCGGCGCCGCGATCCTCGTTG
>JBLMXY010000025.1:0-8469 GCA_050257975.1 Acidobacteriota bacterium
ATTCCGCCGCCTCCTGATCGAGCGCGAGGCGAAGCGCTCTTGATTCTCGTCGACGCCGGGCCGCTCGTCGCATTGATTCACGCCGACGACCGCCACCATGTCCCCTGCAGAGAGGCGCTCACGATCCTTCCCTGAACGGAAGGGGACCTCTCCGGGCTGTCAGGCGATCACGCTCCCTCCTGCGAGGGCTCGCGGAGGGAGATGGAGGTCGTTGTCACGCTCTCGCCCCGGCCCTCTCCCGGAGGGAGAGGAGGAGGCCTCAGCGCAGCCCTTCTGCGATGTAGAGGTCGGAAAGGGTGTGGCCGTAGCCGAAGAGGATGGTCTTGCCGTCGGCGGAGATGTCGGCGGGGCTGATGCTGGTGATGCCGGTCGGGTCGCCCGGCATGAACTCCTTCCAGACTTCCCGGCTGCCGGTCGTAAGGTCCAGTCGGTAGACGCGGGCGGGGAAGAAGTCTTTCGAGCTGCCGAGGAAGAGCGAACGGCCGTCGGCGCTCCACCGCAGCGGCTGGTCGGTTGGCTGGAGGCCGCGAATCGGAGTCGAGGGACCGCCGCCGTCCAGGGGAGCGAGGCCGTATCCCTGCCCGGGCGTCTCGGTCAGCAGGGACTTGCCGTCCGGCGACACGAGGCGGCCGATGACTCCCTCCGGGGTGACGGGCCGCGCGGCGCCTCCGTCGAGACCCTGCACGAAGACCCGCGGCGGCTTTCCCGCTTCGTTGGCGTTGAACACGATGCGCTTGCCGTCGGGAAGAAACGCCCCGAAGGTCGCCGCGGACCGGTCGATCGAGTCCTTCGGAAAGTTCTTCGGCTGCCCGGCGCCGGTCGGCAGGAGCGCGGTCGTGCCGGGCGTCGTCAGGATCTGGCTGGTCAGCACCCATTTGCCATCGGCCGAGATCGCCATGGCCTGTCCCGAGCCCAGCCGCACGGGAGCCGAGCCGTCGAGCTTTCGCAGGTAGACGGAGTATCCCTGGCCGCCCGCCTCGCCCTGCTCGGTGAAGACGACCGTTTTGGCGTCGGCCGACAGGAAGGGGCTGTACGACCATTCGAGACCCGAAAGGTCTCGCTCCTTCGTCTCTCCCGGAAGGAGACCGAAGAACCCGATCCGCGCGTTGCTCTGGACCAGGAGGACGCGCCCGTCGGGCGAGATGTCCTGGAGAAACAGTCCGGCGGGTGTCGTGAGCACCGCGCGCTCGCGCCCCGCGGGCGTGACGGCGTAGAGAGAACGGGCGCTGCCCGCCCGGGTCGCGGTGAACCAGATCTCCTTGCCCGAGGGGGACCAGGCCAGTCCCTGCGCGCTCTCCCATCCCTCCGACAGCGTCTTCTTCTTTCCGGCGAGGTCCATGATCGCGACCGAGCCGCGGTCGTCGCCGAAGATCGGGTGGTCGAGAAACGCGATCGCGTCTCCCCCGGGAGAGACGCGCGGCTGGCTGACCCAGCCGGTCGTCTCGTAGAGAACCTTCCCGGCCGGATACTCGAGGCGGTAGCGCCACTGCGGCGCCCGCACGACGACGAGGCTCGCTCCGTCCGGAGACCACTCGGCGCTTCCGACATCCTCGAGGAGCTCGCGCGACGCCGTGCCCGACAGGGGCGCCTGCGAGAGGGTGCCGGTCGCCGCGTAACCCGTCGAGAAATGCAGCGGGTCGAGGACGAGCATCTCGCCCGTGCGGGAAATCGCCTCGAGCCGGCCGGGCGGAAGATTCAGCCGCAGCGACTCCGGGCTCTCGATGCGCGTCGAGTAGAGCTCCGACTTGCGGGCGCCGTCCCAGGCCGCCGCGTAGATGATCGTGTGCCCGTCGGGGGCGAAGCGCGCGCTCGAGACGGGCCCGCGGCGGAAGGTGAGCCTGTGGAAGGTCGGGTGGGACTCGGGGGCCGTTCTCCAGATCAGCCGGCCGGCGAGAAGCCCGACCGCGAGGGCCGCGACGAGGCCCGCCGCCGCGAGGCGCGAGGGAAGACGGGCGGGAATGCGGGCCTTCGAGGGCTCGAGCCGGGGTGTCGAGAGGCCCGACAACGCCTCGAGAGCGAAGGCGACGTCGTGCGCGGAGTGGAAGCGCTGCTCGGGATTCTTTTCGAGGCAGTGGCGAACGATGCGCTCGAGGCCGGGAGACATGCTCTGGTTGGTGACGGAGAGATCCGGCGGGTCTTCCTTCAAGATCGCCGACATCGTGTCCGCCGCCGAGTCGCCGTGGAAGGCGCGCTTTCCCGAGAGCATCTCGTAGAGGATCGCGCCGAAGGAGAAGATGTCCGAGCGTCCGTCGGCGGGCTTGCCGCGCACCTGCTCGGGAGACATGTAGCCGAGGGTGCCCATCACGACGCCGGGCTCCGTGCCCGCGGTCGCGGTCGGGACGCTGGTGACCTGGCCCCGCTCTTCGGTGTGCGTCAACTTGGCGAGGCCGAAGTCGAGGATCTTCACGCGGCCGTCGTTGGTCACGAAGATGTTCTCGGGCTTCAGGTCCCGGTGGACGATGCCCTTCTCGTGCGCCGCCGCGAGGCCGTGGACGATCTGGAGGCCGTAGTCGATCGTTTTTCGCTGCGGGAGGCGCCCGCCGGCGAGGACCGATCGCAGCGTCTCCCCTTCGAGCAGCTCCTGGACGACGTAGGGCGCCTGGTCGTGCGAGCCGACGTCGTAGACGGCGGTGATGTTGGGGTGATTCAAGACGCCGGCGGCCTTGGCCTCCTGCTCGAAGCGGCGCAGGCGATCCGGATCGGCGGAGAAGGAGGCGGGCAAGACCTTGATCGCCACCTCGCGCCCGAGGCGCGGGTCCTTCGCCCGGTACACCTCTCCCATACCGCCCGCGCCGATCGGCGCGAGGATCTCGTAGGGCCCGAGGCGCAAGCCGGGTGCCAGTGGCATTTGGTGCCGGGGATTCTACCCGGGGTCAGACCTGATTCTCTGATTTCGCGAGCGAGGACCTCAGGCCGTTCCTCATCGAGCCGATCGGCGTCCGCCCCGGCGCGAAGAAGGTGGCGTGCAAGAAACTCAATCTCCCGGGGCTGAACAACCCGAAAGCCAACAAGGAGCGCGAGGACCTTGAGAAGACTTCGAAGGAGGGGGAAAAGGCACCTGGAGCCTCCGGGAGTCGATGAAGAGCGTATTCTCGGGCTTCGGAAAGTGAGTTGAACCCCTCGGCCCGGATCCGATGGGAAGGAAGGGAGGTCAGTCCTCAAGTGAGAATCAAGCCGTTCGCGCTCGCTGCGATTGCCTTTAGCGGATCGTGCCTCCTGGTCGGATGCAAGGCCCGCGAGAGCGCCGCTCCCCTGGCCGGGCAGACGCCCTCGCCACCCTCGAGCGCGGAACCGACCCGGCCCGCGGCCGGGGAGGTCGTCGCGACGCCTGCCGAGCTCGCTGCGATGCCGGAAGCGTCGCCGTCGGCCGCGGCGGCGCGGCAGACCCCGACGGAAGGAACTCGACCCGCCGGAAAGCCGTCGCCGTTACGGCAGGCGCAGAAGTCGGAGGCCGCGCCGGAGCCAGCACGAGAAGCGCCGACCCAGGCTCCCGCGCCGCTCGGTCTGGCCCCCGCCGTCCCGGCGCAGGCGGCGAGCGCCTCCAGGGTGACGGATCCGGGCGGGCCGATCGCCGTCGCGGCGACCAAGGCCGGGCTCACACGCATCGGCGCGGAGAAGTGCAAGCTGTGCCACAAGGTTCAGTTCGCCTCGTGGGTCGAGACCGCGCATGCGAAGCGCACGCCGCCGCTCGACTGCGAGAGCTGCCACGGACCGGGCAGCGAGTACAAATCGCCGACGGTCATGAAGGACCCCGAGAAAGCGAAGGCGGCAGGCCTGGTGATGCCAACAAAGGCCTTCTGCGCGACCTGCCATTCGCGCGACTGGAAGGACGACATGCTGCGAAAGGCGCACGCTCATAAGGGTCAGACCTGATTCTCTGATTTCGCGAGCGGGGAGAGGGGGCCAGACCTGATTCTCTGCGATGCGACTGATATCCTTTGGCGTGGAGGGGGATCGAATGAAGAAGGTATTCGGGGTTCTACTCGTCGCCGCGGTCGCGGCGGCGACTTCCGTTCCAGCGCAGGCGGCCGAAGCTGAGGATAAGGCGGAGATCGAGCGCTTGAGCTCCGACTTCGCCGCGGGCTGGAATGCCCACGACGCGAAGAGGATGGCCGCCATATTCGCGGAGGACGGCGACCTCATCAATCCGTTCGGACAGAGAGCGCACGGCCGCTCCGATATCGAGAAGTTTTTCGAGGCGGAGCAGGCGGGCGCGATGAAAGGGACGACGTACAAGATCGAGTCCGCCTCCTTTCGGGAGCTCGACCCGACCTGCGCCATCGTCGACTGGGAGGGCGTCGTGACCGGGATCATGGATCCGAGCGGAAAGGCGAAGCCCCCGTTCGCCCACCACGTGTTCTGCGTGTGCGTGAAGAAGGGCGGGCACTGGCATGCGGCGGCCGTGCGCGGGTTCGCGTTCGAGGCCGTCCCCGGTACGCCCGCCAAGTAGATCAACCGGCTCAGTCCTGATTCGTTGGAGCGAGAAGCGAGAAGGAATAGAGCCGGACCGCATCCGTCCCCTCTCCCACCGGGAGAGGCTTAGGGTAAGGGGAAAACTGCCGCCGACAACTCGCGCCCTCACTCCGGCCCTCTCCCGGGAGGAGAGGGGGAAGAGCGGCGGCGCCCTCGCCCTGGCCGCGAAGACGCGGCGAGGACGGACACGCCTTCTGCGATCGGCGTATGATTGCGGGCACCGAGGCTCAAGACATGTCGAAGGTCGGGGCGGACGACGGCGCTCCTTCCCGTTCCGAAGAGGGCGGCCGCTCCCCGAGCGTCTCGAGGCGTAAACCGACGATTCTCGCCCTGTGCGCCGGAGCGCTCTTCTGCCTGGCGGCGTGGGCCGCGGCCGATCCGGTCGAGTTCAAGGACATCAATCCGGACGACTCCGGCCCGACCCGAAACTGCCCGGCGCCGTGTCCTTCCGGCGGATCCGGCGGGCGCGTGCATCGCCTCGCGAGCTCGAAGGAGCGGCCCGACGACATCTACGCGGCGAGCGAGCTCGGCGGCCTCTTCAAGAGCGTCGACAAGGGCCAGAACTGGTCGCACGTCGACTCCTTCCTGCCGACCAGGGCGTGGGACGTCGCCGTCTCTCCGGGCGGCGACACCGTCTACGCGACGTCCTTCTACGACGGCCGCGTCAGCTCGACGGCGGGGATCCAGGTGTCCTACGACCGCGGCGCCACGTGGCAGCATCCTGCGACCGCGACGCCGCCGGCGGGGTTCTGCACGGCCGGCCGCGTCAGCCAGCCGTCGGCGTTCGGCATCTCGATCCGGCCAGGCGCGATCAACGAGGTGCTCGCCGGGACCAACTGCGGCCTCGCCCGCAGCACCGACTTCGGCACGACGTGGACGTTTCTCGCGAACGCGCCGCGAGGCCCCCTCCCGCTCTCCGTGTGGGACGTGGTCGCGCTGCCGGGCGGCCTGACGTACGCGTGCGGCGAACAGGGCGTCCTCCGATCGTCCAACGGGACCGCGTGGCGGAAAATGCCGGACCCCTCGGACGCGACCGGGCCGTACCGCGGCTACTGCTCGATCGCCGCGAGCGGCGCCTATCCCAACTTCGTCGTCGTCGTGTTCGCGCGAACGACGTACTTCGACGCGATCTTCGACATCCGGCAGGCGGCCTATTTCGCCTCGTTCGACTACGGCCTGACCTGGACGAAATGGGCGCATCCCGACGGAGCGGGTCAGAAGAGGGTGCCGATGGTCGCCGTCAACCGTCGGTCCGACGGCCTGGACGTCTGGCTCGGAGCGGGGAACCTCTTTCGCGTCCCCTGCACCGACGTTCCGATCATCGGGCTGACGTGCTCGGCGACGCGGTTCGGAACGTTCACCGATGCCGGCGGAGACGTCACGAAGGTGCACGGCGACACGGGCGACATTCTGTTCGACCCGGAGTTTCAGATCGACGCCTGTCCGCTGTTCTACTCGTCCGACGGGGGCATCTACGTCAACAGCGAGACGGCGCCGGGCGTGTGCCAGGACCCGGTGTTCCTCTCGGCAAACGTCGGACTGCACGCCGAGCTTCCGATGGGAATGACGGGAGTCGACCACGCGGCCTCGACCCAGGAGGACCTCTACCTCGCCCTGCAGGACAACGGTCTCTTCACCACCACCCACGCCGAGGCCTTCGCGCCGGCCTGGACCCACATCGAGGGCGCCGACTGGTTCGACGCCGCCGCGGACGAGATCCAGTCCGTGACCGTGGATAGCGGGTACAGGCTCGAGGAGGGGGACCCGGGGATGGCCAATGGGACTCTGGTCGTGAATGCCCCGGCGCCCGCGCAGCCGTGGTACTCGGTGTTCACCGACGTGGTCGACCAGTTCGCGACGTTCTCCTATTTCCTGGCGACGGACGCGGGGCCGGACCTCGCCTACACGTCGAACCTGACGGGAGTCACCGCGCAGAACGGGAACGCCGACTGGACCTCGCTCGGCTGGCCCGCGGCCGACGCGGGGTATCCCTGCGGCGTGCGTTCCTCGCGCAGCCTGATCCCGCAGCTCTTCGTGATGTCCTCTCCCTCGCGCTTCGGCGGCGCCTGCCTGTGGCGCAGCCAGAACCAGCTCTGGTACACGGCGCCGGCGCTGCAGCCCTGGCAGCGCATGGACAAGATCGACGGGATCTGTCCGGACGGAGGCTTCGGGATCTTCGCCATCGATCGCCTCCACCCCAACCGCATCTATGCCTCGTGCACCGGCGTCGATCCTCCCGTCATGATCCGGACGGAGGACCTCGGCGGCCACTGGCAGGTCGACCAGAACCTGACGGACCTGATGACGGGACCGGGCAAGTTCGTGCCGAAGGTGTCCGATCCCGACAACGGCGTCACCTTCAGCGCGCCGGGGGACAACCCCCAGCCCGCGTGGCCGGGCATCGTGCAGCCGGTCATGGTCGCCTTCGATCCGACGAACCAGAACCTGCTCGTCGCCGGCGGGTACGAGTCCGGTCTCTTCATTTCGAGCGACGGCGGGAAGGGGTGGGCGCTCCTGAGCGACCCCTTCACGCCCTCGGCGGCCGTGCCGCATCTGCCGCGTCCCTTCTGGGCGGAGTTCTCCCACGACGCCGACGGCGCGCTCGACGCGATCTACGTCGGCTCGGTCGGCCGAGGCGCCTGGCGCATCCGGCCGGCGACGACGGACCTCCGGCTCCAGCTCAGGATCAAGCCAGTCGGCTGCCGGGTGTGCCCGCGGGATCCGTGCCCGACCTGCACCGTCCAGCCGCGCGAGTTTCTGGATTTCGAGAGCGTGCTGTCGAACGAAGGAAGCGACGACGGCGGAAATCCGATCTTTCAGCAGACGCTTCCGCCCGGCTTGAAGTTCCGCTCGCTCACGGCGCCGGAGGGATGGGCGTGCGAGACGCCCGACGTCGGAGCGTCCGGGCGGGTGCGCTGCACGGCCTCATCCATCACGCCGCGGGAAAGCGTCACGATCGTCGTGGGGACCCAGGTCACGAGGCACCACGGGACCCTCAACGCGGAAGCGTCGATCGTCTCCAACGCGATCGACCCCGCGCCTCTCAACAACCGCGTGGCGACGGCGAACCCCATTCGGAGCCGGTAGAACCCCTGAGAGTCGGGCCTGGTTTGCCGCCCGACGCATCGGGTCGATGGGTGTGCGCCGGGGCTCCCGCCGACGTGCCCGCGGTGTGAGGGCTCTTCGCCCTCTCCCGGTGACGGGAGAGGGCCGGGGTGAGGGCTCTTCTCCCTCTCCCGGCGGGAGAGGGCCGGGGTGAGGGGCCACTCCCCTCGCCTCACTTCAGCGCCGGCCGCGGCCGAAGGCCCGCGTCTCGCGAGGTGAGCGGCCGGAAGGGTGAGGGCTCCGCCTACGCCGACTCTGCGTCTTCTCCCGGGCCGGAGAGGTCGACGGCTCTTTTCCCTCTCCCCGGCGAGAAGTAGGACTTGAGCCGCGCTAACTCCCGACCGCTAAGACGACCCTGCTCCCTTGCCGCGCCGCGGGCGTCCAGGCTTGCGGCGAGATTTCTCCCGGCGGCGACGGGCAGTTTCCGTCAAGGGCATGAACCGATCGACCGCCATTTCCTGGTCGTGTGCGGCAGTTGCCTCCGCCAGTTCAGAAGAGCTCATCGCGTCGAACGCCTTGCGGCCGAACCGCACCTCCGACAGTCCCAGGAATTCCCTGGTCGAGCCGACGACCCGGCCTGCCCGCTCGAGACGCTTCCTCTTGTCCTCGTTCATCGTTCGCTCCGCGGATGCGAGATACGTTCACACGCGCTGAGACGCTGCCGGCGCACCTCGACGCGTTCTTGAGGCATGTTCGTGGTTTTCTTGCCAAACACGTCTCGATCGAGGTGGTAGACCATGCCAATCCGAGGGAGAGGATTCAGCGAGTCAGCTGATAGATGACAGGTCGATATCGGGGGGCCGGAATGGGCTTGCCTTCCTGACGCGCGGCTTCGAGCCAGGCGTCGCGAGCCCGCTCGACCTGCGCCAAGGCCTCCTCCGGCGTGGCGCC
>JBLMXY010000026.1:0-55181 GCA_050257975.1 Acidobacteriota bacterium
TGTGGGCGCAGGAAATTTGCGAGGATCCGTCCTTAGTACGAGAGGACCGGGACGGACGAACCTCTTGTGCACCGGTTGTCGCGCCAGCGGCACGGCCGGGTAGCGATGTTCGAAAGGATAAGCGCTGAATGCATATAAGCGCGAAGCCTTCCTCAAGATGAGATTTCCCGGGGGCAACCCCCTGAAGGCCCGTGGGAGACGACCACGTTGATAGGCTGGGTGTGGAAGCGCCGCAAGGCGTGAAGCTGACCAGTACTAATCGGCCGTGCGGCTTGACCATAAAATATTTAAGGCGCGAATGTGACAATGCACCCGGCTCTCTTATGTCAGGAAAGTTGTCAGTCGTCGGTTGTCAGTTCTCAGTTCAGAGGACCGCGGCTACCGAGCGAAACCGAAAACTGACAACTGTAAGCTGATAACTGGTAACCGATTTTCCCGGTGACCTTAGCGAAGGGGCCACACCCGTTCCCATTCCGAACACGGCAGTTAAGCCCTTCAGCCCCGATGGTACTTCGAGGTAGACCTCGTGGGAGAGTAGGACGTCGCCGGGGAATTATTTCGAAGCTCAGGACCCGTTCCTGAGCTTTTCTTTTTTCTGGCCGTTCTCCTCGTCGCTCACGTCGGGGGCGGATGCAACGTAGACTTCGCGGGCGGTTCGACGAAGGAGGGTCGCGCCATGCACTTCACCGCGCTCGTTCTTCTTTTCGCCGTCGCACTCTTCGTCGGAACGTTCTTGACGCTCGAGGCCGGCCGACGCCTCGGCCGCGGGGCCGGGGAAGCCGGCGTCGCGGGCGTGGGCGCGGTGGAGGGCGCGGTCTTTGCGCTGCTCGGCCTTCTCCTCGCGTTCACCTTCTCGGGAGCCGCGTCCCGATTCGATTCGAGGCGGGAACTCGTCGCGCAGGAGGCGAACGCGGTGGGCACGGCCTGGCTCCGGATCGACTTGCTGCCGGAGCAAGATCAGGGGCGCGTGCGGGATTTGTTTCGCCGGTACCTGGACTCGCGGCTTGCGACCTACCAGAAGATCGCGCGCGACGAGGCGCCGGATGCCGCCATCGCGCAGTCGGCGCGGCTCCAGCGTGAGATCTGGAACACCTCCGTCGGCGCCTGCCGCGGCGCCGACTCGACGGCGGCCTGCCTGCTGCTGCTGCCGGCGTTGAACGAGATGATCGACATCACGACGACGAGGGCGATGGCGGCGCGGATCCACCCTCCGCTGGTCGTCTTTCTCCTGCTGGGCGCCCTGACGCTCGTCGCCGGGCTGCTCGCCGGCTACGGGATGGCCACCGGAAAGGCGCGGACCCTCTTCCACAGGATCGCCTTCGCCGCCGTGATCGCGACCGCCGTCTACGTCATCGTGGACATCGAGTATCCGCGGCTGGGGCTGATTCGCGTGGACGCCGCGGACTCGGTTCTCGCGGACGTCCGGCGAACCATGGAGCGCTGAGCGCTTCGCCCCGGCGGCCGGCGACGGTCTTCCGAGGAGCGCCCCGAATACCGAGCCGCCGCGGCAGGAGGTTCGGGGCTCCGGCGGAATCACCGCGAGAGCCGCCGGAGGGGCGTCGCGGCGGCCGGGGACGGCGGAACGAAGCGGGCCTCGATTTCCGCCGCCACCGGGATCTCCGCGCGGATCTGGCGATCGCGGGCCGGTGATCCTTGCGGCTCGGCGGAGTCCGGCGGGGAGACGCAACGCCCGACGTGGTTGATGCCCGGCATCGCGAGTCCGTATCATCGAAACCGCGATGGAGCCGAGATCCGCCGGCCGGGTACGGGAGTTCTGGGATGCTCACCGGGAGAAGAGCAAGGATCCCGCCTACTGGATGGCGCATCCGCTCTGCCGCCAGGCGATCAACCGTCGAGTGTCCGGGAACCCCCACGAGTGGCCGCTCGACTGGTTGCGGCGCGTCCACGCGGCGCGCCCCTTCGAGCGCGGCGTTTCCTGGGGGTGCGGCCTTGGCGCCTTCGAGCGGGCGGCGGTGAGAACGGGCCTCGTCCGGAAGATCGACGCCTTCGACGTCTCGCCGGCGTCGCTCGAGGATGCCCGCCGCGAGGCGGCGAAGGAAGGGATCGAGGGAATCGACTATCGAATCGGTGACTTCGACGATCCGCATCTTGACCGCCGCCGCTACGACGTCGTTTTTTTTCACGCTTCGCTGCATCATGTCGGCGCGCTCGAGAGGCTCTTCCGCCGGCTGACGTTTTCGCTCGAGCGCGGCGGGGCGGTCTACGTCGACGAGTACGTGGGGCCCTCTCGCGGCGAATGGAGCAAGGAGCGGTTGCTTCGAGCGCAGGCCGTGCTCGACGGGATTCCCGCCGAGGCAAAGATCCGGACCGAGATTGACCTCCCGATCGAGATGAATGACCCCTCCGAGGCCATCCGCTCCTCGGAGATTCCGCGGTTCCTGCGCGACTTCTTCGACATCGTCGAGTGGAGACCGTACGGCGGGCAGATCACGGACCTGGTGATGCCCTATCTTCACGCCGCGTGGGCGGCTTCGGACGAAGGCCTTCCCTACGTTCGGAGGATGCTGGAGATCGAGGAAGAAGAGCTCGCCAGGGCGCCCGAGGCGACGCATTACCTGGTGGCTTTCGGAAGACTCAAGAGCCTGACGCGGCTGGCGAGACCCCTGGGCGACCAGGTCCGTAAGGCCGTCCGGCGCCGCCTGGCCGGTCGGGTCCGTTAGGCGCCGCCGGCGCGCCGCCGCGCGGCCCTCGCGGCGAGCGAGGCCGCGACAAGAAGGAAGGCCGTCGAGACGCGGCTTCCAAAGCGAAAGCCGGGCGGCGAGTAGTCGAGGCGGATTCGATGATCGCCTGCCGGAGCGGCGAGCGCGAGAAAGGGCCCGTTGGCCCGGCCGACGGGAAGCGACGCTCCGCTCTCGTCATGCGCTCGCCATCCGCCGTCCTGAGTCAAGCTGGTGACGAGAAGGGCTTGCGAACCGGCAGGGCGGGTACGCAGTCGGAACGCGACCGAGTCGGCCGTCTCGGCGTAGTCGGTCACGAGCGCTTCGGCGTTCTTCGAGGTCGAGGCCGGCCGGAACTTCCGGGTTCCGTCGTCGAGGACGACCGCCTCGCGACGCCATTCGATGCCTCGCAGGAAGTTTCCGTATGCCTGTCCGTACGCGCGGTTGGCCGGCTCCGGGAGAAGGCCGCGCGACTCGCGGCGCACAACGCGAACTCGCGCCGGGGCGAGCACTCGCGGAAGCACCTGCGTGTTCTCGAAGACGGTTCCGTCGGGCCCCTCGTAGACCGGCTTCCACTTGGCCGAGGGGGCCGTCCGTTTCGGCGGAGAGACGAGATACCGCACGTTCAAGAAATCGAGCGCCGGCGCGTCGACGTCGGCGATGCGCTTGAAATACGCGCCGGGATCGTAGCCGCACGCCGCGTCGAGAAACTCGACGTAGTCGCGGCGCTCGACCGGATCGTGGGTGCGGACGTCTTCGAGGCCGGCGAAGACGCCGACGTTGGGAAAGAGGATGGTGCCCTCGCCCGCGATGCGAAAGGGGCGGGGCCGCGAGCGCAGGAACTCGACCAGAGGCGTCGGCCGATAGAGGAGGGCCGGGTCGCTCATGCGGTTGAGACGCTGTCCCTGCCGGAAGAGCTCCGCTCCCGCGGCGAGGGTCAGCAGCGGGACGCCGACCGCGGCGAACCGGCGCGGCCGCGCGGTGGCGGCGAGGACGGCGACCCCGGCCGCGAGCGCCGCCGCGGCGAGCAGGTACGCATGGCGCTGCGCGTCGAGCGCCCCGGCGGCCGCGTACAACGGGCGCGCGCGGGCGTAGGAGACCGCGACGGACGCGAGGGCCGCCGCCGGCGCCGCGATCGCCCAGAAGGCCGCGCCGCGGCGCCGGGAGAGGTCCGTCTCGAGGCGGTCGAGCTCGAAGGCGGCGAGCGCGGAGCCCGCGAGAGCCGCCCAGGTCAGGTAACGCAGCGGAAACATGTGCGCGAGCCCGGGAGGCAGCGACGCGAGCTCGGCGAAAGGCCAGAGACCGATCGCGGCGCCGAGGCCGAATCCCAGGGGAAGGAGCAAGGCTTTTTCGGCTGGAGGGCGCCGGGAGCCGGGGCGCGCGACGAGCGCCGCGAGGCAGACTCCCACGATCCCGAAGTAGCCGAGGGCCATCTCGGGAAAAGCTCCCGCCCCGCCCGCAATCATCGGCGCGGTCACGTGATCTCCGAAGACGCGCGGCAGCAGGAGCGTGAGCAGGCCCGCCGGCCACTCCGGACCATGCGGCCGCAGCGAGAGGATCGGCGACCAGAAGGGGCGCTCCATGAGGACGAGGCGGTTGGAGTCGCGGATGGCGAGCGCCTGAGGCAGGAGCGAGAAGGCGGACAACCCGAGCGCAAGCAGCGCCGCCAGGGCGATCCGCGTCGCGAGGAACCCCGCCCGCTCGCGGTCGCCTGCCGCCCAGCGCGCGGCGAGCCACAGGCCGGTGAAGGCGCACGCCGAAGCCACGGTCTCGATGTGCCCGGCGAGCGGCATCAGCAGCAGGACGAGCGTCAGGAAGGCGCATGCCCGGGTCGCGACGGCGGGCTCGCGCAGCCGCTCGATGGCAAAGAGAAGCCAGGGCCAGAGACACAGAACCGCCGCCTGGGGGAACTGGAGCCAGGCAGTCATGGAAAGGGAAAAGGAGAACGCGATGGCTCCGAAGAGGGCGGACCATCGGGAGATTCCCAGTTCCGCGAGCCAGAGCCAGGTTCCCGTCAGGCACAGGAGCAGCCGCGCGGCCGCCCAGAACGTGAACGCCGCCGGCAATGGCAGCAGCGTCGCCGCGAGCGTGAGCGGAGAATAAGCCGAGGATTGTCCGTTGGCGCCCAGGGCCATGCCGCATCCGTTCCAGGGGTCGCGCTGCGGCAAATGGCCGCTCTTCCAGGCGAGCCGTACCAGCTGCGCCCACGGGGCGAACTGGCGCGCCACGTCGTCGGACCAGACGCTCGTCGCCGCCGCGTTCGGATCGGGCGCCATCAGGTAGGCGTGGTCGGCGGGCACGGGAGTCCTGCCCTGAAAGAACCCCTCGTGCAGGAAGAACATCGGCGGCAGCGCGAGCAGCGCCAGCCACCGGCTCGGAATCGGGCGCCGCAGCCACCGCGCGGCGAGCGCCGCGACGGCGGCGCAGAGCGCATAGAGGAGAAACAGCACGAGACCCGACAGCAGGGGCCGCGTCACCGGATCGTGAGGTCCCGGTGATAGATCTGGAAGAGTTCCGGGTTCCCGGTGTCGGCGCCGGAAAAGCCCGTGGCCTGCGCGATGATCACGTGCGGGAAGTCGGGAGAGTCCTCGTACTCCTCGTGCCGCTCGAGCCCGGAAAGCTCGGGCCGGTCGCTCTCGCCATACGTGTGGAAGCTGACGCGCTCGAACCCGGCGGTCCGAAGGGCGACGGCGATCGTCTGCCGGTTGTAGAGAAACTGGTGCCCCCATCCGTGGAAAGCCCGATTCGTCTTAAGGCAGTCCACGAGGGCCTCCTCGTCCGAGGACCACTGGCCGAGGCGGTAGTGCGTCTTCATCACCCAGTCGAGGTTGGGCGTCGAGAGCCGGATCACGCCCGACGCCGACAGCACGCGTCGGCATCCGCGCAGGAAGGCGAGCCCTTCCTGCAGCGACAGGTGCTCGAGGAAGTGCTCGGCGTAGAGGTACGAAACGTTCTCGAAGGGGAGCCCCTCGCCGACGTCGAGCACCCGGTCGACGCCGGGCAGGGGCAACTGATCCACGTTGACCCAGCCGGCGATGGGGCTTCTTCCGCAGCCGATGTGAAGGCGCTCGGCCCGCTGAATCGTCACCGGCGGGGGAGCGGCGTCGCGGCGAAATCGCATGGAGAGGGCCGCGCGGTTCTTACCACAGTCCCGCGAAGGGCGTCGAGGGTTCCGTGTTCGGCGCGCTGCGCACCGATGTTAGGATCGCGCAAAACGGAGGAAGCCCATGCGTCAGCGTCTTGTCGCGGTTGCCATCGCGATCTTCTCGCTTGCGGCAGTCCACTCTCTTGCGCAGACGACCGGCTCGATGGTGGGCCGAGCCGTGGACGAGTCGGGCGGCGTTCTGCCGGGGGTGACGGTGGAGGCTCGCAGTCCGGCCCTGCAGGGGTCCCGTGTGACCGCGACGGATTCCTCCGGCCTCTACCGGCTGACGCTCCTGCCTCCGGGTCTCTACGAAGTGACGTTCACGCTGTCGGGCTTCGCCATCGAAGCGAAGAAGGCGGTCACGGTCAGCCTGGGCAAGGACACGACCCTCGACGTCACGATGCGTCCGGCGGCCAGGGAGGCGGTCGTCGTGAGCGCGGAGGCGCCGGTGGTCGACACGACCTCGACGACGCTCGGCGAAAACCTTCCGCAACGGGCGATTCAGACGCTGCCCACGGGACGAAATTATTCCTCAATCGTTCAGGTGGCCCCCGGCACATCCTCGGACGCCGACCCGCGAAACACGCAGCAGAACACGATCACCGTCTACGGCTCGAGCGGCGCCGAGAACGCGTTCTACATCGACGGCGTCAACACGACGGGGATCGAGTACGGCTTCCAGGGCAAGAACCTGAACTACGAGTTCGTCCAGGAGGTCAACGTCAAGACCGGCGGCTACGAGGCCGAGTTCGGACGCTCCACGGGCGGCATCATCAACGTCATCACCAAGTCGGGCGGCAACGAGTTCCACGGCGACGCCTTCGGATACTTCAACGACCGGTCGCTTCAGGCCTCGGCCAAACCCGTCGCCTCGCCCCAGGGCACGAACCAGGGCTTCACGCAGGAGGACTTCGGTGCGGCTCTCGGCGGCTACGCCTGGAAGGACCGCATCTGGTTCTTCGGGGCATACGACCGGGTGCAGAACACCACGAAGACCGGACCTCCGTGCGACATCTTCGATGTCCTCTGCTTCAGCCCGCCGGAAAGTGAAATCAGAACGTCCAAGAGCAGGAGCAACCTTGGATCTGCGAAGCTGACCTTCGCCCTTGCCGCGGCCCACACCCTCGTCGGGACTTTCATTCAGGATCCGCGGACCGATACCGGCGCCATCATCGATTCGAACCACAGCGCAAACGGCGATCCCCTGACCTACGAAGGCCGGCAGGACTTCGGCGGACAGAACTTCTCCGCCCGCTACGACGGGCTCTTCGGTGAGACCTGGGTCGCCACGCTTCAGTGGGCGCGGCACAAGGAGCGCAACTCGGTCGGCCCGGGGCCCGGAGGCGACGTCATCCAGTTCCAGGACGCGCAGAACGGTTTCTTCCAGACCGGAGGCTTCGGCCTGATTCAGGACAAGAGCTTCGTCCGGGACTTCTATGGCGGCTCGGCGACGAAGTACCTCAAGGGGCATGAGATCAAGGCCGGCGTCGAGTACGAGCACACGACGGCGGACGTCATCAAGCGAAATTCCGGCGGGCAGCTCGTCACCATCTATGAGAACACCGTTCATCCGAACCAGCCGATCTACAGCCACGCCTACTGGACGACCCCGACGGCCACCGTCGACAACGCTCCCCTCTCGCAGCTCAACGCCACCCCGGCGCACAAGAACCTCACGCTGTACCTCCAGGACCGGTGGGCCATCCTCCCGAACCTGACGCTGAACGCCGGCCTGCGCTGGGACCGGCAGCAGATCTTCGACTCCTCGGGCGTGCGCCAGGTCAACCTGAATCGGGACTTCGCTCCGCGGGCGGGAGTGATCTGGGATCCGAGCCGGGACCACAAGACCAAGGTCTTTGCCTCTTACGGGCGCTTCTACGAAGAGCTCCCGATGGATCTCGTCATCCGATCGTTCTCTTACGAAAGGCAGCCTCGAATCATCAACTTCGATCCGGTGAGCAACATCCCTGACCCGGCAGCCGAGGCCGACTACGGGACCCCGTCGGCGATCCTCGGAGGATTCACCGAACCGTCGGATCCGAACATGAAGGGTCAGTACATCTCCGAGTACATCATCGGCGGTGAGCGGGAGGTCGCCCCCAACGTCGCGGTCGGCGTCAAGGGCATTTACCGGGATTATGGCAACGTCATCGAAGACTTCCTCTGCATCAACGACGGAACCTACTGCATCGGGAATCCGGGCAAGGGCTCGCCCGGCCAGTCGGCGAGCGGGTTCTTCCCCGGGTTCCAGCAGGTCTATGGCCTCGACTACGAGACGTTGTACCCGGCTCCGCGGCCCGTGCGCATCTACCGGGGAGTGCAGCTCGACGTGACCAAGCGCTTTGCGAACAACTGGTCGATGCTCGCCTCCTACATCTACTCGAAGCTCGAAGGCAACTTCGACGGCGAGTATTCGCCGTTCACGCAGACGACGATCAACGACCCGAACATCTCCGCGGCGTACGACTACTTCGACTTCTTCACCGACGGGCAGAACCTGAACGTCATCACCAACCGCGGCCCGCTCTCCAACGACCGGCGGCACCAGGTCAAGATCTCCGGTCTCTACGTCACCCCCTTCCGGCTTTCGGTCGGCCTGTCGGCCTACTATCGGACGGGCACGCCCTGGACGCGTTACGGCTACTCTGACTCTTACGAGCGGTACGAGTTCTTCCTGACGCAACGCGGCGCGGAGGGGAGAATGCCCGACAACTACGAGGCGGACCTGCACCTGGGCTACGCGCTCCCGATCGGCCCGGTCGACGTGAACTTCCTCGTGGACCTGTTCAGCATTTTCAATGCGCAGCGCGCCGTCGTTCTCGACGAGCGCTGGTCCTTTCAGGAGAAAGACAACTCTTCGCCGACACCGACGAATCCGAATTACGGTCAGCCGATCCTTCGAACGGCGCCCACGACCGTGCGCCTGGGCGTGAGGGTCTCCTTCTAGAGAAGGGCTCAGCCCGGATCGCGACCGGCGGGCCGTCAGCCGGCGAGCGCGCTCGCGAAGAAGTCTCCCAGCGCCTCCGCGACGGCGCCGGGACGCTCCATGGGCGTCAAGTGGCCCGAGGCCGGGACCGTCACGAGCCGGGCGCCGGAAATCGCGGCGGCCATCTTCTCGGAGAGCGCCGGCGGCGTCAGCGCGTCCTGCTCGCCGACGAGGACGAGCGTCGGGATCCGGATTTGCGCGAGAAGGTCGGTCGAGTCCCGCCGCCCCCGCATGGCGGTCAGGTCCGCCTCCACGGTCTCCGGCTTCTGCCGCAGGATGATCCGGCGCAGACGCTCCACGAGGTCGCGGTTGGAAAGCGACGCCTCGGACAGCAGCTTCGGCATCATGCCGTCGGCGATTTTCGCGACCCCGGCGGCGCGCGCCGTCGCGATCGCCTCGTCCCGTTTCTTCTTTCCCTCCTCGTCATCGGCCTCCGCGCGCGTGTCCAGCAGCGCCAGGGCGCTCGCGCCGTCGGGCCGGCGGCGTAGAAGAGCCAGGCAAACGTAGCCCCCCATCGAGAAGCCGGCGACGCCGACCGGCGGCGGCAGGGTCGCGAGCAGGGTCTGCAGGAAGTCCGCGTATCCGTCGATGTCGTGCGGCGCGGGCGCGGCATTCTCTCCGCGCCCCGGCAAGTCGGGCTTGAACACGCGGAACCTCGTCGCGAGCGATCGGGCGACCCCGGACCACATCGCGCCGTCGAGCGGATAACCGTGCACGAGGACGACGCAGGGTCCGGCGCCCGCCTCGCGGACGTCGATCGGATGGCCGGCCCACTCCAGGCGCATGGCGCCTCCGGGAGCATCATATTGCGGGCGGCGGCCGAGGGTGCCGCGAGGAGGCAGGCGGTCCGCCCCGCTGTCGTTAAGTCTCGGAGAGGTCGCGGCTTACGGCCCGCAAGCCCACGGAGCGCAGGCTCGACTCGGTTCGCCGCCCGCCGCAGTCAACGCGGCGCGGGGCTCGGGGTCCGGGCGGCGCGCGCCGGACTCGGCGTCTTCGCGGCGTGCGCGGGCGTCGGGCGGCGTGGGACGGCGGAGGGAGTCTTGGGCGCGTGTCGCTTGGTCGGGCGCGCGGAGGGCCGGGGCGTCGGGTGCGGGGCAGACAGGTCCGTCGTCTTTCCGGTCGTCGCCCGTTGCTCGCGCGCGATCGCTCCCAGGGCGCGGGAGTCCTGAGGGTTGTATTCGCGCGGCACCCGGGTCGGGGTGGGAGGAGACAGCACCATCGACTTCACTTCGCTCGGGTCGAGCGAGTAGGTCTTGCCCTCCACCGTGGTGAAGACGACCCGTCCGCCTTCGGTGCGCGCAGGCTCCCTCAACTGATACACCCTTCCGTCGCGCAGGGTCAGGGTCGGCGGGGGAGTGGGCGCGGGCCCGGCGAGCAGCGCCCAGAGCGGGAGCGCAAAAAGCAAGATCGTGTTCACGGTGCTTACAGGATACGACGGATCGGGCCTCAGAGAAACCCCACGGAGCGGGCGATCTTTCGGGTGAGTGTCGGAATCGCCGCCCGGGCCAGCTGCCGGGAGGAGAACCAGCGCGCGGCCGGGTCCGATTCGACGAGGGGGGGCTTGCTGGCGCGGGCCCGAAACACCTCGATCTCGAGTCGGCGATTGACGACCGTGTGGCGCACGGACGCGACCGGCTCGGGATCGCGGGACAGCCCCAGCGCGGAGAGCGTGCGCGTCAGCCCTGCCCGCGCCGCGCGCCGGCTTGGCCCCGTCGCGGGCCCCGAAGGGAACTCCCAGAGGCCGTCGAGGAATCCGCCGCGGCGCCGCAGAAGCAGCGCGCGGCCGTCCCGTTCGAAGAAGGCGGCGGCGACGGCCATTCGAACGGGCTCCGGCTTCGGGCGCCTGCCGGGGTAGGCCTCCGGGTTTCCCTGTCGGCGGCCCTCGCACGCGGACTCGACCGGGCAGCGCTCACAGGCCGGTCGCCTCGGCGTGCAGATCCCCTGGCCCAGGTCCATCAGCGCGGCCGTCAGGTCGCCGGGACGCCCCGAGACGAGCATCCTTCCGACCCGTTCGAGCACCTCGGAGCGGTGGCGGCGGGAATCGGCCCGGCCCGGGATTGCATGCAGCCGCGACACGACGCGCGTGACGTTCGCGTCGGCCGCTGGCGCCCGAACGCCGTAGGCGAGCGAGGCCACCGCGGCCGCCGTGTACTCGCCGAATCCGGGCAGCCGTCGCAGCGCCTCGGGTTCTCGCGGAAGGGACCCGGCGTGGCGGCGGAGGATCTCGCGGGCCGCGCGCTTGAGGTTGCGCGCCCGGGCGTAGTAGCCGAGACCCGACCAGGCGGCCAGCACCGAATCCTCGCGCGCCCGGGCGAGCGAGGCCACGTTCGGGAACCGAGCGAGGAAGGCCGGATAACGGCGCCGGACCGCCTCGACCGTCGTCTGCTGGAGCATG
Organism: Acidobacteriota bacterium; assembly: GCA_050257975.1. Lineage (GTDB taxonomy): Bacteria > Acidobacteriota > Thermoanaerobaculia > UBA5066 > Gp7-AA6 > DATBFU01. The sequence goes on from JBLMXY010000026.1 coordinate 11,205, forward strand.
ATCTCGGAGACCCAGATTCGATACGGGTCCCGCGTGCCGCGCCAGGGAAGCCGGCGTTTTTCCCGGTCGTACCAGGCGAGGAGCCGGCGGCGGAGCGCGGAAATCCGGCGGTCCGGAACGGAGGGAGCGTGACGCTCCACGCCTTAGGAAGCGGCGGTCACCGCCTCGCGCGGCGCGATCCAGTCGGGCTCGCGCATCAGGTCGGCGACGAACTTCTTTTCCTCCGGGGTCGGAAGCGCCTCGGCCAGATGCTTCTCGAATTGCTCCGGCGTCAGGGGCTCGCCGCTTACCGACCAGGTCTGCCCCGCGAACTCTCCGATCGCCCGGTGGAACCTCAGGTCCGGCGCGAGAAGCGGCGGGGCTCCCGGCGGCAGGAACCGGCTGATTCCTTCGAGCAGCTTCTCGACCTCCTGCCGGTAGAGCTCCCGGGAGAACTCGTTCAAGTGCCCCTTGTCGGGCTCCGCCGTCTGGCGGGCCTCGTCGTAACGGCCCTTCAGGCCCCACACGTAGAACCACTCGGCGGAGGAGGAGGAGTCCTTTCCGAAGAGGTCGTACGCCGTCGAGACCCACTTGTTGACGTACTTCTGCAGGAGCGCCGGCGGCACGCGACCTCCCCGGGCGATGCGCTGCAGGCCCATGTGCCCGGTGCCGAGGTGGAACCCTTCCTCGCGAAGCATCGGGCCCATCGAGCGCGCCAGCGGAGCGAAGCCCGAGGTCGAGAGCATGTTGAGCTGGAACTTGCCGTCCCGGTCGACGAACTCCGTGTAGGTGAAGAAGTCGACCCAGTCGTCGACGTCGACGTTGAAGGAGCCGAGCAGCCGGTTGTTCTGCCAGGAACGCCGCTCGAGGAGCTTGCGCGCCTCGATTCTTCCCGTCTCGCCGAAGTGGTTGACCAGCAGATGGCACATCTGCCAGCCGTGCCGCATCTCCTCGGTCATGATGCGGCAGACGCTGTCCGTGTCGTAGTCCGAGGGGGAGGTGTCGAGGAGATGGCGCTGCTGCTCGACGGAGGCGAACTCGGTGTCGCCCTGGTAGACGATGAGGTTGAGCAGGGCGTCGCGGGTCGGCTGGTGGGGGATCTGCGTCACGCGCTCCCACTTCTTCTGCCCTCGAAAATCGCCGAACTCGATCTCGTCGGTCTTCAGCTCGCCGTACTTGGCCTCGAACGGGTAGTCGGCGTACCGGGGCAGCCGCAAGCCGATGTCCTTCTGCCACGCGCGGAAGGCATCGATCCAGTCGTCGAACGTGGCGATCTTTTTCACGCTCATCGCAACCTCGTATCATACCGGTTTATGCCGGCCGAAGGGGGAAGTGTCCGATGGCGCTCCGCATCGACTGGGAAGGCCTGATCGTCGGTTTCGAGAGCCGGTCGCAGCAGATCACGCACTTTTTCGACCGGGAGACGGGAGACGTCGAGCAGGTGCTCCTGCGCGAGGCGGAGCGCCACGCGCGGATGACCGCCGATCCCCGCTACGTCGCCCTGCCGCGGGACCGGGGGGAGCGCACCATCGGAGACCTGGAAGAGTTTCTCGCGCGCTGCGAAGACCCGGCGTGCCGGCGGGAGCTGGAGGCCGCGCTGCGGGCGGCAGGCTCCGCCGCGGCCTACCGCGAGGCGCTCCTGCGCTACCCGAAGGAGGAGGCCCGGTTCTTCCAGTTCAAGGAGCACCGGGCCCTGGAGCGCGCGAAGGACTGGCTTCGCGAAATGGGGGTCCCGTTCTCCGGGCCTCGCGAGGCGTGAATCCGGCCGCGCTTCCGCGGCTCGAGGTCCCGCGGCTGGCTTCGACCGACCGCCTCGTCGCGCTGCCGGCGCTGTCTCTGCGCCGGGTCGAGGACGGCGCGCCGCCCCGGCTCTCGACCGCGGTGCGCGTGGGGCTGCGCGACGGCCACCTGCTCGTCCGGTTCGACGGGCGCGACCGCGGTGTCGTGGCGACCCTGACGCGACGGGACGATCCGCTCTGGAAGGAAGACGTCTTCGAAGTCTTCGTGTCCCCGGAGGAGTCGGCGGCGGTCTACTACGAGTTCGAGGTCAACCCCCTGGGCGCCCTGTTCGATGCGCGGGTCGAGTCGCCCGAGGGTCGGCGCGAGACGATGCGGGCCGACGTGTCCTGGAACTGTCCCGGACTCTCGGCGCACGTCGAGCGCCGGCCCCGCCGCTGGTCGGCGCTGCTCCGGATCCCGCTCGCGCCGATGGCGCCCGACCCGCCCCCGGTCTGGCGCGCGAACTTCTACCGCATCGATCGCGGATCGCCCGACGAGCACTCTGCCTGGAGCCCGACCGGGGCGGACCCGCCCGACTTCCACCGGCCCGACCGCTTCGGATTCCTTCGAATTCCGGGCGAGTAGACGGCGACCTCCGGAGGCGCCGCGCCGGCGCGCCGCGTCACTTCAACTTCCAGAGCCGCACGATGTTGAAGCCGAAATAGGCCCGGCGGGGCGAGCCGCCCTCGATGAAATTCGGAAGGATGTACTGGTCGACCGTCGTCGTCCGCACGTTTCCCACGGTGAAGGAAAACCGGTGCCGCAGAACCGTCTTCTCGACAGCCGCGATCCAGCCGACGCCGGGCGATCCCTCGCGCCGCGGGATGACCTCGCCCTGGACGTTGATCGAGCGCGTGATCGCAGCCGAAACCGCGACGGGCACGTTGACCACGTCGCGGGGAAAGACGAGCCCGGCGCTGGAGTTGACGCCTTTCGAGACGTAGGTCGGGACCGCGGTGATGCGAACCCGCGAGGCGATCGTGAATGCCAGGATCCCCTGCGCGAAGAACGTCGAGCGGTTCTCGCGCTCGTTGAAGGGATCCCCGGAGGGGATCCGGTTGGTGCGCCAGTCCACCCCCGCCCGGATCGCCGCGTGGAGCGGGCTTTGAGGGGAGGACAGGAAGCTCCACTTGCCGAAGAACTCGTAGTCTTCCATCGAGTTGCCCCGCAGCACGCCCGCCTCGACTCCGCGCCAGGGCGTGTACGAGAGAGCCAGGTTGACCTGGGCCGGTGAGAAGAACGAGAAGAACGAGTGCGTGTCGCTCGAGACCGACTCGGCGAAGCGGTGGGCGATGAAGAATTGCAGCGAACCGCTCGGGTTGGCGTCGGCGGAGGGGAGATTGATGATGACGGAACCCTCCGGCGGCCGCCGGGGCGGTTCCGGAGCGGCCTCCGGCGAGGCGGGGGCCTGCCCGCGAGCGGTCGCCGTGCCGAGGAGAAGAAGAAGGGCCAGGGGACGCGGGAATTTCGTCATGCCGGATCCTCCTCGAAAGCCGCGAAGTATAGAGGCGCGCCCGGCGAGCGCGGCGGACCTCACGAATTCTTGATCCGGTCGCTTCGCCCGGCTAGACCCGCAGCAGCCCCGCCCCCCAGTGGAGTCCCGCGCCGAGCGCCGCGAACCCGACCAGATCTCCCGGACGGATTCGGCCCTCCTGTTTCGCCTCGTGGAACACGAGGGGAAGGGTTGCGGCCGTCGTGTTGCCGTACTTCTGGATGTTGTTGAAGACCCTCTCGTCGGGCAGACCGAGCGTCTTCTGGACCGCCTCGTTGATGCGCAGGTTCGCCTGGTGCATCAGCAGGAGTCCCAGGTCCGCGAGACCGAGTCCGTGCCGCTCGAGGATCTGGCGGACGATCTGGGGCAGGGCCGTGGTGGCGAGGCGGAAGACCTGCCGCCCCTCCACGATCGGGATGGTCCGGTTGTCGGCATACATCTGCGGGGAGAAGTAGGGGAAGCTGGCCGAGCCGCCTCCCGGCACGTAGAGCTTGTCCCAGTGGTTCCCGTCGGTTCGCATCTCGAAGCCGAGAAACCCGCGGCCGTCCTCCGCGTCGTTCGCCTCGAGGACGAAGGCGCCCGCGCCGTCGCCGAAGATCACGGCGCGATCCCGGTGGGCGGTGCCCCATGAGTAGCTCTCGGCCGAGGCCGGCTCGTCCGATTCCCCGAAGAGGATGGCCCAGTCGGCGTCGCCCCACGGAAAGAACGCCGCGTGGCATTCGGCGCCGACCAGCAGCACCCGGCGGCACGTGCCGGAGCGGATGAACGCGTCGGCGACCTGGAGGCCGGACAGGAATCCCGCGCATTGCATCCGGATGTCCAGGGCGTGGGTGCCTGCCAGCCCGAGTCGCGCGGCGAGCAGGCCGCCGTTGCCCGGGAAATAGTGCGCCGGCGTCATCGTCGCGAACACGATCAGGTCGAGGTCCGTGGCGGCGAGCTGCGCGTCCGCCAGGGCATGGCGCGCCGCCTCGTAGCCGAGGTCGGCGGAAGAGGTTCCCTTGCGCGCGAAACGGCGCTGTCGGATCCCGGTGCGCTGCGCGATCCACTCGTCGGTCGTGTCCATCAGCCGGGAGATGCGGTCGTTGGTCACCAGGCCCTCGGCCAGATGGATCCCGGAGCCGCGGACCACCGTCGTGGGAGCCTTCATCGCCGGGAGCGGTCCGCCGGGTGGTCCACGCCGCGTCTCACGATCGTCGCCTACCGCAGGTCGGCGAGGTCCGTGTCTCCCGTGCCCGCGTCCACGTCGACCGTCTGCGCGTAGACCTGCATGCCGGCCGACGCCTCGACGCGGATGCGGCCCACCCCGGAGCCGCCGGCGGTCTCGAGCACCCGGTTGACGCGCGCCGCCGCGTGATCTCCCACGGGCAGGAGGATCTGCCCGACCGTCGCGCCCGAGCCGTCGAAGGCGGTGATGGTGGCCGTGCCGGCGGCGCCGCGGTTGAAGAGCAGAAGGTTCGTCCGCCGGGAAGCCGTCGCGAAGACGCCGGCCGCGGTCGCTCCGCCCTCGGGGACGAAGGCGCCTGCGGGAAGCGCGGGGCTCTGGCTGGAGAACTGGCTTCCGTCCGCCACGCTTTGCGCCGCGAGCCGCTGCGAGATGGCCACCGGCGCGTCCGAGGTGAAGACGACGGCTCCCTGCCCGGGCGAGGCGTGGAAGAGGTCCGCGACCGCGTCGGCGACGGCGACGGTCCCCCCCGGGGGGACGGTCACGCTGGCGGGGACGGGGGTCCCGGATCCGATCGGGTAGTAGGTCGCCGCGACCGTGGCGGGGCGCGTCGCATCGGGATTGGAGAGGTTCACGCTCGAGATCCAGAACGCGGAGCCGCTCGGAATGCTCGCGACGTTGGGGAGCACGGCTTCGGTCGTCGACTCGATCGGGAGCGACAGAGCCACGTCCCGCGTGACCGGGTCCTGGACGTTGACGTAGGGCTGCAGCACGCCGGAGGTCACCGTGACTCGGATGACGTCGCCCGGCTCGGGCGTCGCTCCGAAGAAAGGCGCGGCCGGATTGTGCTCCACCACGACGTTGCTTTCGATCGAGATCGTCCGGCTCCCTCGCCGCGTGCCGTCGGGAGCGAAGAGTTCCGCGAGCGCCTGGCACCCGGTCGGCGAGAAGTAGCCGAAGGCGGAGACGTTTCCGGGTCGGGTCGCCGTGAAGAGTGTGCGCGCCATGCCCGTCTGCAGCGCTCCGTCCGAAGTCTGCGCGGGCAGCGCGAAGCCGAACGTGCCGGCGTCGACGCGGCGGGCCGACCGCACGGAGGCGACCAGATCCGAGGCCTGCCCCGCCGTGACCTGGAAACGGACGGGTCCGGCCACCAGCGACTGGGCCGACGGGGCGCCCACGAAGGCGTCCTCGAGCACCAGGGTCTGGCCCGGGCCCACCGTGAAGGCCTTCGTCTGCGGAAAGGCGCCGGCGGAGAACTGGTAGAGCGCGTTGCCCGACAGGTCCGCGCCGCCGCGGTTGTAGAGCGTCAGGTCGACGCGGACCGAGTCGGCGGGGGGCGTGCCTCGCTGCAGCGCGATCGGGACGGTCTGGTCGGTCGCTGCGCCGATCGTCTGGGGAACGATGCGGATGAGAAACCCGTTGGATCCGACCCAGACCGCGCCGCCGGAGACCGCGATGCCGTAGGCGTTGACCTTGTTGTACTCGACATGCAGGATTCCGGCCGCTCCCTGGGTGACCTTCAGGTCGGACGCCGAGAAGTTGGCGTTGGCCGGAGTGAAGGGGACCGGTGCGAGGACCGAGTCCCGAACCTGCGCCGGAGGACGCGCCAGGGGGGGGCTGACCGTGAGCGTCACGGGCGTCAGCGTCTGCGCCACGTAGGGCGCCACGCGCGGATCGAGGATCGCGAAGCGGCCATTGGCGCCCGAAGACGTGGCGCCGGTCTCCTCGGAAACGTAGACGTTGCCGCCGAAGAGGTCCAGATGCAGAGGGTTCGCGAAGCCGAGATAGCTTCGCAGCTCTCCCGTCTTGATGTCGAAGCGATCGACGCGCCCCCCCGACACCTCCGTGATCCAGAGGAAGCCGTCCTCGTCGAAACGCATGTCGGAGAGGTTCAGAGCGAATTGCGAGGGGTCGATGATGGTCCAGGCCGTTTCCGTGTTGTCCCCGAGGTCGTGCCGGACGATTCGGTTGCTGCCGAAATCGATGATCCACAGGGCCCCGTCCGGCCCGAGCGCCAGACCCGCCGCGAAAATCACCCTTGGCCCGGCGCGGTAGTCGGTCACCTCGAGGGTCTCCAGATCGACCAGCTCGAGCACGCCCGCCGTCTGCGCCACCCAGATCTTCTTCCCGTCGGGCGTCCTGTAGAAGCCCGCCGGACGAGACAGGGGAAGCACCCATTCCCGCAGCGCGCCCGTTTTCGTGTCGAACCGCGCGATGATGGATTTTCCGGCGTCGATCAGGGATTCGCCGTTCTCGATGAGCCACATCGCGTCGCCGTCGAGCTGGAAATCCACGGGATTGGCCCCGATGTCTTTCTGTTCCCGGATCGGCCACTGCGTCATCGCGCCGCCCTGGAGGCGCACGATCCGGTCCGTCGAGGCGGTCAGGAACCAGGTCGCGCCGTCGGCGGTCTGGGCGATCCGCGAGCCGCTGACCGGCGCGTTCCCGTCGGTCGTCCAGTTCTGGCCGGACGGGATCGTGTTGGGCGCCGGGGTCGGGGTCGGGGTGGGCGTGGGCGTGGGCGTCTGGGCCCGCAGAGCCGCGGGCACCGCGAGGAACAGGACGCAGACGAGCCGGGCTCCGGTTCTCGACATCGACCGGCGCATCCTAACGCACCGCTGTCGGAGGGCATTCCCCTCCGGGCCAGAGCGTTGTGGTCTGAGAGTCCGAACATGTCGACCGCCTCTCCTCTCGCCGAAGCCCTTGCCCGCCGGACGGCGGCGGCGGCCTCCGAACTGGTCGAGCGCCTGCCCGACGGCCGGCTTCGCTGTTTCGCCTGCGGACACCGGTGCCCCATTCCCGAGGGCCGGGAGGGGGTCTGCCGCGTGCGGTACAACCAGGGCGGCACGCTGCGGGTGCCCTGGGGGTACGTCGGAGCGCTGCAATGCGACCCGATCGAGAAGAAGCCCTTCTTCCACGCGCTGCCCGGCACCGACGCGCTCTCCTTCGGGATGCTCGGGTGCGACCTGCACTGCGCGTACTGCCAGAACTGGTTCACCTCCCAGTCGATCCGCGATCCGCAGGCGGTCGGGCAGCCCCGCGACGTGGACGCCGCCACCCTGGCCGGCCTGGCCGCGGAGTGCGGCGCCCCGACCGTGGTCTCGACGTACAACGAGCCGCTCATCACGTCGGAGTGGGCGGTGGGCGTCTTCCGGGAAGCGCGGCGCCGCGGGCTGTATACCGCCTACGTCTCCAACGGAAACGGGACGCCGCAGGTGCTCGACTACATCCGGCCGTGGGTCGACTTCTACAAGGTCGACCTGAAATCGATGGACGACAAGCACTACCGCCAGCTCGGCGGCGTGCTCGACAACGTGCTCGAAACGATCCGGGGGATTCACGAGCGGGGGATCTGGCTCGAAGTGCTCACGCTGACGATCCCGGGCTTCAACGACTCCGAGGAGGAGCTACGGCGCGCGGCTCGCTTCATCGCGTCCGTTTCGCGAGACATCCCGTGGCACGTGACGGCCTTTCATCCCGACTACAAGATGAACGACCGCGGTTCCACACCCGTCGCGACGCTGCTTCGCGCGGCCGAGATCGGGACGCAGGAGGGCCTGCGCTACGTGTACGCGGGCAACCTGCCGGGGCGCGTGGGAGAGTGGGAGAACACGCGCTGTCCCGAGTGCCGCGCCACGCTGATCGAGCGGTACGGCTTCCAGGTCCGCCGGAACCGGCTGCGCGACGGGCGGTGCCCCGACTGCGGCGCGCCGATCCCGGGCCGCTGGGACGCCTCGGTCGAGGGAACCACGCGAACCCACGGCATCCCGCTGCCCGTGCGGTGAGCCGTCTCGCCCGGCCCTCTGATAGCCTCGCCCGGTGATTCCAGGACGGGCGACCGCCGAGGGGACGCGCGGATTCGCCCGACGTTCCGACGCCGCGCCGGGGCACTTCCGCCAGGCCGCGGGGCTCTCGCTCTCCTCGATCGGGCTCGGGACCTACCTCGGCCGCGAGGACGACGCGACGGATCGCGGCTATCAAGATTGCCTCCGCCTGGCGCTCTCCTCCGGCGTGAACGTCTTCGACTCGGCGATCAACTACCGCGGCCAGAGGAGCGAACGGGCGATCGGGAGGGCTCTGAAAGCGGCCTTCGAGGAGGGCCTGGCCGGGCGCGACGAAGTCTTCGTGTCGACCAAGGGCGGCTACCTGCCGCACGACGCGGAGGATCCGCGGGAACCTCGCGCCTACATCCTGGAGACCTTCGTCGAGTCCAATCTGGCGCCGCGCTCCGAGATCGTCCGCGGCGGACACTGCATCGCCCCGTCGTATCTTCGGGATCAGATCGCGCGCAGCCGCGAAAACCTCGGGCTCGCCACGATCGACCTCTACTACCTCCACAACGTCGAGTCCCAGCGGGCGGCCATCGGCCCGGACGCCTTCCGCCGGCGGCTGCGAGAGGCGATCGAGGTTCTGGAAGAGGCCGTGTCGGATGGCGCGATCTCCTCCTGGGGTGTCGCGACGTGGGACGGCCTGCGCGCGCCGCCCGAGCATCCCGAGCACCTCTCGATGACGCAACTGCGCGCCCTGGCAGAGGAGGTCGCCGGGGCCGGGCACCACCTTCGGGGAATCCAGCTTCCGGTCAATCTGGCCATGCCGGAGGCGATCGCCTACCCCTCCCAGGAGGGGCCGGCGGGACGGGGCTCGGCGCTCGAGGTCGCCGCGCAACTGAGTCTTGCCGCCTTCGGTTCGGCGTCGATCCTGCAGGGGCGGCTCGCCGCGGAACTGCCTGAAGAGATCGAGGCGGCCTTTGGGCAGGCGCGGGCGGGCGCCCAGAAGGCCCTGCAGTTCTCCCGCTCCGCTCCGGGCATGACGACGAGCCTGGTCGGAGTCTCCACACCGGAGCACGCCCGGGAGGACTTCGCCCTCGCGAAGATTGCGCCTGCCGATCCGTCGGTGGTGCTGCGCTTGTTCTCCTGAGTCGTTTGCCGGGCGGCGTCAACCGGCCCGCCGCCGCGCCCTCCCGGGGCCGAGGTTTTCGCTTCCATTTCGCCCCGGTTAGGCTAGAATGAGGCCTTCCCGCCCGGACCCCCGAGGTCAGCGCGGCGGGCGTTGGGAGTTCATGTCCGAAGATCCCCTGGCCCCGGACAGCGCTGCGCCGGTTTCCGTTCAGACGGAGAGTCCCTCTCCCGCTGAAGGGGAGCCGCGTCCGCATCGTCGGCGGCGTCGCCGGCGTCGCCGGCGAGGCTCCGGTGGCGGGCATCCGTCGTTCGAGCGCCCCTCCGATCTCGCCGCGACGGGGCCGGAGCACCCCGTCGAAGGAGTCCTGTACCTGCCCCCGAAGGAGACGGCGCCCGGGGTGCTGGTCTCGGCCCGGGCCAACTACCTGCCTTCGCCCCGCGACCCCCTCGTTCCTCGCGAACTGATCACTCGCGAAGGACTCGAGCCGGGAGCCCTGATCAACGGGTTCGCCGCCGACGGCAACCGCCCCGTGGTCAAGCGCGTGGAGACCGTGGAGGGCCTCGAGCCCGTCGCCTTCCGGCAGCGGCCCGCCTTCAACGAGCTGGTCTCGATCGACCCGCACGACCACCTGCAGCTCGAGACGACGCCCGACGAGATGTGCGGGCGGGTCGTGGACCTGCTCGCGCCCATCGGTCGCGGCCAGCGGTGTCTGATCGTGGCGCCCCCCAAGGCCGGGAAGACCACGCTCTTGAAGCGCATGGCCCATGCCGTGTCGGTCAACGATCCGGACGTGTACGTCATCGTCCTGCTGATCGACGAGCGTCCCGAGGAGATCACCGACTTTCGCCGCAGCGTGCGGGGAGAGGTGATCGCATCCTCCGCGGACCTGTCCGCCGAGAACCACGTCGCGGTGGCCGAGATCGTCGCGGAGCGGGCCCGCCGGCTGGTGGAGTGCGGCAAGCACGCCATCATCTTTCTCGACTCGATCACGAGGATGGCGCGCGCGTACAACCACCTGCAGAAGGGGGGCGGCAAGATCATGTCGGGCGGCATCGACGCCCGCACGATGGAGAAGCCGCGCCGCTTCTTCGGCGCCGCGCGCAACGTCGAGGGCGGGGGCTCGCTGACGATCATCGCGACCGCGCTCGTGGACACCGGGTCGCGGATGGACGAGATCATCTTCCAGGAGTTCAAGGGCACGGGCAACACGGAGATCGTGCTGGATCGCGACCTGTTCAACCGGCGCATCTTCCCCTGCATCAACATTCCGCAGTCGGGCACGCGCAAGGAGGAGAAGCTCTACGCCCCCGAGGAGCTTCCGAAGATCGTCAAACTGCGCCGCGCCCTGGCCGCCGTGGACAAGATTCAGGCGATGGAGCTCGTGCTGGGCCGCCTGGCCAAGTTCCCGACCAACGGCGACTTTCTCAAGAGCTTCTAGGCGAAAGCTGCGCCGGACGGCGGCGGGTGCGCTAACCTAGTCTCCGATACCGCGAGGCAAAGGAAGCCCATGGTGGAGCCGGCGGCGGACCCCGAGGTGCGCGAGGCGCTCACGGAGCTCGAGCTCTACCTGTCGGACATCGTGCCGCCCCTGGTCGTCGCGGGCTCTGCCCAGTTGCTGCTCGGCCGCCCGCCAGAGCTGGTCGCGGCGACGATTCGCTCCTGGACGGCCGGCCAGTACGGCAAGAGCGCCGAAGCCTCCGTCTCCGACTATCTCTACCACGCGGTCAAGAAGATCCACATGCTCGGGGAGTTCCGGCTCGTTCCGCAGGAGCCCCTCGAGGCGCACCTCGCGGGCTTGAAGTCCCTCGTTCTGGCCGATTGTCCGGAGGAAGAGCGGGCGGGGCTGGCGGAGAACCTCGCCCGGCTGGAGGAAACGGCCGCGGCCGCGACCGCGGCGCCGGTCGCAAGGTTGCACCGGAAGGCGGAGTCCCGCGGCCCGTCCGCCCCGGCCGCGTCCGCGCAGGACGAGGCCGTCCACCGCCGCCTGGCGCTCTATCTCCACCGCCTGGAATCGCAGGCGCGGCAGGCTGCCGGCTCTCCCGGCGGCCCGGCCCTGTCCGACACCCTGGCGGCCGCGGCGCGGGAGGCCCGCACCGCCGGGGAGGTCGAGGGGTATCTCTCGAAGCTGCGCGATCTCGGTCTTCAGGTTGGAACGGCGGATGTCTTCCGCGCGCTCGCGGGAAGTCTCCCGGCATGGGCGCTTGCGCCCTCTGCCGAGTGGCAGGGGGCCGCTCCGGAAAGCCCCGCGCTCGGCGCGATGCGCCGCATGGTGGCCGAGGCCGCCGACCCGCTCGAAGGCGGCCGCCGGTTCCAGGAGCTCGTGCGCGCGGCGGTCGAGCGCTTCAACGCGGGCTCGCTCCCGCAGGCGGTCTCGACACTCGAGGCGGCCGAGCGGCTCATCGCCGAGAAGAAGGTGGACGCCGGCACGGTCGAGCTCGCGCGGCGCAAGGGAGACGAGGCGCTCGATCCGGAGCGGCTGAAGATCGCGGCAGAAAACGCCTCGCAGCACCCCTCTCTGCGCCGGCTGCTCGGATTCTTCTCCGCCCTCGGCCCGGAGGGCCTGCTCGATCAGCTCGCCAGAGAGGAGAAGCGCGATCGCCGGCGGCTGCTGCTCGCGCTGCTCGAGGTGCACGGCGGGCCCGCCCGCGCGGCGGCCTACCAGGCGCTTGCCGTGCCCTTTCGCGACATCGCCGTGGAGGGCTGGTACTTTCGCCGGAACCTGCTCCATCTGCTCCGCAAGATCCCTCGTCCGGGAGACTCGCCGCCCGACGAGGAGATCGACGTCACGGTGCGCCACGCCGGTCTGGGCCTGCCGCCTCCGCTGATCCGGGAAGCGGTCGCAAACCTGGGACAGCTGCGGCACGAGAAGTCGGAGGTCGCCCTGGCGCAGCTGCTCACCGACCTGGAGCAGGCCCTGACCCGACCCGGCGATGACGACTCGAGGGAGCTCACACAGCTGCTCGACCGCGTGGCCGGCGCGCTCGCCCGGCTCGGGACGCCGGGAGCGCGGCGCGCCCTGGTCGATCACGCGCTGAAGCGGGATCCGAAGCTGGGGGACACCGCGGCCCGATTGGCGGAGCTCTCGAGCCAGGACCTGTCGGAGGACGGCGAGACCGCAGGCAGGCTGCTCGAGGCGCTCAAGGCGAACCTTCCCTTCAAGCTTTTCGGCCTCGCCCTCCATCAGAACGATCAGGTGCTGCTCCACACGATCGGGGCCCTGTCGGCCACCGCGTCGCCGGCCGTCCGCTCGGCCTTCGAGGAGATCGTTTCCCGTTTTCCGGACAAGGAGATCGGCAGGGCCGCCTCCCGCGCGCTCGAGGGCTTTCGAAGACCGGGCGCGGCGGCGGCGGGCGCGGCGCCGGCCGCGGCGGCGGCCGGCAGTCTCTCGGGCGACCTGGAGGTCTTCGGTCTGCCGGCGCTTCTCCAGAGCCTCTCCGACTCGGGCGTGTCGGGATCGCTGACGTTGCGCGATCCGCGGGGACAGGTCTTCGGCGCGCTGCGCCTGAAGGGGGGCAAGCTCCGAGCCTGCCAGAGCGGGGCCCTCTCCGGCGAGGACGCGTTCTACCAGCTGCTCGAACGGCCCGCGCCGGGGCAATTCCAGTTCCTGAGAGCCCCCGACGCCCCGGACGAAACGGGTGCCGGGCCGCTCAAGGCGATCCTGCCCCTGACGCTCGAGGCGATGCGCCGGCACGACGAGCTGAAACAGGCCTCCGTCCTGGTGCCCGACGACGTTCGCCTGAAGGCCACCGAGACGCGCCCGAGCCCCTACCCGGGAGAGAAGGACGGGATGCTTCAGAAGGACCTCTGGTCGCGCGTGAGCCGGGGCGCGACGCCGCTCGAGTGCGAGGCGGAGATCCGCTGCGACGCCTACCGGATCCGGCGGCTGCTCGCCCACTGGGTCGAGCAGGGGGCGCTGCAGACCGAGTAGCTACCGCCTCCGGCTCTTGCGCTTCGTGCGGCCGAAAGATTCTTCCGTCGACGGAGCCGGGACCGGCTTCGGCTGCGGGCGCGGAGGGGGGCGTCGGAAGCGCGGCGCCCTCGGGGCCGAGGCGAGGGGGCCCGCGCGCAGCAGGTCCTCGGTCGGCCGGCGGACCGGGATCTTGCGCCCGATCCGCTTCTCGATCGCGTCGAGGGAGAAGACGTAGTCCTCGCAGGCGAAGGAGACCGCGGTGCCTTCCGCCCCTGCGCGGCCGGTCCGGCCGATCCGATGCACGTAGTCCTCCGCGTCCTGCGGCAGGTCGTAGTTGATGACGTGCGACACGCCCTCGATGTGGAGGCCGCGGGAGGCCACGTCGGTCGCCACGAGGACGGCGAGCCTCCCGTCCTTGAAGTCGTTCAGGATCTTCAGCCGCTTCTCCTGCGGAACGTCTCCCGCGAGCGCCCGCGTGGGGTATCCGTTGGCCGAGAGGCCCCGAACGAGCTCCGCCGCGGTCGTGCGGCGGTTGACGAAGATGAGAACCCTCTTGCCTCCCTCCCGCTCGAGCAGGCCGAGCAGCAGGCGAAACTTCTCGGCCGACGACACGTGGAAGAGGACCTCGCGGATCCCGTGCGCGCCGACGCGCTCGGGCTCGATCTCGATCTTCTCCGCGTTGTTGGTGTGCTCGTAGGCGAGCTCCATCACCCGCAGCGAGAGCGTCGCCGAAAAGAGCAGGGTCTGGCGCTTGTGGTACGGCGGGCAGCGGCGCAGGATCCGACGCAGGTCGCGGATGAATCCCATGTCGAACATCCGGTCCGCCTCGTCGATGACGAGGATCTCGACGTCCCGGAACGTCGTGGCGCCCTGCTGCTCGTAGTCGAGCAGCCGGCCCGGCGTGCCCACCAGAAGGTCGGGCACCTTGCGCACGGCGTCCCGCTGGCGGTGGTAGTCGATTCCGCCGAAGACGGCGAGCGTGTCGAGCCCGGTGTGGCGGCCCAGCTGCTCGGCGTCGCTTCGGATCTGCGCGACCAGCTCCCGGGTCGGGGCCACGACGAGCGCCCGCGGTCCGCGGGCCGGGCCAGGACGGCGGCGGGCGAGCAGGTGCGTGAAGATCGTGATGAGGAAGGCGGCCGTTTTTCCCGTGCCCGTCTGGGCCTGGCCGGCCACGTCGCGCCCGGCCAGGGTCAGCGGAAGGACCCTCTCCTGGATGGGTGTCGCGAAGACGAACCCGGCCTCGGCGATCCCCCAGCGGACCTCGTCGGGCAGCTTGTAAGAGGCAAGGAGGGTGTCGGTGAGGTGATGGCTGGCCGGATGCGGATCGGGTGTCGTCGTTTTCTCGCTCGCAATCGTCGTCACCGCAGGATCTTAGCAGTTTCCGGCCCCTCGATGGGTCGGCCGGAGGCGGCCAGAAGCGGCAGGCCCGTGGCCCGCGCCAGGCACAGCCCGATCTGCCGCTTCTCGAGCTGACCCGCGGCGCCGGCCAGTGGAACGAGCCGACCGTCCGCGCGCGCCGCGAGCCGGCGAACCGCCCACGTCCACCAGGGAGGCAGCGGACGGTAGGTCTCGACCCACGCGGAGAGCTCGCGGCGGGGAATGATCCGCACGCGGGTCCGCTCGAACGCCGTGGATCGGATCGCCACGGAGTCCTGCGTCACCTGGATCTCTTCCTCGGCGAAGGCGAGCGCGACCAGGCCGAGCAGGGCGAGGGGCGTCGAGACGCCGACGGCGAGCGTGACGGGAAGCAGGGTCGAGAGCGGAAGGTCCTGGAAGGAGCCCTTCTTCAGCCCGGCTTCCCACACGCGCGCCAGTCTCGCGCCGCCGAAGAGCGCCGCGGCCAGAATCGCCGCGCCGGCCAGGCCGAGCCTCCAGCGCGCCCCGCGCGTGCGCACGAGCGGCCGGATCTCGACGGCGACTCCTCCCGCGGCCGGGCGGATGACGACCCGCGGCGAGGCTGCCCTGTTCAACGTCGCAATTGTATGATTCGGCCTTGCCGTCAGGATGCGGGTCAAGGGAGGGTCGCAACAGTGGCAAAGCCGAAGAAAAAAGCGAAGGGAAAGGCGGGAAAGGGCGGCCGACGGCCTTCGAAGGGACGAGCGAAGCCGGCGGCGGCTTCGAAGGCTGCCGCTCGAAAGAAACCGAAGAAGGCGGCCCGGAAGCCGGCGGCGCGCAAGGCAGCCCCGGCCCGGTCCCGCGCGAAGGCTTCCAGGGCGGCGCGACCCGCCGCCAGGAAGCCCGGTCCGAAAACGGCTGCGGCTGCGAGACCCGCGGGCACCGCCGACATCTACGGCGAAGGCGACTGGAGGGCCGAGGAGGAGTACCGCGAAGGCCTGCGGGAGTTTCCGGACTCTCCCGATGCGGAGGAGCTGGCGCAAGCCGCCGAGGAGCTCGAGTCCGAGCTGGAAGAGGACGAGGAGGAGGAGATCGCGGACAGCGCGGAGAGCATCAAGCCGGCCCCCGAAGAAGAGCCGGAGTGGTAGGATTGCAGTAACCGGATCCCATTGCCGGGCTCTTGCCCGGCTTGTCGGAAGAAGAAGGTCCCGAGCGGTCGGGACCTTCTCGTCTGTGGGGCCTTCTCGCTACGCGTCTACCGCGGGATCGGAATGGGTCGGCGGCTCTCGTCGAGATTCACGAACGTCACCTCGGCCTCGGTCACCTTCACCGGCGAGGCTCCCGGAGCGTCGCGCCGTGAGACCACCTCGACCGACACGGTGATCGACGTCTTGCCGATCCGCACGAGGCGCGTGTAGAAGCTGACGAGGTCGCCCACGAGCACCGGCTCGTGGAAGACCACTTCTCGCATCGCGACGGTCACGATGAAGGAGGCGCCCTGCCGTTTGGCCTCCACGGCCGCCGCCTGGTCGATGTAGGAGAGGATCACGCCGCCGAAGATCGTGCCGTGCGCGTTGGTGTCCTTGGGCATCATCACGACGCGGATGGAGGGCTCGCGGCCAGCCGGTGGCGCGTCGATCGGCTCCGTCACGGCCTTCGGCTCGTCGGGATCTGCGGGGGCCCGTACGACACGGCGACCCGCACGACGTACCCGTCGGTCAGGTTGACCGTCATCGTCCCGTCCGCGTAATAGTAGGTCCAGATCTCGTGGCGCGAGGCTCCGGCGCTCGCGGCGGACTGGGAAGGGCTCCCGAGCGCCGAGAGGACTTCCCGGGCCGCGCGGCCCGCGTCGACCTTCTTGCGCGCCTCCGTGAGCGATCCGGGGAGGACGCGGGCGCCGACACCCGTCAGGGCCTCGGCCTGTCGATACAGGCGCGACTCCCACCAGCGGGGCAGCCAGAAGGCGGCGAGGACGGCGAGCAGCGCGGCCGCGAGCAGGGCATAGCGGCCGCGCCGCGGGCGCTCCGCGACTTCCGTCACGAGAAGGAGCCGTCCTCGCCGGCGAAGTCGAACAGGACGCTCGCATCGAGCTGCGCCGCCGCGCTTTCCAGGCTGCGGGCGGCGGGCGAGTCGTCCCGCCGCGCCTGCCGCGCGACCTCGGCGAGGGCTCCTCGGACGGCCAGCGCCGCTTCGACCCGGCGGCGCCCGGTCGCGGAAAGGGCGCTGGCGACGTGGGCCGGAACCGACACGGCCGCCCGGCGCAGGGTCAGCGCGGTCGGCGCGTCGCGGGCCTGGATCGCTTCGGAAAGCCGGTAGGCCTCGCGCGTCAGGGCGATCGCCCGGCCCCACAGAGGATGGGCCTTGTAGGCCGGGCGCTCTGCGCCCGGGAAGGTCGTCACGAACGCCATTGTACCGGGTGCGGCCGGGAGGCTCATTCCGGCCGGTTCTTGACTTCCCGCCGGTTTCGATAAGATGCGTCCGGATGCGCCAGAAGGTCACCGTCGTCGGCGCCGGAAACGTCGGCGCGACCGTCGCCCAGCGAATCGTCGAGAAGCAGCTGGCCGACGTCGTGCTCGTCGACATCCTGCAGGGCGTCCCGCAGGGCAAGGCGCTCGACATCATGGAGTCGGCTCCGGTCGAGAGGTTCGACGCGCGGATGATCGGCTTCAATTCCTACGAGGCGACCAGCGGATCCGACCTCGTCGTCATCACGGCGGGCATTCCGCGAAAGCCCGGGATGAGCCGCGACGACCTGGTCGCCACCAACGAAGGGATCGTCACCGATGTCGTGGGCAAGGTTCTGCCCGGCTCGCGCGACGCCATCCTGATCGTCGTCTCCAACCCGCTCGACGCCATGTGCGAGGTGGCCCGGCGCGTCTCGAAACTGCCGCGCGAACGGGTCTTCGGAATGGCCGGCGTGCTCGACTCGGCGCGCATGCGATGGTTCCTGGCCGACGCGCTCCAGGTGTCCGTCGAGAACACGCACGCCTTCGTCCTGGGCGGGCACGGAGACACGATGGTGCCGCTGCCGCGGTACTCGACGGTGGCCGGCATCCCGGTGACGGAGCTGCTGCCCAGGGAGAAGCTCGACGCGATCGTCAAGCGCACGCGCGACGGCGGCGCCGAGATCGTCAATTACCTGAAAACCTCGGCCTGGTACGCGCCGGCTTCCGCCGTCGTCGAGATGGTCGACGCGGTGCTTCGGGACAAGAAGAAGATCCTGCCCTGCGCCGTCTTCCTGCAGGGAGAGTACGGGATGCGGGACGTCTACCTCGGCGTTCCGGTCAAGCTCGGGAAGGGAGGCGCCGAGCAGATCATCGAGATCCCCCTTCACGAGGACGAGAAGGCGGCGCTCGAAAAGTCCGCCAACGCGGTGCGAGAGCTCTTCAAAATCCTGAAGGCATGAGCCCCGCCGGGGCGCCGCTCGGGCGGCACTTCTGGCTCCGTCGTCTGCACTCCCTCTCCGGGATCGTACCCATCGGCGCCTACCTGGCATTCCACCTCTACGAGAACTACGCGGCCACCCGGGGGGCCGAGGCCTACAACGAGGTGAGCCGCAAGCTCCAGCAGGTGCCCTTCGCCGTCGCCATCGAGATCTTCGTGATCGCCTTGCCCCTCGTCTTCCACGGCGTGTACGGCCTCTTCCTGACGTCGACGGCGAAGCCCAACGTCTTCTCGAACCCCTACGTGCGCAACGCGATGTACGTGCTCCAGCGGGTGACCGGCGTCGTCGTCTTTGCGTTCCTCCTGTTTCACTACTGGACCACGCGCCTGGTTCAGCTGCACGACCACGAGAGCCTGAACCTCTTCAACCAGGTGCAGGCCGCGGTCGGCAACCCCTGGATCTACGCCTTCTACGTCCTGGGGATCCTGTCGGCGACGTTTCACCTCGCCAACGGCCTCTGGTCCTTCTCGATCGTGTGGGGGATCACGGTCTCCCCGGAGGCGCAGCGCCGGATGGCTTACGTGTCCGTCATCGTGTTCCTGGTGCTGTCGGCCATCGGCGTCCGGTCGATCTCGGCCTTCCGGGTGTAGACGGCAAGCCCGTGGCCGATCCGAAGCAGCGCGTCATCGTCGTCGGCGGCGGCCTCGCGGGGCTGATGACGGCGATCCGGGCCGCCGAGATGGGGGTTGGCGTCGATCTCTTTTCGATCGTGCCGGTCAAGCGCAGCCACTCCGTCTGCGCGCAGGGGGGGATCAACGGCGCGGTCAACACCAAGGGAGAAGGGGACTCGCCCGAGATTCACTTCGACGACACCATTTACGGCGGCGACTTTCTGGCGGACCAGCCGCCCGTCCGGGCGATGTGCGAGGCGGCGCCGGGGATCATCAACCTGCTCGACCGGATGGGCGTGATGTTCAACCGGACGCCGGAGGGGTTGCTCGACTTCCGGCGCTTCGGGGGAACGCAATATCACCGCACGGCTTTCGCGGGCGCAACGACCGGGCAGCAGCTGCTCTACGCGCTCGACGAGCAGGTGCGGCGGCACGAGGTCGAAGGGCTCGTGCGCAAGTACGAGGCCTGGGAGTTCCTGGGCCTCGTGCGGGACGACGCCGGCAGCTGCCGCGGCATCGTCGCGCTCGACTGGTACGCGATGCGGATCGAGGCGTTTCCCGCGATGGCGGTCATGCTGGCCACCGGCGGGCCCGGCATCGTCTTCGGCCGCTCCACCAACTCCGTGATCAACACCGGGACGGCGGCCTCCGCCGCCTACCAGGACGGCGCCATCTACGCCAACGGCGAGTTCATCCAGGTCCACCCGACGTCGATCCCGGGCACCGACAAGCTTCGACTGATGTCCGAGTCGGCGCGGGGCGAGGGAGGGCGCGTCTGGGTGCCGCGCACGCCGGGGGACAAGCGGGAGCCGGGCTCGATCCCCGAGGCCGAGCGCTGGTATTTCCTCGAGGAGAAGTACCCGGCCTACGGGAACCTCGTGCCCCGAGACATCGCGACCCGCGAGATCTTTCTCGTTTGCCGCAACGGTTTCGGGGTGGACGGCAAGCGGCAGGTGTATCTGGACCTGACGCACATCCCGGCCTCGGAGCTCGACGTGAAGCTGGGCGGGATCCTCGAGATCTACGAGAAGTTCGTCGGGGACGATCCGCGGCGCGTCCCGATGAAGGTCTTTCCAGGGATGCACTACTCGATGGGCGGTCTCTGGGTGGACTTTCAGAAGGACGAGAGGACCGGGATGCTCGACGAGAGCTCGCCCCGCAACCAGGCGACCAACATCCCGGGCCTCTACGCCGCCGGAGAGGTCGACTTCTCGATCCACGGCGCCAACCGGCTGGGGGCCAACTCGCTCGTGTCCTGTCTCT
Organism: Acidobacteriota bacterium; assembly: GCA_050257975.1. GTDB lineage: Bacteria > Acidobacteriota > Thermoanaerobaculia > UBA5066 > Gp7-AA6 > DATBFU01. Next base: position 31,080 of record JBLMXY010000026.1, read on the forward strand.
ACGCCGGCAAGATCGGCGGCCCGGCCATGGTGCGTTACGGGCGGGAGACGGCCTCGAAGCTGCCCGCGGCCGAGGGCTCCTTCTCCGCGGCGAAGACGAAGTGGGAGGAGCGGTTCCGCCGGATCTCCGGCATGTCCGGCCCCGAGAATCCCCACGTCCTCGCCGAGGAGATGGGAAACTGGATGACCGACAACGTCACCGTCATCCGGGAGAACGGGAAGCTCCGCGAGACCGAGACGAAGCTGCAGGAGCTGTCCGAGCGGTGGGATCGGATCGGCCTGACCGACCACTCGGCCTATTCCAACCGCGAGCTGTCCTTCGTCAACCAGCTTCGCAACATGCTCGTGATCGCCCGGGTCATGACGCGGGGGGCGCTGCGGCGCGAGGAATCGCGCGGGGCGCATTTCAAGGTGCGGGACCTCTCGGCGCCGATCGACGAGAGGAACGCCCTGCCGCGCGACGACGCGAACTTCTTGAAGACGACCATGGCCGAGCACACGCCCGACGGCCCGAAGATCACCTACGCTCCCGTGGACACGACGCTCCTCAAGCCGCGGCCTCGGAAGTACTGAGCCGCGCGCAAGGAAGGCCGCAAATGCCCCCGACCATCCCGCTTCGCGTCAAACGGCAGGACACGCCAACGTCGTCGCCCTACTGGGAGGAATACGAGGTTCCCCACCGGCCGGGGCTGAACGTCGTCTCGGTGCTGATGGAAATCGCCAAGGACCCCAGGACGCGCGATGGCAAGCGCACCTCGCCCGTGGTCTACGACCGCGCCTGCCTCGAGGAGGTGTGCGGCTCCTGCGCGATGCGCATCAACGGCGTGTCGCGGATGGCCTGCACGGCGCTGGTCGACCAGCTCGAGCAGCCGATCCGGCTCGAGCCGATGGCGAAGTTCCCGGTGCTGCGCGACCTCTCGGTCGACCGGCAGGAGATGTTCGAGGCCTTGAAGCGCGTCCGGGCGTGGATCCCGATCGACGGCACGTACGATCTCGGGCCCGGGCCCCGCATGGCGGAGGCCGAGCGGCGGCAGGCGTACGAGTACGCGCGCTGCATCACGTGTGGCAACTGCCTGGACGTCTGCCCGCAGATCAACGACCGCTCCAATTTCATCGGGGCGTCGGCGATCGCGCAGGCGCGCCTGTTCAACAGCCACCCGACCGGCGCGATGAACGCCGCCGAGCGGCTGGAGGCGCTGATGGCCGACGGCGGCGTGGACGACTGCGGCAACGCGCAGAATTGCGTGCGCGCCTGCCCCAAGGAGATTCCCCTGACGACGGCCATCGCGGAGATGTACCGGGCGACGACCCTTCACGGGCTCAAGAAGATGTTCGGCGGATAGGATGAAGTCATCAGTTGTCAGTGATCAGTTGTCAGTTCGAAGTTTGGGATGAGAACTGAGAACTGAAAACTGATAACTTCTCCTCCGCATGAAGGTCCACGAGTACCAGGCCAAGGCGATCCTCGCGCGTTACGGGGTGCCGGTGCCGCGCGGGGAGGTGACCGACAACCCGGCGGAGGCGCGGGAAATCGCCAAGGCGTTCGGCGGAAGGGCCGTCGTGAAGGCCCAGATCCACGCCGGGGGCCGCGGCAAGGCGGGGGGCGTCAAGCTCGCGCGGGACCCGGAGGAAGCCTTCGCGCTCGCCAAGGCGATCCTGGGCATGAAGCTGGTCACCCCCCAGACGGGCGCGGCGGGACGGATCGTTCAGAAGGTGCTCGTGGAGGAAGCCCTCGACATCGACCGCGAGCTCTACCTCGGCATCACGCTCGACCGGGGGCGCGGGCTGCCGGCCATGATGGCCTCCCGCTCGGGGGGAATGGAGATCGAGGAGGTGGCCGCCAAGGACCCCTCCGCGATCGTGCGGGAACTGCTCGATCCCGGGCTCGGCATGTTTCCCTTCCAGGCGCGAAAGCTCGCCTTCGCGCTTTCCCTCTCGGGCGACCGCTTCCGCAAGGGCGTGGCGTTCATGCAGGCCCTCTTCAAGGCCTACCTCGAGACGGACGCCTCGCTCGCGGAGATCAACCCGCTTCTCGTCACGAAGTCGGGCGACGTGCTGGCGCTCGACGCGAAGATGAACTTCGACGACAACGCGCTCTTCCGGCACCCCGACATCAAGGAGATGCGGGACCTCGCCGAGGAAGACCCGCTCGAGGTCGAGGCATCCAAGTTCGGCCTGAACTACATCAAGCTCGACGGCAACGTGGGATGCATGGTCAACGGCGCGGGCCTCGCGATGGGCACGATGGATCTCGTGAAGCTCGCGGGGGGCGAGCCGGCCAACTTCCTCGACGTCGGGGGGGGCGCCAACGAAGAGCAGGTCAAGAACGCGTTTCGCATCATTCTCTCCGACCAGAACGTGCGCGCGGTGCTGATCAACATCTTCGGGGGCATCATGCGCTGCGACATCATCGCCAACGGCGTCGTCGCGGCCGTCCGGGAGATGGGGCTGGCGATTCCGGTCGTCGTGCGCCTGGAGGGCACCAACGTGGATCAGGGCAAGCGGATCCTGCGCGAGTCGGGATTGAAGATCACGCCGGCCGACGGGCTGGCCGACGCCGCGCGAAAAGCGGTCGAGGCCGCGGGCGCATGAGCATCTGGGTCGGAAAATCCACCCGCCTGCTCGTCCAGGGCCTGACGGGGCGCGAAGGGACTTTTCACGCGCTCGCGTGCCGCGAATACGGCACGCAGGTCGTCGCCGGCGTGACGCCCGGCAAGGGGGGAACGATCCACGAGGGGATCCCGGTCTTCGACACGGTTGCCGACGCCGTTCGGGAGACGGGCGCCAACGCCTCGATGATCTTCGTGCCCCCGCCGTTTGCCGCCGACGCGGTCGCCGAGTCGGTCGATGCCGGCGTGGCCGTGATCGCCTGCATCACCGAAGGCATCCCGACCAACGACATGATCCGGGTCAAGGCGATGCTGGCCAGAAGGAACGAAACGGGAACGCCGGTGCGCCTGATCGGCCCCAACTGCCCGGGCATCATCACGCCGGGAGAGTGCAAGATCGGCATCATGCCCGGCCGGATCCATCGGGCCGGACGGGTCGGCGTCGTCTCGCGGTCGGGAACGCTCACCTACGAGGCCGTGGACCAGCTGACGCGGCTCGACCTCGGCCAGTCCACGGTCATCGGCATCGGCGGGGACCCGGTCAACGGAACCAGCTTCATCGACTGCCTCCGCGCGTTCCAGGACGATCCGGGCACCGAGGCGGCCGTGCTGATCGGCGAGATCGGCGGAATGGCGGAAGAAGAAGCGGCGTGCTTCGTGGCGGGCCACTTCAAGAAGCCGTTGGTGGCATTCGTCGCGGGCCAAACGGCGCCCCCGGGGCGCCGCATGGGGCACGCGGGCGCGATCATCGCCGGCGGCCGCGGGACCGCCGCGGACAAGATCAAGGCTCTGGAGGCCGCGGGAATCGCCGTCGTCCGGTCTCCGGCCGACATCGGCGCCCGCGTCAAGGAGGCCCTGGGGCGTTGAGCGGCGCGCCGGTCCTCTACGAAGAGTCCCAGAGCTTCGCCCCCTGGGCCTACGTCCTGGTCGGCGCCGTTCTGATCGTCCTTCTCGGGGTCCTGACCCTGCGGATGCAGACCACCCTGACCCCGGAGGCCCTGACGGTCCGGTTCGGCCTGCTCGGCTCGACGCGCGTCCCGCTGCGCGAGATCGCTCTTGCGGCGGCGGTGGCCTATCGCCCGGTGCGCGACTACGGTGGATGGGGCCTTCGCGGCTTCGGCAAGCGCCGGGCGATCAACGCGCGCGGAAACCGCGGCGTGCTCATCACCCGGCGGGACGGTTCGACCCTGCTCGTCGGATCCCAGCAGCCGCGCCGGCTTCTCGCGGCGCTCGCCGCGGCAGGCGTCACCACGGAGGACAAACTCCCCGCCGACGTGAGGGAGTTCTGAGCGCGAGCCGCCGGAGGGCCGACCTCTAGAGCCGACCCGGACGCGGCTCCGCGGTCTCGAGGAGAAATCGTGATCGAACGCACCCTGACGATCCTGAAGCCCGACAGCGTGGCCGCCGGCCGCGTGGGCGCGATCCTGGCCCACCTCGAGAAGGAGGGCTTTCGCTTTCTCGGCATCAAGCGGCTCCGCCTTTCCCCCGAACAGGCGCGAGCCTTCTATGCGGTTCACCGCGACCGGCCCTTCTACGACGCTCTCGTGCGGTTCATGACCGAAGGGCCGGTCGTCGTGGCGGCGCTCGCGCGGGAGGACGCGGTGGCGCACCTGCGCAAGACGATGGGCGCGACCGATTCTCGCAAGGCGGAGCCGGGCACCGTGCGCCAGCTCCATGGCGCCGACATCGAGCGCAACGCGATCCACGGCAGCGACTCGCCGGAGAACGCGGCCAAGGAAGTGGCGTTCTTCTTCTCGGAGGCGGAGCTGATCTAGACAGCCGTCAGCCATCAGCTGTCAGCGATCAGCCATCAGTTAGCCGCTGTCAGCTCTCAGAGTCTGGCTGAGAGCCGAGAGCTGAGAGCTGACGGCTTCTCCTGAGCGATACGAGGACCCGGTTCGCCACTCCCCGCAGAATCGCCACTTCCCGCCTCGACATGGGCCGCGCCGCCACGATGCGCCGCCAGTCGCGCAGCGATCGCTCGCGGTGCCCGGTGTCGTAGAAACCGATCGCGTCCAGGGCGCGGTCCCAATGCCCGATCGCGGCGTCCACTTCGGACGCGGGCGCCCAGGGCTCCTCGGGTGCGGGCCCGGGCTCGCCCGAGAGATTCGCCACCGCGAGAACGACCGCGACGGCGTGCGAGAGGTTCAGTGTCGGGAACTCGGGCCGCGTGGGCAGACGCAGGCAGGCGCTCGCTCGGGAGCGTTCGACCTCGGTCAGACCGCTGCGCTCCGGACCGAACACGAAAGCCGGCCGCGCCGCCGGCCCGAGCTCGGCGAGAAAATCGGGCAGCTCCCCGAGTGCCAGAAATCGCTGTTCCTCCCGGCCTCGCAGCGAGGAGGTCGCCACGACGGCGTCGGAGTCGGCCACGGCCTCCTCCAGCCGCGGGAAGCGGCGCAGGCCGTCGAGAACCTCGTCGGCGCCCGAGGCCAGCCGCCGGGATTCCTCGTCGACCGGGGCGGCGGGCTCGACCAGCCTCAAGTCCCGGACCCCGAAATTGAGGGCCGCCCGGGCCACCGACCCGAGGTTGGCGGCCGAGCGGGGCCGCACGAGGACCAGGGCCAGCCGGGGGCACCCCATGGCCCAGGATTATCCGCGACCGCAGGGGCCTTATAATTTGTGGGTGAGAAACGTCCTGTCCGGCCTGCTCCTGCTGGTCCTCGGCGCCGCCGCGGCGGCGGCTCAGAGTCCCCGTCCGACGCCCCCGCCCGAGGAGCTGCCCACGTACTCGGAATCCGCCGGAACGGAGTACGTCCTGCTGCCGGTCCAGGTTTTCGACCGGAAAGGACGCTTCGCCGATGCCCTCGAGCAGAAGAATTTTCAGGTCTGGGTCGAGGGAAAGCCGGTGGGGCTCGACACCTTCGAGCGGGACGATGGCGCGCCGGCCTCCTTCGCGTTCCTCGTGGACACCTCCGGAAGCATGAAGATCGCCTCGAAGCTCGAGACGGCCAAGGACGCCATTCGGCAGATCGTGGCCAACCGCCGGCCGGGCGACGATTTCGCGCTCTTCGCCTTCGCGGACGAGGAGGTGCGTCTCGTGGCCCCCTTCTCGACCGACCCGCGGCGGCTGCTCGAGGGCCTCGCCGGACTCGTGGCGGAGGGCCAGACGGCGCTTTTCGACGCGGTTGCGGCGACCCCGTCCCGCCTGGTCGAGGGCAAGAACGCCAAACGGGCGATCCTGCTGTTCACCGACGGCGTGGACAACGCCAGCAGGCTATCGAGCCTGGAAATGGCAGAGATCCTGCAACAAGTCTCGACACCGGTGTACGCGATCGGCATGAAGAACGCCGCGTTCGATCGGCTGAGCGAGAAGGAGAAAGAGGAGCTGGCCCTGGACAACCTGAAGCTGCTGGCCTCCTCGAGCGGCGGCCAGATGTTCCTTGTGGGCGGGGAGGACGATCTGCGCCCCGTCGCCGTCCGGATCGACCGGGAGGTCCGAAAGCAGTATCTTCTGGGCTTTACACCGTCGGGGCAAGGGGAGGTAAAATACCGGGTCGTCGTGGTGTCCGTAACGAAGCCCGGTTCCTGGGACGTGCGGACGCGGCGCGGCTACAGGGGATCCGCCCCGTAGGGCGCCGAAGGAAAACCTTGCAACAGGAGGGACTCATGGTCAACCGAACGGGGACACGGTGGGGGGTCGTCGGCGGAGCGCTCCTTCTAGGCGCTTTCGGCCTCACGGGGTGCGCCTCCAAGCACTACGTGGGAGAGGAAGTCTCTAAAAGCAGCGCTGCGACCGAAAAGCACATCAGCCAGGTGGAGTCGCAGGTCGAGCAGACCCAGACGAAGGTCAAGGAGCATGACCAGAAGATCACCGAGCTCGACAAGACGACCCGCGACGCTCTGGAGCGGGCGCAGGCGGCGGGCAAGCTCGCCGAAGGCAAGTTCGTCTACTCGTTGGTCCTCTCCGACGACGCCGTGAAGTTCCCGGTCGACGGGCACGAGCTGTCCAAGGAGGCGATGGAGAAGCTGGATGACTTCGCCGGACGCCTGAAGACCGAGAACAAGAACGTCTACCTGGAGATCCAGGGGCACACCGACTCGACGGGACCCGACGCCTACAACTACAGGCTCGGCGAGCAGCGGGCCGAGGCCGTGCGCCGGTACCTGAACCAGAAGGGGGTCGCGCTCAACCGGATGTCCACGATCTCCTACGGCAAGACCGAGCCGGTCGAGGACAACAAGACCAGGGACGGGCGCGCGAAGAACCGCCGCGTCGTGGTCGTCGTCCTCGCCTAGCCGGCCCTTTTCGAGGTGACCCCGCGCCCCGGAGAACCCGGGGCGCTTTTTTTGGTCCGGGCCCTGGCGCGCAGTTGCGCGACGGCCCTGGCGAAGTCCTCCGGGACCGCGGCCTCGACCCGCACGGGCCGGCCGTCCCTCGGGTGGAGGAAGCCGAGACACCGCGCGTGGAGCATCTGCCGGCCCACCTCGATCGGAGGCGGCGGCGCGGCGGGAGGGCGGTAGACGCGGTCTCCCAGAACGGGGTGGCCCGAGGCGGCCAAGTGGATCCGGATCTGATGCGTCCTGCCCGTCTCGAGCTCGATCGCGACGAGGGAGGCACCGGCGAGCCTCTCGAGGACGCGGTACCGCGTCACGGCGCGCTTTCCCCGCTCGCCCGGACGGGCGACCCCGCGCCTCCGCTCGATTCCGTCGCCCGCGAGCGCGGCGTCGATGGATCCGGCAGGGGCCGGCTCGCCCTCGACGATCGCCAGGTACTCGCGCTCGATGTCGTGGCGGCGAAAGCGCTCCTGGAGAGCGTGGAGGGCCTCGCGCGTCCGCGCGAAGACCACCGCCCCGGAGGTGTCCCGGTCGAGGCGGTGAACGACGCCGACATAGGGGCGGCGGCGGTAGCGATGCTGGAGATAGAGGGAGACTCGCGAGAGGAGCGTGTCTTTCTCGCGCTCGGCCGTCGGGACGGCGAGCAAGCCCGCGGGCTTCTCGACGACGAGCAGGTCCGCGTCTTCGTGGAGCACCGCGAGGCGGGTGCGCACACGCCGCCGCGCCGGTCGGTCGGGGTCGTGCGAGAGGGCGACTCCCTCCGGCACCTCGAGCCCGGGCTCGTCGCGGGTCTGCCCTTCGACGTCCACGCGGCCGGCGCGGACGGCCTCCCGAGCGGCGCGGCGCGACAGGTGGAATCGGGTTGCGACCGCGAGGTCGAGCCTCACTTCGCCTGCCCTCCCGCGGCGGAACGGGGCACCCGGATCTCGACGAAGAACTGGGGGTCGCCGACGCGCGCCCCGGGCTCGGCTCCAGGACCGTACCGGGCGGCGACGACGAAGCTCTGCCGAACGAACCGGTCGAGGTTGGAAAGGTAGTCCGTCCCGAACCGCACCGAGCGATGGCCGACCGCCAGCACGTTGGCGTAGAGGATCGCGTTCGGCGGCCGCCGCGAAATCCGCGCGATCGCATCGGCCTCGGCCGCGGCGTCCAGATGCCCGGGGAAGAACTGGTCCTCGGGAAGCGGATTGGCCAGACGCAGGACGTAGTTGAAGAAGCCGGCCTCCGGAAAGCCGGTCAGCGTGCCGCGCGGCGGTACCCGGGCGGCGAGGTCCTCGAGCGCCTCGCGGGTCGTGGACGCCACGGGCTCGGTGAGCCACAGAGAGCCGGCCGGCGTGGCCACACGCGCCCAGCCGTCGTGGCGAAAGACGCGCGCGAGGTCGCCCGCGCGGTGGAGGAGGAAGACCGCGAGCGCCGCCGCCGTCAGGCGCGGGAGGCGCGCCCCGAGCGGAGCCGCGGCCCGGTCCGCCAGGCGAAAGAGCCCGGCGGCGGCGGCGAGCAGCGGGAGCGGGAGCAGGAACGCGCTGTAGGGCCCGACGTAGCCGGCCGCGAGCAGCAGCCGCGCCGAGAAGAGCGCGCAGGTGTAGAGGAGCGCGTCGGGAACGTGGGCGAGAAGAGGGCCCGGCGCCCGTCCGGCCACGCGCCCGATCACCCGCCAGGCTCCCGCCGCGACGAGCAGGGGCGGCACGACCCGCACGAGCGGCGGAAAGAGCGCAAGCGCGTTCGCCAGGCTCGCCGGAGGCGCCAGGCACACCGCGGCCACGGCGGAAAGAATCGCCACCGCGGCCGCCTCGACCGCGCCCGCGCCCCGACCCGCGCGGGCGGCGAGCGCCGCCGCGCCGGCCACGAGCGTCGCGAGCAGCAACAGGACGACGGCCGCCAGAGCGAGCTCGGCCAGACGCAGCGACGGCCGGTCGAGTCCCGCGTAGGAGGCGTAGATGTTCCGGAACGTCTGCGGCGGCCCCACGATCGCAAGCCACCCTTCGCCTCGAAGGATCGAGAGGGGAGTGCCGGCCGAAAGCCCGGCGTAAACGACCGCCGCCGCGGCGAGAGGGGCAACGGCCGGCACGAGGAGCCGGCGCGCGCTGCGCCTCTCGATCGCCAGGGCCCCGATGGCGCCGAGGCCCATCTCCGGCCGCGAGAGCAGGGCGGCGAGCAGGCAGACGGCCGCGAGCCGGTCGGTCGCCGCGCCCTGCTTGCCCGACGCCAGGAGCATCGCCCAGGCGATCGCCGCTGCCGCGATCGCGGTGTCGAAGCTGAAGGGGAAGAGGTGGCATCCTCCCGGCCGCTGAAAGAACGCCACGGCGACGAGCAGCGAGGCGACCAGAGCCGCGCGGCCGGGAGAGAGCAGCCTCAGCGCGAGCCGGCGCAGCGCCTCCAGGTTGGCGATCGCGATCGCGGCGGCGAAGCCGATCCGGGCGGGCAGCGAAGGGCCCGCCGCGCGGTCGATCGCGGCCGCGAGGTACGGGGCGAGCGGCCCATGGTAGAAGCGAACGTCGCGATAGAGCCTCTGGCCGGCGGAGAGCCGCCACGGCGTCTCGAGCTCCCTGCCCGTGTCCACGTACGGCTCGATCCATCGGTTCCACGAGAGGATCGCGAGCAGCAGGAAGGTCGCGTAAGGAAGCGCTGCAGCCAGGGCTCGCCGGCCGCGCCCGGAGTCGCGGGCCGGCTCGTTGCTTCGAGCGGCGGAAGGCACTGGCGGATGTTAACCCGGCCCTCGCTCTTGACTCCCGACCCCCGACTCTCGACTATCAGCTCGTGCAGGACAAGATGGCGAGCCGCAACCCCGTCGTGCGGGCCGTGGCCTCCGCGACTTCGCACCTCTGGTTCCCGCTCGCGATTTTCCTGGTTGGGCGCCTCTCGCGGAGGGCCGTCGTGGCGCTGGGACGCGGGATCGCCAGCCCGTACCTGCGCCGCCGGCGAAAGTACGTCGCCGCGCTCGCCTCGAACCTCTCGCGGATCCTCGGCGTCTCGCCGGAGTCTCCGGAGGTCGCCCGCCGGATTCGCGAGTTGATCGACGGCCACTTCGCGGCGTGGGCCGACTTCCTCCACTTCGCGATGCGCCCGCCCGAGGAGACGGCGGCGCTGGTGGAAGGGGTCGTCGGCTTCGAGCGGATCCTCGAGGGGCGCGCGCGGGGCAAGGGGGTCTTGCTGCTGACCGCGCATCTGGGCAACTGGGAAGTCGGGGGTCTCATGCTCGCCGCCATCCGGCAGCCGATCCACGTCGTGCTGGTTCCGGACATCTTTCCCGCGGTGGAACGGTCGCGGCGCCGCCTGCACGCGAGGGCGGGGGTGACCGAGATCCCGATCGACCGGAGCTTCGCGCCCACGCTCGCGGTGCTGCGCGCGCTCGGCTCCAACGCGATCGTGGCGATGCAGGGAGACCGCGACTTCAACAATACCGGCGTGGCTGTCCCGTTCTTCGGCCGAGACGCCTATTTTCCGCGCGGCCCTTTTCGCGTCGCGATGGCGACCGGGGCGACGGTGCTTCCGGCTTTCATCGTGCGCGTTCCCGACGGGCGCTATCGCGCGATCATCGAGGACCCGATTCCGATCGATCGGGACGGCGACCGCGAGGCGGCGCTGCGGCGCAACATCGAGCGCTACGTGGCGATCCTCGAGCGCTACGTCCGGCAATACCCGGAGCAGTGGTACTGCTTCTACCCGTTCTGGGACGACCCTTCGAGGCAGGATCGAGGAGCGCGGCGGTTGACGGAGGATCGAGGGGCGAGGATCCAGGGGCAAGGGGACAGGGCCTAGGCCCCCGGCCGCTGACTCCTCACCCTCTCGGCTTGCGGGCGGTCACGGCGGCGACGAAGAACGCGTCGTAGTGCTTCGCGAGGCTCTCGACGTCGGGCAGGATCTCTGGCTGCGAGAACCCGGCCGCGCGCAGCGCGCGGCGCCAGCTCTCGGGCGTGAGAAAGCCATGCGTGGGGCGCGTGTCCGGGTCGGTCGCGACCCCCGTGAAGTTCTCGAGGAAGTTGAAGACGAACTCGACGTAGATCGGCTGCTCCTCGAAGGGGCGCACGCATTCGGAGAAGACCGCGGCGCCGCCGGGCCTGAGCGTCGCGAGAATGCGGGCGAGGGTCGCGCCGAGGTTCTTGGCGACGTGAATCGTGTTGACGGCATAGACGACGTCCGCGCTCGCGGGCTCGATCCCCTGGTCGGTGAAGTCGCGGTCCATGTCGAGTCTGCGAAACTCCGCCGGCAGCGAAGGAAACCGGGCCTTCAGGTTCCTTTCGGCGCGGCGCAGGAAGGTCGGAACGATCTCGGTGAAGACGTATCGCCCGATGCGCGGGAGCGCCGCGTCGCGCGCCAGGCGCTCCGCGACGGCGAGCGCCGCAGAGCCGGAGCCGCCGCCGATCTCGACGACCGTGGCGGGATGCCGGGGAAGCGCCCGCGCCACCGCCTCGGCTCCGAGACGGTTGTTGATCTGATAGAGCAGGTTGTCGTTGGAAAAGTAGTCGAACCAGAGGGGCAGCCGGGCGGGGGAGAAGAGGATCTCTTCGCCCGTCTTCTCGCCCCGCAGGAACTCGCCGACGTGCTCGACCATCGTTCGCACCACGGCGAAGGGTGGAAGCGACGAGGGATCGGTCGCCCTGGCGAGCGCCTCGGCGCGGTCGGGGTCTCCCACCGGGAACGGCTCGCGCAGCCGGTAGACCGGCTCGGGCTCCGCCGGGAGGACCTCGAGATAGCCTTCGGCCGCGAGCTTGCGGAGAAACCACGCGAGCGGAGCCGCCGCGCGCGCGGAATAGCCCTTCGCCTCGAGCAGGCGGCCGACCGACGCGCCGACCGAGAGCGGGGCATCGAGCCCGAGGTCGCGGACGAGCTTCAGGAGCATGTCCACCGTGAAGCGGTCGAAATGCTCGGAGCAGAGGATGAACGCGGGAGTGAAGAGGGCGCGGATCTCCGGGTCGGGGATGCGGGCAAGAAGCTCCGGCAGCTCCTCGGTGCGGGTGGTCACGGAGGGATCTTACGCGAGCGACTGGTCGGAGACCCTGTAAACTGATGCAACGCAATGAAGAAATCCTTTCCGGTGATGTTCTTGCTGTTGATCCCGGCCCTGTGCCTCGCGGACCCGCCGAAGGCGCCTCGCGTCGTCATTCTCGGATTCGACGGTGTCGACGCGCACGTCGTCGAGCAGATGCTGGCGGCCGGACGGCTCCCGAACCTGGCGGACTTGAAGCGGCGGGGCGGCTACTCGCCGCTGACGCCCACGGTGCCCGCGCAGACGCCGGTCTCCTGGGCCACCTTCACGACGGGGCTCGACCCCGGTGGACACGAGATCTTCGATTTCCTGAAGCGCAATCCAGCCGACCGCGTCCCGACTTTCGCCGTCGCGGAGGAGACGACCGCGCCGATTCTCTTCGGGAAATCCAATCCGATCGTGCTCGCGTTCGCGGCGGCGCTTCTCTTCTGGATCGCCGGGGCGATCTTGTTTCTGCGCCGCCGGCGTTTCCTGCCGTTTCTGATTTTCGACGCGGCGGGCGCGCTCGTTTTTCTCGGCGTCTTCCTCGCGGTTCGGGCGTGGCTGCCCCCGACGCGTCCCGCGGTCAAGAACAACCGGCGGGGCGAAACGTTCTGGAGCGTCGCCGGGGCGCGCCCCGCGACCGTCCTGCGGATGCCGGTGACGTTCCCGCCCGAGGCGTTTCGGGACGGCAGGCTGCTTTCGGGCCTCGGCGTCCCGGACCTGTCCGGCCGCATCGGCAAGCCCGCCTTCTACACGTCGGACCCCTTCTTTGCGCCGCGCGAGGGCAACGACTTCTCGATCGAGCTCGTTCGGCTGGAATCCAACGTCGGCACGGTCCCGGCCAAGCTCATCGGCCCCCCGGGCAAGCCCTTCGGGCGCGAGGGCTCGATCGAGCTGCCGATGAGGCTGACGGTCTCTCCGGCTCGGGACCGGCTCACCGTGGAAATCGCGGGCCAGAGGGTCGAGCTTGCCCCGGGAGAGTGGAGCGGCTGGGTCTCGACCCCGTTTCGCGTCAACCCCCTCGTCACCGTGCACGGCTACGCGCGTTTCCTCGCCGAGAAGGTGAGCCCGGAGATCGCGCTGTACGTCTCGCCGATCCAGTTCGACCCCGAACGGCTTCCGCCGGGCTTCGCGCTCTCCTCGCCACGCGGCTTCGCCCGCGACCTGGTCCGACGCTTCGGGCGCTACAAGACGATGGGCTGGGCGATCGACACCTGGTCGATCCAGTCGGGCACGCTCGACGAGGCGGCCTTCCTCCAGGACGTCGCCGACACCGTCGCCCAGGAGCGCCGGATGCTCCGGGCCCTGCTCGCGGAGCGGTCGCGCCTGCTCTTTCAGTACTTCGAGTTCACCGACCGGGTCGGGCACGTCTTCTGGCGGCTGCGCGATCCGCAGCATCCTGCCTACGACGCGGCGCTCGCCGCGCGGTACGGGGACGCCGTCGAGAAGGCGTATGAAACGATGGACGCGATCGTCGGGGAAACGGCGAAGGCCCTCGCCCCGCAGGACGTCCTGATCGTCCTGTCCGATCACGGATTCGCGACGTGGCGTCGGTCAGTCAACTACAACACCTGGCTGGTCGAGAACGGCTACCTCGTGATGAAGGGGGGCGCCGAGCGAAAGAGCCTGGAAGCCCTCTTTTCGCGCGGCCAGTTCTGGGAGTCGGTCGACTGGTCGAAGTCGCGCGCCTACGCGATGGGGCTGGGGGACGTCTACGTCAACCTGCAGGGTCGGGAGCAGGGCGGGATCGTTCCCCCCGGCGCGCCTTACGAGGCCCTGCGCAACGAGCTCATCGCCAAGCTCGAGAACCTGACCGACCCGAAGACCGGCGAGCGCGCCGTCTCGCGCGTTTTCAAGCGGGAGCAGGTCTACCGGCGCTTCGACCCGCGCTTGATCCCCGACCTGATCGTGACCAACCGCCCGCCCTACCGCGTCTCCTGGCAGGCCTCGCTCGGCGTGCCGACGCAGAACGTCTTCGAGGACAACCGTGACGTCTGGTCGGGAGACCACTGCTCGCTCGATCCGGACCTGGTCCGGGGCGTCCTTTTCTCCTCGAAGAGCTTTCGGGCCAACCCGGTGCCGGGAATCGCCGACGTGACGGCCTCGGTGCGCGAGCTTCTCGGCGCCGCCGCGACACCGGGCGCCGCGGGGAGGCCGCTCTGGTGAGGTGGCCGCCGCTGGCGGTCCTGCTCCTCGGCGCGTCACTCGCCGCCCAGACCCCTGCGGTTCCTTCCGCGCAGGAGCAGCGCCAGGCGGACCTGGCGCGCATCCAGGCCCGAATCGCCGCGCTCGAGCAGAAGCTCGCGGAGAGCGAGAAGAACGTCGCCACCGCCGAGGAGCAGTTGAGGCTCCTCGACCTCAAGCTCGAGCTCGCGACCGAGGAGAATCGCGCTCTCGCCGCCCGCCGGGGGGAGCTGTCGGCGAGCCTCGCCGCGCTTTCCGCCGAGCGCGAGAAGGCCGCCGCCGCCGCGGAGAAGAGCAGGCGCGCCCTCGTGACCCGGGCGCGCGTGCTCCACCGCTTCGGGCGCTTCGGGTACTTCCGGATCCTTCTCGAGGCCCGCGACGTCCGGGCGTTTCTCCAGAGCGTCGACCGGCTGGACGCGCTCGCCCGGCGGGACGGGGACCTGCTTGCTCGCGATCGGGCTGCGCGAGAGCGCCTGTCCGCGGACCTCGAACGGGAGCAATCGGTCAAGAAGGAGATCGACCAGCTCTACGCGAAGAGCCGCCGCGAGACAGTCCGCATCGCCGCGCTGCGCGAGGAGCGGGAGCAGTTCCTGGCACGGCAGCGGCGCTTCGCCAGTTCCGGACGCGAGGAGGTCGTGAGCCTGACCGACAAGGCCGCCCGGCTCGAGCGGCTGCTCGAGGCTCTGGCCAGCCAGTCGACCGGAGAGCCCGCGAGCCCCTCGGGCAGCATCCGGCCGTGGAAGGGCGTCCTCGACTGGCCGGCCCGGGGCACCTTGATCGAGACCTTCGGCCGGCACCGCCACCCCAAGTTCGACGCCTGGACCTTTTCCAACGGCATCGCTCTTTCCCTGCCGCCGGGCACGCCCGTGCGCGCCGTTTACGCCGGCAAGGCGGTCTACGCGCAGTGGCTCGCCGAGTACGGGAACCTCGTGATCCTCGACCATGGCGACGGCGTGCTGACCCTCTACGCCTGGCTCCAGGCGGTCTCGGTCACCCCCGGCTCCTACGTGCCGGTGGGCGCGACCGTCGGCCTCGCGGGCGTCGGGCCGGGGCGCGAGGAATCCGGCGTGTATTTCGAGGTTCGGGACCGGCAAAAGGCGAGCGATCCGGTGGCCTGGTTGAGGTAAAGCGATCGGCTGTCAGCTCTCAGCTGTCAGCGATCAGTCGGAGCTCGGAGGGTTCCGGTTCCGTTCTGGCTGACGGCTGACGGCTGAAAGCTGAAAGCTTCGACCTTCCCCCTCTGTTACCATCTCACCGATGCGCAACAACCGCTCCCGACTCCTCTTCGTCGTCGGCTCGGTGGCCGCTCTGCTCTCCCTTCGCGCCGTCTCGGGCAGCCAGGGCTCGGGCCGCGATCCGGCCACCCGGGCGCTGTCGATCTTCTCCGACGTGCTGTCGCTGACTCGGTCCAACTACGTCGAGCAGGTCGACAACAAGGCCCTTCTGGAAGGCGCCTACGACGGCATGTCCGACGCCCTGGACGCCTTCTCCTACTACGTGCCCGCCTCCGAGCGCCCCGCGTATCGGGCCGAGCAGGCATCGGGCGCCGTCGGGCCCGGCATCGTCGTGGCGCGGCGGGGCGGCTTTCCCTTCGTCGTCGGCGCCTTGCCCGGCTCTCCCGCCGAGAAGGCGGGCGTTCGCTCCGGAGACTTGATCGACACGATCGACGGCAAGAACGTCCGCACCGCGCCCGTGTGGAAGATCCGGTCGGCGCTCGAGGGACCCGAGGGGACGAGCGTCGCGCTGCTGCTGTTTCGGGCGGGGGAGGAGAATCGGGTGAGCCTGCGGGTGCCGCGCGCCCGCTTCGAGCCGCCGCCCGTCTCGGCACGCTGGGACCGGGACGTCGGCATCGTTCGCGTGCCGGCTTTCACTCCGACAGCGGCCAGGCAACTGGCCGACGTGGTCGCGGAAGCCGGGAAACGCTCGGTCTCGAAACTCGTGATCGACGTTCGCGGGGCAATCGGCGGCGAAGTCGCCGATGCGGCCGCGGCGGCCTCGTCCTTCGTCGGAAAGGGAATCGTGGCGAGCGTGGTCTCCAGGAGGCTGGCGGTCGCCCCCGTCGAGGCGTCCGGGGAGAAGCTGTGGAACGGCCGGACCGTGGTATTGACCGACGACGCGACCGCGGGCGCCGCGGAGATCTTCGCCGCGGCCCTGCATGATCGGGCCGCGGCCACGACGGTCGGCGAAACGACCGTCGGAATGGCCGTGATCCAGCGCCAGGTCCAGACCGCTTCCGGAGGAACGCTCTGGATGACGGTGGGACGCTACGTTTCTCCTTCCGGCACGGTCCTCGGAGGGAAGGGTCTCTCGCCGGATGAGCGCGTTCTGGTCCTTCCGGGAGACGGGCAGGCAGACAAGGATCCGATCCTGGAGCGCGGTCTCGAGATCGCACGGAGCCCCGCCTCGGCCCGCAAGGCCGCGTGACGGGGGGCTAGGCCCCGCCCTTGCCGGCGCGCCGGCGCCGCGTCTCCGCGGCGACCCTCTTCTTCGCCGCGCTCTCTCTGGTTCTCGCCGTGGCGGTGATCTGGCTCTGGCGAACGCGGCCGCCGGTCCCGCCGCCGTCCCGTCCGCCCGTCTCCGCGCCGCCGCGC
Organism: Acidobacteriota bacterium; assembly: GCA_050257975.1. Lineage (GTDB taxonomy): Bacteria > Acidobacteriota > Thermoanaerobaculia > UBA5066 > Gp7-AA6 > DATBFU01. Next base: position 47,707 of record JBLMXY010000026.1, read on the forward strand.
CCCCGAGTTGCCCGCACTCCGCGTGCCGCCGTGTCGACGCCCTCGCGCCCGGAGGCTGCGCCCTCGCGAAGACCCGAGGCGAGGATCGCCATCGTGATCGACGACCTCGGCAACGACCGGCCGGCGGTCCTTCGGATCGCGGCCTGGCCCTACGCGGTCGCGGGGGCCGTGCTTCCGGAGCTCCCCGGAAGCGCGGCGGCGGCGCGGGCGCTCTCGGAATCGGGCAAGGAGGTTCTCCTGCATCTGCCCATGGAGCCCGAAGGCTATCCGGCGGTGCGGCCCGGCCCGGGAGTCGTGCTGCGCTCTCAGAGCGAGGAGGAGATCGCGCGGACCCTCGAGCAGGATCTCGCGACGGTCCCGGGAGCGACCGGGATCAACAACCACATGGGCTCCGCCGCGACTTCGGATCCGCGCGTCATGCGCGTCGTCGCGGCGGTCCTGGCTCGGCGCCGCCTCTTCTTCGTGGACAGCCGGACGACCGGATCGACCGTGGCACGGGACGCGGCCGAGGCCGCCCGCGTGCCGTCGGCGTCGCGCCGGGTGTTCCTGGACGACGTCGCCACTCCCGAAGCGGTCGAGCGGTCCTTCGAGCAGCTCGTGCTTCGGGCCCGCGAGGAGGGATCGGCCATCGCGATCGGTCACCCGCATCCGGCGACCCTTTCGGTTCTCGAGCGCGAGCTGCCGCGCCTGGGCGAGAAGGGGGTCCGCCTGGTGAGGGTTCGCGATCTCGTGGAGTAGGCAAGCGAAACAGGACGCGGGGCGTCTCTCCTGACTGAGGACTGAGGACTGAGGACTGAGGACTGAGGACTGACAACTAATCCGTCTTCTTCTCCTCCTCCTTCTTCGCCTCCTCCCAGTACGCGTCCAGCTCCTCCAGCGGGATCTCGCTCATCTCGCGCCCGGACCGGTGAGCGCGGCGCGACACGCCTGCGAACCGCGCCCGAAAGCGGGCGTTGGTTTGCCGCAGGGCGGATTCCGGATCGATGCGGCGCCGGCGGGCCAGGTTCACGATCGAGAGCAGCAGATCTCCGATCTCCCGCGTTTCCTCGGCCGCGTCGCCGCGGGCGGCCGCGGCGCGCCACTCGTCGAGCTCCTCGGCGATCTTGTCGGCGACCTCGGCATCGCGCGCCCAGTCGAAGCCGAGATCGGCGGCCCTCGAGGTCATCCGCAGCGCCGCCGCCAGCGCCGGAAGCGACAGCGGGATGCTGCCCAGCGGATCCGACTCGGACCCCTTCTCCCGCCACTTGCGCGCCTCCCAGCCGCGCGCCACGTCGCGGGCGTCGCGCGCCCGCGCGTCGCCGAAGACGTGGGGGTGCCGCTCGATCATCTTGGCGGCGATGCCGTCGGCCACGTCCTCCAGGGCGAACCAGCCGCGCTCGGCGGCGAGAACGGAAAGGAAGAAGATCTGGAAGAGGAGGTCCCCGAGCTCCCCCTTGAGTGTCTGCGGGTCCGCGGCGTCGATCGCCGCGAGCGTCTCGTGGCACTCCTCGAGGAGGAACGTCTTGATGGTGTCGGGTGTCTGCTCCCGGTCCCAGGGGCACTCGCGTCGCAGTCGCTCGACGAGAGAGGCCAGCCTCTCGAGACTCTCGGCCCTGCTCAACGGACCCCGGCGGCAAGCGCGGTATCGGGCACGGGACGATCATACCGAGCGGCCGTCCCGCGGCCGGGGAGCGCCGCGGGCAACGGAAAGGGGCCCGGTTCGCGCAACCTGCTAAGATTTCCTCCTCGATCCTCGTCCCGCACCGCCATGGCTGAAGAAGAAGAGAAGCCGATCCGCGTCGTCGACCGGAGAATGTTCACCGCCGACGGCGAGCTGCGTCCGGAGTACCGGACGGGCACAGAATCCGCGCCGGAACCGGCGGCGGCGCCCCCTTCCGCGGCCGCCCCGCGCGAGCCGCAGGCCGAGCCCGAACCGCCGCCAGCGTCCGCGAAGGAAGGGCAGGAGCCTTCCGGGGAGCGGCCCGAAGCGCCCCGCGGAGCCTTTTCGCTCATCGTCCAGCTGCTCGCGATGCCGGCCTACGCCGCCCTCGGCATGGTGCCCGACCCCGCCTCGGGCCGGCAGCGGGTCGACCGCGCCGCGGCGCGCGAGATGATCGATCTGCTCGCCGTTCTCGAGCAGAAGACGCGCGGCAACCTGTCTTTCGAGGAGTCCAACTTCCTCTCCCGGGTCCTCTACGACCTGCGCCTGGCTTTCGTGGAGGTGAGCCGTCCGCCCGGCAAGTGAGGTCGGGGGCTGCCGCCCGCTCTCCCGAATACTCCTTGCGGCGCTGCTGGCCGCCTGCGCGCTCGGTTCGGACCTGGCCGCTCAGACCCCGACCCCGCCTCTCGCGCCTGCGGTTTCCCCTCTCCCGCCTCCGGTCACGCGAGGCTTCTACCGGTCGAAATGGTTCGAGTTCTTGAACGCCCTCCTCGAGGACGACGGGGTTGCGGCCGCGCAGTCCCTGACCCGGCTGCGGCGGGCCGCCCAGGCCGTCGGGGTTCGCTATCTGTCCGACTTCTCGCGGACCGCGGTCGCCGAAGGGCGGAAAGCGGAGCAGCAGGGGCAGACGGCCCGCGCCGCGCGCGCCTTCGACGCCGCCATCGCGCTGGACGGCACGAGCTACGACGCCGTGGCTTCCAAGATCGGGTTCCTCGTCCGCCAGCGCGAGTTCGGAAAGGCGCTCGGGCTCCTTCCCGATGCGGCGTCCGCCCTTCTCGGGGCCCGCCAGTCGCGTTTCGCCCTGTTCTCCACCGTCGGCCTCTGGGCGGCGGCCGCCGCCGCGGCCGCCGTTCTCGCGACGATCCTGATCCTGCTCCTGCGCCACGGGGCGCGTCTCGGACACGACCTTTCGGAGCGGGCGCAACACTCTCTCGGAGCCGGCACGGCGCTTCCCCTGATCCTGCTGGTGCTCGCGCTTCCGCTCGCCGCGGGGCTGGGGCCCGTGTGGATCCTTCTCTGGTGGGCCGTGATCGTCTTTCCCTACGCGGCGGCGCGTGAGCGCGTGATCGTGGCGTGCGGCCTGGCCTTGATGGCGCTGGGGCCCACCCTGCTTGCCGTCATCGGGCGGGAGAACATCATTCGCCGCTCGCCGCTCTACGTGGCCGCGCTGGATCTGGAGGAACAGAGGGAAGACGGCGCGGCCGAGGACGGCCTGCGCCAGGCATCCTCGGTCTTCGCCGAGGACGCCGACGTCTGGTTCCTGCTCGGCATGTACGCGCAGCGGGCCGGCGACACGCAGCGCGCGGTCGCCAACTACGACCGGGCCGTCGCGGCGGATCCGAGGGACTACCGGGCGTTCGTCAACCGCGGCAACGTCCGGTTCGAAGAAGGCGACTACGCCGAGGCGAGCCGGGACTACTCCGCCGCCGTCGAGCGAAATCCTCGCGCCGCCGAAGCCCTCTACAACCTGTCGGTCGCCCGCGGCGAGTCCTACGATTTCCAGGGGCAGGAGCGGGCGATCGCGGAGGCCCGGGCGGTCTCGGCCTCGAGTGTCGATCAGTGGTCCAGCCGCCTCACACTCTCGCGCGTCGTGCCGGCCGCGTATTCGGTCGAGAGGGCGCGGCAGCGAATCGAGAAGTGGAATGCGCAGAAGAAGAGCCAGCGCCTTCCCGGCCACCTGCCGGAGCGCGGACTGCTCGCGGGGGCGCGCTCGCCAGCGACCCTCGGCCCTCTCGCGGCCCTGGCGCTGGCGCCCGCCTGGGCCTGGTGGCGGCGCCGCCGGGGCGGCCTGGCCTCCGAGTGCGCGCGATGCGGGCGGCCCTTCTGCGGGCGCTGCAAGCGGTATGGCGACCCGCCGCTCTTCTGCACGCCCTGCGTGCGGCTGGAAATCCGGCGGGAGGATGCGGGGATCGAGGCGCACGTCGAGCAAACGCGGGAGATCCGCCGACGCGTCGCGATGCGCGATCGCGCGTGCCGGGCGCTCTCGGCCTTCTTCCCGGGGCCGCATTCCTACTTTTCCGAGCAGCCGGGAAGAGGGCTTGCGACGCTCTTCGGATTCTTCTTCGCGCTCGCGGCCGCCGTGATCGGCTGGCGCTTCTTCGAGATCCGCCCGCTCGCCCCGCAGCACGTGTGGAGCGTCCTGAGGGTGTGCGCCGCCGCCGTCGCGCTCGGTCTCTGGGTTTCCGGAAACCTCGCCGCCTGGAGAAGCTCTCATGGGGCTTGAGGGAACGCTCCGGGCCTTCTCGCTCGGCGACATCTTCCAGGTGCTGGGGCTGCAGAGAAAGAGCGGCGTGCTGATCGTCGAGAACGAAGACGACTCGATCACGATCTCTTTTCTGGGGGGGCAGATCGTTTCCGCCGAGTCCAAGAAGCACCGCCAGGACAACCAGATCGGCAAGCTCCTGCTGCGATCCGGGCGCATCAGCGAGGGCGATCTCGCACGGGCCCTCGAGCTCCAGAAGGAGACACGGCAGCGGCTCGGATTCCTCCTCATCCGGGAGCGCATGGCGACACCCGAGGACCTGAGGGAGGCCCTCCGGCTCCAGATCTTTCGCACACTGCAGCGGGCTTTCCAGTGGTCCGACGGGAACTTCCGGTTCAGTCAGGAAGGGCAGATCGAGTACGACGCCGACCACATGGCTCCCGTTCCGACCGAGTCGGTGCTGATGGAAGCCGCGCAGATTCACGACGAGCTTCCGCGGCTCAAGGCGAAGATCCCCGGCAACGACATCGTCTTCCGGCGCGCGCCGGGCAAGGAAGGGATCATTCTGGCTCCGGCCGGAGGGGGCCCTCCGGCGGAAGGGACCCTCCCGAGCTCTCGGGCCGAGCAGGAAACCTGGCGGTGGATCGATGGCCGGCGCAACGTCGGACAGATTCTCGAGAGCGCCTTTCTCTCCGACTTCGACGTGCTGAAAGGCCTTTCCGATCTGATGGACCGAAAGCTGATCGAGGAGGGGCGCTCGGCCGAGCCGGAGCCGGAAAGCCTTCTCTCGGTCGAGCCCGCGGAGCCGGGGGCCGCCGTCGGGGCCGCACCCGCCGCCGCCCGCGGAATGTCTGCCGCAGCCGTTCTTCTCTGGCTCGCCGTGCTCGCGGCCGGCGCGCTCGCCGTCTGGCGGTTTCCGCGAAATCCCTGGAACTATCTGCTACGCCCCTGGGGCGAGGGCTCGCCGTTCGGCGTTTTCACCAAGTCCGTCTCGCTCGACCGGCTTTCCTCGATCGAGCAGGCCGTGCGCGTCCACTACGACGCGACCGGCCGCTATCCCCGCACGCTCGAGGAGCTGACCAACAGCGGCGTCATCCCGCAGGCCGCCCTGCGTGATCCCTGGGGGCGCTCGTACCGGTACATCCTTCGCTCCGAGCAGGGGAAGTTCGGCCTCTATGGAAGGGACTCGCGAGGTCAGATCGATCTCGACTTATCGTTTGACCGAACCCTTGCGCCCGTTGCCGAAATCCATCCCGGACAGAGCGCGCCGAAGCTGCCGCCAGAAACCCAGCCATCTGTAAGGGTTGTCGAATAGATTGAGTCTAATAGACTTAAGAAATAGGTCTTTTAGCTTGACAATTACAGACTAAGATCCTATCCTCTTGGCCTGCTGGCGGACTCGTGGGAGAAGCCTCCGGAGGGTCTTCCGGCGCCAACAAGGCGGAAGGAGAGGATCAATGAGCAAGATTATCGGCATCGACCTCGGCACCACGAACTCGTGTGTTGCCGTCATGGAAGGGGGAGACCCGGTCGTCATCCCCAACGCCGAGGGCAACCGCACGACACCGTCGGTCGTCGCCTTCTCGAAGACGGGTGAGCGGCTGGTCGGGCAGGTGGCCAAGCGCCAGGCGATCACGAATCCGGCCAACACCGTCTTCTCGATCAAGCGCTTCATGGGCCGCAAGTCCTCGGAAGTCACCGAGGAAATGAAGATGGTGCCCTTTACGGTCGTGGCCGCGTCCAACGGCGACGCGCGCGTCAAGGCCGGCGGCAAGGAGTACTCGCCGCCCGAGATCTCGGCGATGATCCTGACCAAGCTGAAGGAGGCCGCCGAGGCCTACCTGGGCGAGAAAGTGACCCGGGCGGTCATCACGGTGCCTGCGTATTTCAACGATTCGCAGCGCCAGGCCACCAAGGACGCCGGACAGATCGCCGGGCTGACCGTCGAGCGGCTGGTCAACGAGCCGACGGCGGCGGCGCTGGCCTACGGCCTCGACAAGAAGAAGGACGAGACGATCGCCGTCTACGACTTCGGCGGCGGAACCTTCGACATTTCGATCCTCGAGGTCGGTGAGGGCGTCGTCGAGGTCAAGTCCACCAACGGCGACACGCACCTGGGCGGCGACAACATCGATCAGAGGATCATCGACTGGATCCTGGCGGAGTTCAAGAAGGATCAGGGAGTCGACCTCTCGAAGGACCCGATGGCGATGCAGCGCTTGAAGGAGGCCGCCGAGAAGGCCAAGATCGAGCTGTCGAACGTCGTCGAAACCGAGATCAACCTGCCCTTCATCACGGCGGACGCCTCGGGCCCCAAGCACCTTCAGTTGAAGCTCACCCGCGCGAAGCTCGAGCAGCTCGTCGAGGACATCATCACGAAATCCGTCGGGCCCTGCAAGCAGGCGTTGAAGGACGCGGGCCTGGAGGCCAAGGACATCGACGAGGTGGTGCTCGTGGGCGGGCAGACCCGCATGCCGCGGATCCAGGGGCTCGTGCGCGAGCTCTTCGGCAAGGAGCCGCACCAGGGCGTCAACCCGGACGAGGTCGTGGCGGTGGGGGCGGCGATCCAGGGCGGCGTGCTCGCGGGCGACGTCCAGGATCGTCTCCTGCTCGACGTGACCCCGCTTTCGCTCGGCATCGAAACGCTGGGCGGCGTCACGACGCGCTTGATCGAGCGCAACACGACGATTCCGACCAAGAAGAGCGAGACTTTTTCGACCGCTTCGGACAACCAGACCTCCGTCGAGATCAAGGTCCTTCAGGGCGAGCGGGAGCTGGCCCGCGACAATAAGACGATCGGCGTCTTCCATCTCATCGGGATCCCGCCGGCGCCGCGCGGGATGCCGCAGATCGAAGTGACCTTCGACATCGACGCCAACGGCATCCTGAACGTCTCGGCCAAGGATCTGGGCACCGGCAAGGAGCAGAGAATCACCATCACGGCGTCCTCGGGCCTGAACAAGGACGAAATCGACCGCATGGTCAAGGAAGCCTCCTCGCACTCGGAGGAGGACCGCAAGCGCCGGGAGGAGATCGAGGCCAAGAATCGGCTCGACAGCCTCATCTACGCGAGCGAGAAATCCTTCAACGAGAACCGCTCGAAGCTCGAGGCCGGCGACGTCTCCGCCTTCGAGGCGGCCCTGGCCGACGCCAAGAAGGCGCTCGAAGCCGGGGGAACCGAGAACATGAACTCCGCGGCCGAGCGCCTGCAGCAGGCCTCGCACAAGCTGGCGGAAGTGATGTACCGGGCGGCCCAGTCGGCGCCCGGCTCCGGAGCCGCGCAGCCGCCGCCGGGCGGCGCGCCCAAGGAGGAAGAGGTCATCGACACGGAGTACGTGGACGCGGACAAGAAGT